>NZ_JAFCUQ010000018.1:0-145906 GCF_049896625.1 Pseudomonas sp. TWP3-1
CAACCACTTGCGCTTCCGATCTCTCGTCAGCGGGAGGCGAATTCTACAGCGTTACACGCTGCTGTCAACACCTCTTTTTCAGCCACTTCCCAACTTCGATAAACTGAAGCCCTGCACTGCCGAAACCTACATAACTCATTGAATCTCAAGGAGTTTTCCGTTTCGACTGCGCCGGAAGTGGGGCGAATTATAGACTTCCAGAATCTGCCGTCAACCGCTATTTTCATATTTCTGTCACAAAGGTTAAAAACCCCCGAAAACACGAAGGCCGACCATAAGGTCGGCCTTCTGCCCTCCTCTACTTATAGAGAAGGAAATGCGAACTGCGAAGCCTCATGGCTCGCGCGCTGGGGCCAGCGCTGGGTGATCGCCTTGCGACGGGTGTAGAAGCGCACGCCATCCGGGCCATAAGCGTGCAGATCGCCGAACAGCGAGCGCTTCCAGCCACCAAAGCTGTGATAAGCCACTGGCACTGGCAACGGTACGTTAACGCCGACCATGCCGACTTCGATCTCGTCACAGAACAACCGCGCCGCCTCACCATCACGGGTAAAGATGCAGGTGCCATTACCGTATTCGTGATCGTTGATCAGTTGCATCGCCTCTTCCAGGCTATTCACCCGAACGATGCACAGCACTGGCCCGAAGATCTCTTCTTTATAGATGCGCATCTCAGGGGTGACGTTGTCGAACAGGCAGCCACCGAGGAAGAAGCCTTCTTCATGCCCCGGCACACTCAAGCCACGACCGTCGACCACCAGGGTCGCGCCCGCCGTCACGCCGTCTTCGACATAACCGCTGACCTTGTCCCGCGCCTGGCCGGTAACCAACGGCCCCATGTCCAGACCACAGGAAGTGCCCGCACCGATTTTCAGCGCCTTGATCTGCGGCACCAGTTTCGCCACCAGCGCGTCAGCCACTTGGTCGCCAACACACACGGCCACCGAGATCGCCATGCAGCGCTCACCACAAGAACCGTAAGCCGCACCCATCAGCGCGCTGACCGCATTATCCAGATCCGCATCCGGCATCAGCACCGCATGGTTCTTCGCGCCGCCCAGTGCCTGCACGCGTTTGCCGCGCTTGGTGCCTTCGGCGTAGATGTACTCGGCAATCGGCGTCGAGCCAACGAAGCTCAGCGCTTTGACTTCCGGCGCTTCGATCAGCGCGTCCACTGCAGTCTTGTCGCCGTGCACCACGCTCATCACGCCTTTGGGCAGACCAGCCTCGATCAGCAGCTGTGCGATCAGCAGCGTCGAACTTGGATCTCGCTCGGACGGCTTGAGGATGAAGCAGTTACCGCAGACGATTGCCAGTGGATACATCCACAACGGCACCATCGCCGGGAAATTGAACGGGGTGATACCGGCAACCACGCCCAACGGCTGGAAGTCCGACCAGGCATCGATGTTCGGGCCGACGTTGCGGCTGTACTCGCCCTTGAGGATTTCCGGGGCAGCGCAAGCGAACTCGACGTTCTCGATGCCGCGCTTCAATTCACCAGCAGCATCTTCCAGTGTCTTGCCGTGTTCTTCGCTGATCAATTGCGCGATGCGCGCTTCGTTCTGCTCCAGCAGTTGTTTGAAGCGGAACATCACCTGCGCACGTTTGGCCGGCGGTGTGTTGCGCCAGGCAGGGAACGCAGCCTTGGCAGCATCAATGGCGCTCTGGATGGTTTCGCGACTGGCCAGCGGCAACTTGTGGATCGCTTGACCGGTAGACGGGTTGAATACATCAACCGAGCGACCGTTCTCGGTCACCAGTTCGCCATTGATCAAATGCGGGATAACGCTCATCGAAAACTCCTGAATTCTTGTCCACGGGCACCCGTCAGGGAGTGCCCGTTTTTGTAGGTATATATAGAAGGAAAATCAGTCGATCTTGTTCAGCACTTCGCCGACCGCGTCGAACAGACGATCCAGGTCTTGCGGCTTGCTGTTGAAAGTTGGGCCGAACTGCAGGGTGTCACCGCCGAAACGCACGTAGAACCCGGCCTTCCACAGCGCCATACCGGCTTCGAATGGACGCACGATCGCGTCGCCATCACGGCCGGCAATCTGGATCGCACCGGCCAGGCCGTAGTTACGAATGTCGACAACGTTCTTCGAGCCTTTCAGACCGTGCAGCGCATTTTCGAAATGCGGCGCGACTTCGGCCACGCTCTGCACCAGGTTTTCTTTTTGCAGCAGGTCGAGTGCAGCCAGGCCAGCGGCGCAGGCCACTGGGTGCGCGGAATAGGTGTAGCCGTGGGGAAATTCCACTGCGTATTCAGGCGTCGGCTGATTCATGAAGGTCTGGTAGATCTCGGAGCTGGCAATCACCGCGCCCATCGGGATCGCGCCGTTGGTGACTTGCTTGGCGATGCACATCAGGTCCGGGGTCACGCCAAAGCTGTCGGCGCCGAACATCGAGCCGGTACGGCCGAACCCGGTGATCACTTCGTCGAACACCAGCAGGATGTTGTGCTGATCACAGATCTCGCGCAGACGCTTGAGGTAACCCTGTGGCGGAACCAGCACGCCCGCCGAACCGGCCATCGGTTCAACGAATACAGCTGCGATGTTCGACGCGTCATGCAGCTCGATCAGCTTCAGCAGCTCATCGGCCAAAGCGATACCGCCCTGCTCCGGCATGCCACGGGAGAACGCATTGCTCGCCAGCAAGGTGTGCGGCAGGTGATCGACATCCATCATCGACTGACCGAACAGCTTGCGGTTGCCGTTGACACCGCCGAGGCTGGTGCCGGCGATGTTCACGCCGTGATAACCACGAGCACGACCGATCATTTTGGTTTTGGTCGCCTGGCCTTTCAGACGCCAGTAGGCGCGGACCATTTTCACCGCGGTGTCGGCGCACTCGGAGCCGGAGTCGGTGAAGAACACGTGATTCAGATTGCCCGGCGTCAGGTCGGTGATTTTCTCAGCCAACTGGAATGACAGCGGATGGCCGTACTGGAAGCCCGGAGAGTAATCCAGCGTGCCCAGTTGCTTAGAGACCGCTTCCTGAATTTCCTTGCGCGTGTGCCCGGCGCCGCAAGTCCACAGACCGGACAGCGAGTCATAAACCCGACGGCCCTTGTCGTCGATCAACCAACTGCCCTCGGCACCCACAATCAGTCGCGGATCGCGCTGGAAGTTGCGGTTCGCGGTGTACGGCATCCAGTGCGCGTCCAGTTTCAATTGGCTGGCCAGTGAAGACGGAGCGTTCTCGGGCATGTTCATTTACAAAACCTCGAAGGGCAGAAAGCGGCAGGGAGATAAAAGTCGTTGTTGCAGCTAAGTTGCCACGCCGATAAAGTCGGTGAAATCCAACTCTTCTAACCTTCAGTTCGATCTGCACTAAACTTTGAGCCGATAAATCATGAGCACCCGCCGCCCCGATCCACTGGCCCAGGTCAGCGACTTTGATATCCGCTTGCTGCGGATCTTTCGCAGCGTGGTGGAAAGCGGCGGCTTCTCGGCGGCGGAAACCGTGCTCGGCATCGGCCGTTCGGCGATCAGCCAGCAAATGAGCGATCTGGAACAGCGTCTCGGTCTGCGCCTGTGCCAGCGCGGGCGCGCCGGTTTTTCCCTGACCGAGGAAGGTCGTGAGGTTTACCAATCGGCGCTGCAACTATTAAGTGCGCTGGAAAGTTTCCGCACCGAGGTCAACGGTCTGCACCAGCATTTGCGCGGCGAGTTGATCATCGGCCTCACCGATAACCTGGTCACCCTGCCGCACATGCGCATCACCCACGCCCTCGCCCAGTTGAAGGAGCGCGGGCCGGATGTGCAGATCCAGATCCGCATGATCGCGCCGAATGAAGTCGAGCAAGGCGTGCTCGACGGTCGCCTGCATGTAGGCGTAGTGCCGCAGGCCAGTGCGCTTTCGGGCCTGGAATACCAGCCGTTGTATAGCGAGCGCTCGCTGCTGTACTGCGCTGTGGGTCATCCGTTGTTCTACGTAGACGATAAGCAACTCGATGACGAGCGCCTAAACAGTCAGGACGCCATCGCGCCGACCTTCCGGTTGCCGGCGGATATTCAGGCGCACTATCAGGCGCTGAACTGCACCGCCAGTGCCTCTGACCGCGAAGGCATGGCGTTTCTGATTCTGACCGGGCGCTACATCGGCTATCTGCCGGACCACTACGCCAGCCTCTGGGTGCAACAGGGGCGCTTGCGTGCGCTCAAGGCGAATACGCGGTTTTATGATCTGAGCCTCGCATCGGTCACACGCAAGGGCCGACGCCCACATTTGGTGCTGGAAAGTTTTCTGGAGAGTCTGGCGGCCACTCGCTGAACAAGATCGAACAGGCGTAACGATTTATCGTATCGGGACTTGTCGTAAAACGGTGGGTGCGCTATCAACGCATCTGGTTGCACCCACAGACAAACCCGGAAGTGCCTATGACCTTTGAAGTCCCAGCCCACGGCGGCAAACCCGCCAGCCGCATTCGTCAGAAGAACGAAGAGACCATCATCAAAGCCGCCGAAGACGAGTTCGCTCGTCACGGGTACAAAGGCACCAGCATGAACACCATCGCCGTGAAGGCCGGGTTGCCCAAGGCGAACCTGCATTATTACTTCACCAACAAACTCGGGTTGTACGTGGCGGTGCTGAGCAACATCATCGAGTTGTGGGACAGCACCTTCAACACCCTCACCGCCGAGGACGATCCAGCCGAAGCGCTGAGCCGCTACATCCGCGCCAAGATGGAATTCTCCCGGCGTCAGCCGCAAGCCTCGCGCATTTTCGCGATGGAAGTGATCAGCGGCGGCGAATGCCTGACAGAATATTTCAATCAGGACTACCGCGCCTGGTTCCAGGGCCGCGCCGGTGTGTTTCAGGCGTGGATCGACGCAGGCAAAATGGACCCGGTCGACCCGATGCACCTGATCTTTCTGCTGTGGGGCAGCACTCAGCATTACGCCGACTTCGCCACGCAGATATGCCGCGTCAGCGGTCGCAGCAAGTTGACCAAGCAGGACATGCAAGACGCTGGCGACAACCTGATCCGCATCATCCTCAAAGGCTGCGGCCTCAATCCTTCTATATAAGACGCGTTATGCCATTCACCCTCAGCGACTTTTGTGAATACCGCGAAGAGATTCGCAAAAGCCGCTTCATCACTTTCGCCGCGCCGATCGGCAGCCCTGCCGATGCGCAGGCGTTTTTCGATCAGCACAGCGATCTGAACGCCACGCACAATTGCTGGGCGTGGAAACTCGGTGCGCAATACCGCAGCAGCGACGACGGCGAACCCGGTGGCACAGCGGGCCGGCCGATTCTGGCGGCTATCGAAGCGCAGGATTGCGATCAGGTCGCGGTGCTGGTGATTCGCTGGTATGGCGGCATTCAACTGGGCACCGGCGGGTTGGCCCGGGCATATGGCGGCGGGGCCAACAAGTGCCTGCAAGCGGCGGCAAAGGTCGAGTTGATCAGTCGGGTGCCGTTGAGTTGCGCGTGTGGGTTCGCCGAGCTGCCGTTGGTCAAGTTGCGGGTCGCGGATTTGGGTGGGTTGGTGGTGGAGGAAAAATTCACAGCGAATGGCGTCGAGTTGCAGTTGGCGGTGGGTGAGGCGCACATCGAATTGCTACAGAGCCAATTGGCCGATTTGAGCCGTGGGCGGATTTTGCTGCAGCGATAAACCACCTGCGACGTTTTGGGGCAACCCTGTGTATTTTTACGCCCATGAGTTGCCCACATCTGTTGTGCACCCGGCTGTGGATAACCTGAGCACATACCGCTGTAACCCTTCTGTCATGCGGCTTTGAGCGATTTGCTCATTTTTTGTGCAATCGCCCCACTCACGTGTATTTTTTGCGTAAAAACAATAAGTTAACCTGCTTTAGCACCATTAGAAGAAAGCACCATAGCGCTTATACCCGGTGGTTCATGTTGCGCACAAATACTGTGGAGCAACCTGTGGATAACCCGTTCATGACTGGCGCAGTCGCAGGTTGTGTATAGCTCCGGCGCAGTTGCTCGTTTTTTGATCAGTTGCACGCGGGCAAAACTGGAGCCTGATCAACGGCTTCGCCCTCAAGTGGTGCTCGGTGTCGTGCGCAATTAACCGCGAGAGCTCTGCATCAGGCGCAGGCGATCAGCGTCTGCAGGTGTTCCTGACTCAATGGCCAGGAAATTGCTTTATCCACAGGCATAACTCCAAGCAGCCGAGCCTGTCATGCCGATCCCCTTTACAAATCCCGACCCGACCCCACGTCTGCAACTGCGCCATATCAGCAAACGCTACCCCGGTTGCTTGGCCAACGACGCCATCGACCTGAGCATCGCGCCCGGTGAAATCCACGCCCTGCTCGGCGAAAACGGTGCGGGAAAAAGTACGCTGATGAAGATCATCTACGGCGTCACTCAAGCCGATGCCGGCGAAATGCTCTGGCAGGGCCAACGGGTGAACATGCGCAATCCGGCCCAGGCGCGGCAGTTGGGGATCGGCATGGTGTTCCAGCATTTCTCGCTGTTCGAAACCTTGAGCGTGGCGCAGAACATTGCGCTGGCAATGGGCGCGGCGGCCGGTACGCCGAAACAGCTTGAACCAAAAATTCGCGAAGTCTCGCGGCGCTACGGCATGGCGCTGGAGCCTGAGCGACTTGTCCACAGCCTGTCGATCGGCGAACGGCAACGGGTGGAAATCATTCGCTGCCTGATGCAGGACATTCGTCTGCTGATCCTCGACGAACCGACCTCGGTGCTGACGCCACAAGAGGCCGACGAATTGTTCATCACCCTGCGCCGAGTCGCGGCCGAGGGTTGCAGCATCCTGTTTATCAGCCACAAGCTTGGTGAAGTGCGCGCTTTGTGCCACAGCGCCACGGTGCTGCGCGGCGGGCGGGTCGCAGGGCATTGCGTGCCATCTGATTGCTCGGATCGTGAGCTGGCGCAAATGATGGTTGGTGAAGCGGCGGCGATGATTGGTGACTTTCCGAAGGTCGACGGTGGCGCGCCGTTTTTGCAGGTCAGTGGATTGAGCTGGCACAACCCGGATTCGTTCGGCTGCTCGCTCAGCGATGTCGACTTGCAGGTGCGTAGCGGCGAAATCGTCGGCATCGCTGGTGTCGCGGGCAATGGGCAGGACGAATTGCTTGCGCTGCTCAGCGGTGAACAAACCCTGCCACGCGAAGCGGCGGCGACCATCAATTTCAATGGCCAGGCAGCGGGCAATTTACGCCCGGATGCGCGGCGCAAACTCGGTCTGGCGTTCGTCCCCGCCGAGCGCCTCGGCCACGGCGCAGTGCCGGAATTGAGCCTGGCCGACAACGCTCTGCTCACGGCTTTTCAACAAGGACTGGTCAGCCACGGCCTGATCCAGCGCGGCAGGGTCGAATCGCTCGCCGAACAGATTATCCAGCGCTTCGGCGTGAAGACTCCGGACACACAAACCGCTGCGCGCAGTCTGTCCGGTGGCAACTTGCAGAAATTCATCCTTGGCCGGGAAATCCTCCAGCAACCGAAATTGCTGATCGCCGCGCATCCTACCTGGGGCGTGGATGTTGGAGCGGCGGCGACCATTCACCGCGCACTGATCGCCCTGCGCGATGCTGGCGCGGCGATTCTGGTGATCTCCGAAGACCTCGACGAACTGTTCCAGATCAGCGACCGCCTCGGCGCGCTGTGCGGCGGGCGCCTGTCAGCATTACAGGCCACGACGGATACGCAACTCAGCGATGTCGGCGGCTGGATGGCCGGTCAGTTCGACAGTCCTCAATCCCACGCGACGGTGTAACGGAGTTTCCCATGCTGCTTTCCCTCGAACCCCGTGGCCGTCAATCGCGCCTGATGCTCTGGTGCTCACCCCTGCTCGCGGCGCTGCTGACACTTGGTTGCGGCTCGCTGCTGTTTATCGCCCTCGGTCACGATCCGCTGCAAACCTTGCACACCTTGTTGATCGCGCCGGTCAGCGATCTGTATGGCGTCTCGGAATTGTTGGTCAAGGCGTTGCCGATTCTGCTGTGCGCGTTGGGACTGGCGGTGGCGTATCAGGCGCGCATCTGGAACATCGGCGCCGAAGGCCAGTTACTCCTTGGCGCATTGGCCGGAAGTGCGCTGGCGGTGAACATCATCGACATGCAAAGCCGCTGGGCGCTGGTGTTGATCCTGCTCACCGGCACCTTCGCCGGTGCCGCGTGGGCCGGGCTGACCGCATGGCTTCGCACACGCTTCAACGCCAATGAAATCCTCACCAGCATCATGCTCAATTACATCGCGCTGAACCTGTTGCTGTTCTGCGTACACGGGCCGTTGAAAGATCCGGCCGGGTTCAATTTTCCCGAGTCGGCGATGTTTGGTGACGCAAGCCGTTTACCGCTGCTGATGGAGGATGGCCGGGTGCACGCCGGGGTGTATTTCGCCCTGCTCGCGCTGGTCGCGGTGTGGGTGTTGTTGCAGAAAAGCTTTGTCGGTTTCCAGATCAAAGTACTCGGGCTGGATAAACGCGCAGCGGGGTTTGTCGGCTTTCGCGAGAAGCGTCTGATCTGGCTGGCGCTGTTGATCAGCGGTGGTTTAGCGGGATTGGCCGGGGTCTGCGAAGTCACCGGACCGATAGGTCAGTTGGTGCCGCAGGTTTCGCCGGGCTATGGCTACGCGGCGATCACCGTGGCGTTTCTCGGCAGGCTCAATCCGATCGGCATTCTGTTTTCCAGTCTGTTGATGGCGCTGCTGTACATCGGCGGCGAGAACGCGCAGATGACCTTGAATCTGCCGCAAGCGATCACCCAATTGTTTCAGGGAATGATGCTGTTTTTCCTGCTCGCGTGTGACGTGCTGATTGTCTATCGCCCGCGCCTGAACCTGCGTTGGGCTCGCCGCCCTGCTACCCCTGCCGTAACCGCCGGAGCGCTGTGATGGATATCGACCTGTTGAGTAATATTTTCTACGCCATGGTGCGTTGCGGCACGCCGCTGTTGTTGGTGGCGCTGGGTGAATTGATCTGCGAAAAGAGCGGCGTGCTCAACCTCGGTCAGGAAGGGATGATGCTGTTTGGCGCGGTGATCGGTTTTATCGTCGCGTTCAGCAGCGGCAATCTGTGGCTCGGCGTGTTGTTGGCGATGTTGGCCGGAATGCTCTTGTCGTCGCTGTTTGCCTTGGTCGCGCTGGTTTTCAATGCCAATCAAGTCGCCACCGGGCTGGCGCTGACAATTTTTGGCGTCGGGCTGTCGACTTTTGTCGGCGCGGCGTGGGTGGGTAAACCGCTGGCCGGGTTTGAGCCAATCGCGATTCCTTTGTTGAGTGAGATCCCGCTGATCGGGCGGATGCTGTTTGCGCAGGATCTGCTGGTGTATCTGTCGTTCGCGCTGTTTGCGCTGGTGGCGTGGGTGGTGGTGAAAAGCCGTGTCGGGCTGATTATTCAAGCGGTCGGTGAAAATCCGGATGCGGCGAGTGCCATGGGTTTGCCGGTGCTGCTGGTGCGCACCTTGGCGGTGTTGTTTGGCGGGGCGATGGCCGGGTTGGCCGGGGCGTATCTGTCGCTGGCCTACACGCCGATGTGGGCCGAGAACATGACTGCCGGGCGTGGCTGGATTGCCTTGGCGCTGGTGGTGTTTGCCAGTTGGCGTGTCGGGCGTTTGTTGCTCGGGGCGTATCTGTTTGGACTCGCCAGCATCCTGCACCTTGTGGCGCAGGGGTTGGGGCTGGCGATTCCGTCGAGTCTGCTGGCGATGCTGCCGTATGTCGCGACTATTCTGGTGCTGGTGCTGTTGTCGCGCGATGCGTTGCGCACCCGGTTGTATGCACCGGTGTCGTTGGGGCAGCCGTGGCAGTCCGGGCGTTAGGGCGTTGATTTCACTGGCCCCATCGCTGGCAAGCCAGCTCCCACAGGTACAGCGGTGATCACAAGTTTTGTGTACGACTCGGACACTGTGGGAGCTGGCTTGCCAGCGATGGGGACCTGACAGGCAACACCTGTGCAATGCCCCACGCCAGTTCAAACAACAGGAAAACCGCCAGCAATGAACTAGCGCCATGGGCCAGCGCATACGCTTGCCAAGCAGCGAACAGAAACCGCGCCACCGCGTCATACCGCCCAAAAACCTGCTGCGGATCACGAATCCGCAGCAGCGCCCAAACACACACCAACGAACCCAAAAGATTGGCCATCAACATGTGCAGCGGCTCGAACGCGGGCAATTCACCGGGCAGATCCAGCGCCTGACTGACCGCAGTCAATACCCCATGCAACGCAGCAAAACTCCAAGGCGTGACGAACGCCGCCGTCACGAGTAAGTCATACCAGGCACTGCCGCGCACCAGATTGCGGTATTGCGTTGATGTCCACATCGTCCATGCTCCAGAAATTCAAGGAGCACCAACGCTAAAGCCTGGAGTATGCTCCAAGGTCAAACACTTTCGAGATGTCCAGCATGCGCATCGGTGAGTTAGCCCAGGCCAGCGCCGTCAGCCGCGATACTTTGCGTTTTTATGAGCAGCGCGGACTGATCGCGGCGCAGCGCTCGGCCAACGGTTATCGCGACTACCCGCCGGAGATGGTGCAACTGGTGCTCTACATCAAAACTGCGCAGCGCCTGGGCTTTACCCTCGGCGAGATCGGCAGCAGCGTCGGCGAGCTGTGGCAGTCACCGAACCCGGACAGCGCCGTCACGCAATTGCTGCAAGACAAGCTCAAACTGATCGAAGCCCGCATGACAGAACTCGGCGAGCTGCGTCATGAGTTGCAACAACGGCTCGGGCAACGCTGTCCATTGAATCCATGATCGTTCACTTTCAAGGAATCCCCTCATGTCTCCAAAGCATGCATTGATCATCGGCGCCTCGCGGGGCCTTGGCCTGGGTCTGGTGAAAACCTTGCTCGCCGACGGCTGGCGAGTCACCGCCACGGTGCGCAACCCTGCGCACGCCGAGGCGCTGCAAGCGCTGGGCAAGGTGCAGATCGAGAAACTCGACATGGACGATCAGCAAGCGGTGATCGCCCTCGCCCAACAACTCAAAAGCGAAACCTTTGACCTGCTGTTCGTCAACGCCGGAGTCAAAGGCCCGGACGTACAGACGCCGGGCGGTGCAACACTGGCAGAAGTCGGCCAGTTGTTTTTCACCAACGCGGTGGCGCCGATCAATCTGGCACAGCGCTTTGCCGGGCAAATTCGTGAAGGCAGCGGTGTGCTGGCGTTCATGAGTTCGGTGCTCGGCAGCGTGACAATGCCCGACGCCCCGGAACTGGCGCTGTACAAGGCAAGCAAGGCTGCACTGAATTCGATGACCAACAGTTTCGTCACGCAGTTGGGCGAGCAGAAACTCACTGTGCTGTCGCTGCATCCGGGCTGGGTGAAGACCGATATGGGCGGTGAAGGTGCAGACATCGACGTCGAGACCAGCACCCGCGGTCTGGTCGATCAGGTGAATGCGTATGCCGGCAAGGGCGGCCATCACTTCGTCAATTACAAAGGCGAAACCATTCCCTGGTAACACCGGTCGGGTTGGGCTTGCCCGCGATGGCGATTTGTTTGAAACTGCGCGCCTCGTCCTTCGCGGCGACCCTGGATCAGCAGACAGGGCAACACTGAGCTGGCAACCCTGAACCCAACTTTCAGAGGAGTCGGCCACAATGCCTGCGACCCGTACCTGGTTAAAAAATCCCCTCGCCATTTTTACGGCCAACGCGCTCGATGCCCGTGGCGGTCTGGTTGTGCAAGATGGTGTGATCGTCGAAGTGCTCGGCCTCGGTCAACAACCGTCCGCGCCGTGCAACGCAGTGTTCGATGCCCGCGAGCATGTGATCCTGCCCGGCCTGATCAACACCCATCACCACTTCTATCAAACCCTGACCCGCGCCTGGGCGCCGGTGGTCAATCAGCCGTTGTTCCCGTGGCTGAAAACCCTGTACCCGGTGTGGGCACGGCTGACCCCGGAAAAACTTGCCCTCGCCACCAAAGTCGCTCTGGCCGAATTGCTGCTGTCCGGCTGCACCACCGCGGCCGACCACCATTACCTGTTCCCGGACGGTCTGGAAAACGCCATCGACGTGCAAGTCGAAACCGTGCGTGAACTGGGCATGCGCGCCATGCTCACCCGTGGCTCAATGAGCCTCGGCGAGAAGGACGGCGGCCTGCCACCGCAGCAAACCGTGCAGGAAGGTTCGGTGATTCTCGACGACAGCCAGCGGCTGATTCACGAGTACCACGAGCGCGGCGACGGCGCGCAAATCCAGATCGCTCTGGCACCGTGCTCGCCGTTCTCGGTGACTCCGGAAATCATGTCGGCCAGCGCCGAACTGGCAAACAAGCTCGATGTGCGCCTGCACACCCATCTCGCCGAAACCCTCGACGAGGAAGATTTCTGCCTGCAACGCTTCGGCCTGCGTACCGTGGATTACCTGGACAGCGTCGGCTGGCTCGGCCCGCGCACCTGGCTGGCCCACGGCATCCACTTCAACCCCGACGAAATCGCCCGCCTCGGCGCCGCCGGCACCGGCATCTGCCATTGCCCGAGTTCGAACATGCGCCTCGCTTCCGGCATCTGCCCGAGCATTGATCTGACCGACGCCGGTGCGTTGTTCGGGTTGGGTGTGGACGGTTCGGCGTCGAACGATGCGTCGAACATGATCCTCGAAGCGCGCCAGGCGTTGTACATCCAGCGCCTGCGTTACGGTGCTGAAAAAATCACTCCAGAACGTGTGCTTGGCTGGGCGACCAAAGGTTCGGCGAGTCTGCTGGGCCGCACCGATATCGGTGAACTGGCGGTCGGGAAGCAGGCGGATCTGGCGTTGTTCAAGCTGGATGAGCTGCGCTTCTCCGGCAGCCATGACCCGATTTCGGCGCTGCTGCTGTGCGGCGCGGATCGTGCGGATCGGGTGATGATTGGCGGTAAGTGGCGCGTGGTTGACGGGCAGGTTGAAGGGCTGGATCTGAAAGGGTTGATTGCTGATCACAGCCAGGCTGCTCGACAGTTGATCGCAGGCGACTGATCTGACGCCATCGCGGGCAAGCCCGCTCCCACAGTGTCCGCGTCGATTACAAAATTTGTGGTTAACACAGCCCCCTGTGGGAGCGGGCTTGCCCGCGATGCTTTTACAAACCTAAAAGCGACAACATGATAAACGTCGCAAACAACACGAAGTGCGTCATGCCTTCGATGGCATTGGTCTCGCCGTCATTCAAGTTGATTGCGCTGACGATCAACGTCAGGAAGATCATCACCGTCTGCACCGGGGTCATCGCCATTTGAAACGGCTGGCCGGTGTACAACGCCATCGCTTCCATCACCGGCACCGTCAGAATCACCGTCGACAATGACGCGCCCATGGCGATATTGACCACCGATTGCATGCGGTTGGCCAAGGCTGCGCGCAATGCCGTGAGAATCTCCGGTGCTGCCGAGATCGCCGCCACCAGAATCGCCGTGATCACCGGCGGAGCACCCGTACCTTCCAGACCCAGATCGAGGGTCTTGGACATCACCTCGGCCAATGCGCCGATCACCACAATGCCAAACACAAGAATGCCGATCGACAGACCAATACTGGGTGATTTCTGCTCAGCGTCTTGCGGCTCTTTCTTGCGGCGTTTGTCCGGGTAGCTGTAGCTGAAAAAGTAGCTGTGCGGCCCGACCTGCATGCGCAGAAACAACGCGTAAAGCACGACCATTGCACCAATGGTGAACGCGGAATAAATCTTCCAGTTGGCCTCGGGAATAAATTCCGGCACAACCATCGACACGCCCATGGCGGTGAGGATCATCACGCTATAGCTGCGCGCCGAATCGTCGTTGTAAGACTGTTCACCGTGCTTGATCCCGCCCATCAACGCCGCGAGGCCGAGGATGCCGTTGATGTCGAGCATCACTGCCGAGTAGATCGTATCGCGGACCAGCGTCGGTGAAGCTTCGTTGCTCATCATGATCGCCAGGATCACCACTTCCACCAGTACGGCGGCGAGGGTCAGGATCATCGTGCCGTAGGGGTCGCCGACTTTTTCCGCGAGCAGTTCGGCGTGGTGGGCGACGCGCATCGATGCGGCGACGATGAAGGCGATCAGCACCAGGCCGCCGGTCAGCGCAACGATCTGGCCGGTGTGCAGCAACCAGTGTTCCAGTGGATAGGCAACGATGGCGGCTAGCAGGGCCAGCAACAGAAAGCTTTCTTGCTTGAGAATCGAGAACATGGCGGGCCTTTTTTGCCGAGAAGAGGAATGAGCTACTGACTGCGGCGCGGCGCTAACGTTTCGTTACACATTAGCGCACCAGTCAATGGCAGCGTTTTCGACAGATGCACTTTTATTGGCCTTACCGGCCTCATCGCTAGCAGGCTAGCGATGGCCGCACCTCGGTGTCGGAAAGTTTGTTGTCCTGTTGGTCAGCAATTTGCATTGCCCTGTCCACACACAAAAAAAGGGAGTTCGATTTCATGCAAATACGTCCGCTGCACAAACTGCTGTGCGCCGCCATTGGCCTGGGGATAAGTCTGAGCGCCGCTGCCGCCGACCCGCTGAAAGTCGGCTTCGTGTACATCGGCCCCATCGGCGATCACGGCTGGACGTATCAGCATGAACAGGGGCGCAAGGCGCTGGCGGAGAAATTCGGCACGCAGATCACCACCAATTATGTGGAGAACGTCGCCGAAGGCGCGGATGCCGAGCGGGTGATCCGCAACATGGCCAAGGATAAGTACGATCTGATCTTCACCACGTCTTTCGGCTACATGAACCCGACGCTGAAAGTCGCGAAACAATTTCCCAAAGTCACCTTCGAGCACGCCACTGGCTACAAACAGGACAAGAACCTCGGCACTTATCTGGCGCGCACTTACGAGGGCCGATACGTCGGAGGTTTCCTCGCGGCGAAGATGACCAAGACCAAGAAGATCGGCTACGTCGCCTCGTTCCCGATCCCGGAAGTGATCCGCGACATCAACGCCATTCAACTGGCCCTGAACAAATACAACCCCGGCACCGAGATCAAAGTGGTGTGGGTCAACTCGTGGTTCGATCCGGGCAAGGAAGCCGACGCCGCGAATGCGCTGATCGATCAAGGCGTGGACGTGGTGTTCCAGCACACCGATAGCCCGGCGCCGATTCAGGCCGCCGAACGGCGCGGCGTGTACGCGGTGGGTTACGCCTCGGACATGGCGCACTTCGGGCCGAAAGCGGTGCTGACTTCGATCGTCAACGACTGGGCGCCGCACTACATTCAGGCGACGCAAAGCGTGATCGACCACAGCTGGAAATCCCAGGATTACTGGGGCGGACTGAAGGAAGGTACGGTTGAACTGCCGATCAGCGATCTGGTGCCGGCGCCGGTGAAAGCCGAGGCCGAGCAGATGATTGCCGATATCAAAAGTGGCGCGTTGCAACCGTTTACCGGGCCGATCAAGGATCAGGCCGGGGTCGAGAAAATCCCCGCGGGCGTGAGTGCAACGAATGCGGAGCTGGCGTCGATGAACTATTACGTGGAAGGGATGAAGGCTGAGATGCCGAAGTAAATCTCCCCAAAACACACCTCGACCCTGTGGGAGCTGCGGTGCGACGATTCGACTTGCCAGCGATGAGGCAATCACATTCGACATCATTGTTGTCTGGTAGACCGCCATCGCTGGCAAGCCAGCTCCCACAGGGGTCTTTAGCGTTCTTCAGTCTGTGTTTCTTCAGGAAAACGTATGAACAGTCTTCCCATCATCGACATCGCCCCGCTTTACAGCGACGACGAAAACGCCTGGCAAACAGTCGCCAGCCAAATCGATCACGCCTGCAGCGAATGGGGCTTCTTCTATATCAAGGGCCACCCGATCTCAGCGCAGCGCATCACCGCCCTGCTCGACCACGCGCAACGCTTCTTCGCACTGCCTGCCGATGAAAAACTCAAGATCGACATCACCCAGACCCGCCATCACCGTGGCTACGGCGCCATCGCCACCGAGCAGCTCGACCCGGACAAACCCAGCGATCTGAAAGAAACCTTCGACATGGGCCTGCACTTGCCGGCCGATCATCCCGAAGTGCTGGCGGAAAAACCGTTGCGCGGCCCCAACCGTCACCCGGCCCAAGAAGGCTGGAAAGCGCTGATGGAACAGCATTACCTCGACATGCAGGCCCTCGCGCAAACCTTGCTACGGGCCATGACCCTGGCGCTGAACATCGAGCGAGACTTCTTCGACACGCGCTTCAATGAACCCGTCAGCGTCCTGCGCATGATCCATTACCCGCCACGCCACACCGCAAGTTCCGCCGAACAACAAGGCGCCGGCGCGCACACTGATTACGGCTGCATCACGCTGCTGTATCAGGACAGCGCCGGAGGTCTGCAAGTGAAGAACGTGAACGATCAGTGGATCGACGCACCACCGATCGACGGCACGTTCGTGGTCAACCTCGGCGACATGATGGCGCGCTGGAGCAACGACCGATATCGTTCGACCCCGCATCGGGTGATCAGCCCGCTGGGCGTGGACCGCTACTCGATGCCGTTCTTCGCCGAACCGCATCCGGACACCCGCATAGAATGCCTGCCCGGTTGCCAGGACTCAGAGCATCCGGCGAAATATCCGACCACTACCTGCGCTGAATTCCTGCTGTCACGTTTCGCCGATACCTACGCCTATCGCCGTGAGCAGCAAGCATCGTGATGGATCGTCTGGTCAGGTTTTGCCAATTGTTTCGGCGCGCATCTGTAGAATGACCGCCATCTGCACCTGATGAGAAAAGAATATGTACGACTGGCTGAACGCCCTGCCCAAGGCTGAACTGCACCTGCACCTCGAAGGCTCGCTCGAGCCAGAGCTGCTGTTCGCTCTGGCCGAACGTAACAAGATCGCCCTGCCTTGGGACGACGTCGAAACCCTGCGCAAGGCGTACGCCTTCAACAACCTGCAAGAGTTTCTCGACCTGTACTACAAGGGCGCCGACGTGCTGCGTACCTCGCAGGATTTCTACGACCTGACCTGGGCATACCTGCTGCGCTGTAAAGAACAGAACGTGATCCACACCGAACCGTTCTTCGATCCGCAGACCCACACCGACCGTGGCATTCCGTTCGAAGTGGTGCTCAACGGTATCGCCGCTGCACTGAAGGATGGCGAGCAGCAACTGGGGATTACCAGCGGTTTGATCCTGAGTTTCCTGCGCCATTTGAGCGAAGACGAAGCACAGAAAACCCTCGACCAGGCGCTGCCGTTCCGCGATGCGTTTGTTGCCGTCGGCCTCGACAGCTCCGAGATGGGCCATCCGCCGAGCAAGTTCCAGCGTGTGTTCGATCGCGCTCGTCACGAAGGCTTCCTGACCGTGGCTCACGCAGGCGAAGAAGGCCCGCCGGAATACATCTGGGAAGCCATCGACCTGCTGAAAATCCAGCGTATCGACCATGGCGTGCGCGCCATAGAAGACGAACGCCTGATGCAGCGCATCATCGACGAGCAGATTCCGCTGACCGTGTGCCCGCTGTCGAACACCAAGCTTTGCGTGTTCGATCACATGTCCCAGCACAACATCCTCGACATGCTCGATCGCGGTGTGAAAGTCACGGTCAACTCCGATGACCCGGCGTACTTCGGCGGTTACGTCACCGAGAACTTCCACGCGCTGCACACGCACTTGGGCATGACCCAGGATCAGGCCAGACGCCTGGCACAGAACAGCCTGGATGCGCGACTGGTCAAGCCGTAAGCACGGCGCGTTACAGCGCCATTTCCAGTTCGGTTTCCTTGGCGAAACGATGAATCTCGCGCTGCCCGGCATCTGTCAGCTGCAAGGCGCGAGAATCATTGGGCAGCATCAACCATCCCGATTGCATGAACAGCTGCAACAGTGCCGCGCCCAGCGAGCCCCCCATGTGCGGGCGGCGCTCGCTCCAGTCCGGGCAGGCGCAAGCCACCTGTGCATTACGGTGCGCCAACGCCTGAATGAACACCCCACGCTTGGCCAGTTGCGTCGACCCCTTGTGCGTGACTACCACTCGATGCTCGAGCTGCTCGATCCACCTGGAGTCAAGCAGGCGCTGGTAAAGGTCAGCTGCCAGCGTCCCCCCTAAATGGTCATCGCAAAACCGCGCACGCAACAATGAGGAAGGCGCCGCCTGCGGTCGGGCAATCGGCGTGCTGCGTTTGTACATTTCGGGAACCTCTCGCGGCGCGCTGGCGATCGTGGCACTGGCCAGCGCTTCGATGGCTGCGCCGATCTCGGGAGCCGCCAGACGAAAGAAGCGTTTGCGCCCACGGGCCTCGACTTTCAGCAGACCGCCAGCGGACAGACGCCCCAGATGCGCGCTGGCCGAAGACGGCGACAGCCCCGCCAGCAAGGCCAGCTCTTCGGTCTGCCGGGCCGAGCCATCCATCAGCGCCCACATCATCGCGCTCCGTTTGGGATCGGCCAGCAACGCGGCGATCTGGCTGATGCAAGGTGCATGTTCCATGTATTCACTCCCTGTTGGATCGTATCGTCTGCTGCTCGCAGACATCTTGACCAGTAATCAGTCCTCGGCCAAGACGCGGAAATCGCCATCACCCCAGGCAAGGCAGACCGCTGACGCAGCGGACTGTGCGCAACAATCAGCAGCACTGGCGCGACCCTCGATCACACCCGGGCGGCTCGGTCTGAGCGTGCCCGGGCCAAGGTACCAGTGCAGGCATGAGGCGGGCGCTAGTATAAGCGGGTTGCTCGCCGCGTCCTGCGTCCGAGCCGGCGTGGGTGGTGATTGTTCCTGAGAGAAATTTCGCTATTTACCTGCGACTAATGATCAGCTTTCGAGAAAACGGGAAAATGACTACTTAAATCAGCGCATCGGCTGGCAAGCATCTCCCTCAGAAGGTTCACCGGCTTACTCAATTGAGCGCGATGGGCGCACAGCAGATTCAGTGGAGCGCGCTCGCACAGCAGCTCCGGCAGCAGCACTTTCAGGCGCCCGGCGAGCACATCTTCGGCGACGTCGAGCCAGGATTTGTAGGCGATACCCGCACCAGCGACCGCCCATAGCCGCACCACATCGGCGTCATCGCTGAAGCGGTCACCACTGACGGTCAGGCCGACCTCGCGCTTGCCATCGTGAAAACTCCAATAGTCGTGAACCCGGCTGCCGAGCATGTACAACAGGCAATTGTGCTGGGCCAGTTGTTCCAGCTGTGTCGGCTCACCATGCCTGGTCAGATAGGCGGGCGAAGCGCACAGCACCCGGCGATTGTTCGGAACGATTGGCATGGCCACCAGGCTGGAATCCTCCGGCTCGCCGTAACGCAGGGCGATGTCCACCGGTTGGCGGAACAGGTCAGCGATGCGGTCGCCCAATAACAGCCGCACTGAAAGCTTGGGGTGTTCTCGCTGAAAGTCGTCGAGCCATGGCAGCAACTGATTGCGCCCGAAATCCGAAGGCGCCGAAAGCTGCAGAATGCCGCTGACCTGATCCTGACCGCTGGCGAGCAAACGCCGGCCTTCATCCAGACTGCCCAGTGCCGCCCGTGCGTATTCGAGGAAACCCTCGCCTTCGGCAGTCAGGCGCAGGCTGCGCGTGGAACGCGCCAACAAACGCGCGCCGAGTTGCTCTTCGATGCGTTTGAGCGCTGCGCTGGCCACTGCGGCGGACATGTCCATCACCCGCGCCGCCGCCGACAGGCTGCCCAGATCAGCCGCCCGGACAAACAACTGCAAATCGTCAAAGCGCAGCATCTCAGCCTCGATTATCAAAAAAATATTGAAAGAGCCTGCTCTTTTAGCCGGTTTTATCTTGCAGAGAAATAGCCAATCATCCGTCCCAACGTAATCCACCCGTTTTTGGAGTCGAGCATGTCCCAGCCATTCACCGCCATCGCCACCCTGATCGCCAAACCCGGCCAGCAAGATGCGCTCGAACACGCGCTGCGTGCGCTGATCGAGCCGACTCGCGTCGAGGCCGGTTGCGGTCAATACGATTTGCATCAGGACCTGGCCAACCCGCTGGCGTTCTACATGATCGAACACTGGGCCAGCGACGAAGCCTTGCAAGCCCACGACGCCAGCGCGCATGTGCAGAACTTCCGCGCCAAGGCCGGTGACTTCCTTGAGCACTTCGAACTCAAGCGCCTGCGCACTATCGCCTGAATCCTTCTTCTATCAACTTTTTGGAGTCATCCATGAAAGCCATCGCCTATTTCGCCTCATTGCCGATCAGCGACGCCAAATCCCTGCAGGACATCGAACTGCCGGAGCCGGTCACCGGCCCGCGCGACCTGTTGGTGGAAGTCAAAGCCATTTCGGTGAATCCGGTCGACACCAAGGTTCGGCAGAACGTCGCGCCTGAGGCCGGCGTGGCGAAAGTGCTGGGCTGGGACGTGGCCGGTGTGGTCAAGGCTGTCGGCAGCGAAGTGACGTTGTTCAAGGCTGGCGACAAGGTGTTCTATGCCGGTTCGATCACTCGCGCTGGCGGCAACAGCGAACTGCACGTGGTGGATGAGCGGATCGTCGGGCATATGCCCAAGTCGCTGGATTTCGCCGAAGCTGCCGCCCTGCCGCTGACCGCCATCACCGCGTGGGAGTTGCTGTTCGAGCGCTTGCATATCAGCGAGGGTAAAAAGGACGAAGGCCAGAGCCTGCTGATCGTTGGCGCGGCCGGTGGGGTTGGTTCGATTCTGACCCAACTCGCCAGCCAACTGACCAGTCTGAAAGTCATCGGCACCGCATCTCGCGCGCAAACCCGCGACTGGGTGACCGGACTCGGCGCTGATCTGGTGATCGACCACAGCCAGCCATTGAGCGAAGAACTGAAGCGCGCCGGCATCCAGCAAGTGACCCACGTCGCCAGCCTGACCCAGACCGATCAGCATCTGGATCAACTGGTCGAAGCGTTGGCCCCGCAAGGCAAACTGGCGTTGATCGACGATCCGAAAGCGCTCGACGTAACCAAGCTCAAGCGCAAGAGCCTGTCGCTGCACTGGGAGTTCATGTACACCCGCTCACTGTTCGAAACGGCGGACATGATCGAGCAGCACAAACTGCTCAACCGGGTGGCCGAGCTGATTGACGCCGGCACATTGAAAACCACGGTCGGAGAGCACTTTGGCACGATCAACGCGGCCAATCTGCGTCGCGCGCATGAGCTGCTGGAAAGCGGCACAGCCAAGGGCAAAATTGTATTAGAAGGTTTCTGACGAATTGAAAATCGCAGCCTGCGCCAGTCCTCAACGAGTCTGGCGCGGGGCCTGCGAGATGATTGTGCCGTCAGTCCGAGAGTTGATCCTTGTCACAATTGCGATCGTATTCAGGACTACAATCCAGACCTCTGCGGTGCATCTTTTACGTTTGGGAGGTCAGCAATGAAGATCCTGATAAAAGAAATGGCAAAGTCCCAATGGCAAGTTCGCCTTGACCAGCACGCCGTGACATTCCGCAGTGAAGCCGAAGCCTTGGCCTTCACTCGCACCCTCGAAGCGCGTCTGCACGCGCCCCATCAGATTCCCGATCCCAACCAGCAGCGCGCTGCCGGCTGAAGGCTTCAGGCTTCGGCCTGCGCTTTAGCCAACGCACGCGCGTTCTGCAAACGTCGGGTGAGCATCGCGACGCTCACCACCAATATGCCGCACAGGCTGATAACCATTGCCATCGGCATGGCCGTGCCGTCGTGCAACACCCCGACCAACGCCGCCGCGCCGGCCGCCACGCTGAATTGCAGGCAACCGAGCAGCGCCGA
Source organism: Pseudomonas sp. TWP3-1 (assembly GCF_049896625.1). Taxonomy (NCBI): domain Bacteria; kingdom Pseudomonadati; phylum Pseudomonadota; class Gammaproteobacteria; order Pseudomonadales; family Pseudomonadaceae; genus Pseudomonas; species Pseudomonas sp. TWP3-1. Next base: position 21,592 of record NZ_JAFCUQ010000018.1, read on the forward strand.
AGCACTGCCTGCCCGAGCGCCCTGGCCGTTCATCGCACAGGCCGAGGCATTGGGCAGGATGCAGCCGAGGCTGGCGATGCAGATAAACAGCGGAATCAGCAGCGGCCACAACGCATAGGTGTGCATCGCGCTGACTGCCAATAACGCCAGACCTGCCGCCAGATACACCCACACCGCACGCGACAGCAGATACGCCGGGCCACGCTTGGCCAGCAGTCTTGCATTGACCTGCGCCACCAGAATGAAACCCGCCGCGTTGGTGCCGAACAACCAGCCGAAATGCTCAGCGGGTACGCCGTAGAGTTTGATAAAGACGAACGGCGAGCCGGCGATATAGGAAAACATCCCGGCAACCGCGATACCGCCAGTCAGGGCGTGGCCCATGAAAATCGGATCCTTGATCAACCGGCCATATTGGCGCAGCGCACCGGACAATGGTTGGCGCGGCACATGCGCCGGCAGGCTTTCCGGCAGGCCCGACGCCACGGCCAGTCCGGCCAGCGCGCTGAAACCGGTGAGCACCAGGAAGATCGACTGCCAGCCCGTGGTGTTGACCAGCAGACCGCCGAGCATCGGCGCGAGAATCGGCGCCAGGCCCATCACCAGCATCAACTGAGAAAATACTTTCGCCGAACCCACTGCATCGCATTTGTCGCTGACCACCGCCCGCGCGATCACCATGCCCGCGCAGCCGCCCAAGGCCTGGACGAAGCGCGCGCCGATCAGCCATTCGAGGTCCGGCGCATACGCGCAGGCCAGCGACGCGACGGTGAACAAGCCGACGCCCGTCAGCAGTGGAATGCGTCGACCAAAGCGGTCAGCCACCGGGCCGTACAACAGTTGGCCGATGGACAGACCCAAAAAGTAAGCCGCCAGCGTCAGCTGAACGTGCTTTTCATCGGTGCCGAAGGCCAGTGCCATCGATGGAAATGCCGGCAGATAGAAGTCAATCGCCAGCGGGCCGAAGGCGCTCAAGGCACCGAGAATCAAAATCGTACGGAAGTTCATCAGGCGTCCAGGTTGGGCAGACAGTTGGGCCACAGCCCGACAGTCTAGCCGCGCGAGGACGCCTTGAACATTCCGATAGCTCGCTAACAATCAAATCAATCAGGCGAGTTTGACGTTGTAGCCTTCTTCGCTGATCGCGGCGATTACCTGCTCGGCGCTCAATGCGCTTTCGACGCCGACCTCTTTTGCCGCCAGATCGACTCGCACACTGGCGGCAGGATCGAGGCTCTGCACGGCTTGAGTGACGGCTTTGACGCAGTGACCGCAGGACATGCCTTCAACGTTGAACACTTGCATGGAATGACTCCTTGAGTGAGGTTGCCGGCAGTTTCGAGCTTGCCACGATGGCAAGGTCAAGTTCTGCAAAAAACTGCCGGGCTGGCAATCGGCGCCGCGCTCGGCCAAGCTGCGTGCATCAATGACCTAAACTCAGGAGATTCAGCATGCGCTGGTCAGCTTTCAGCCTGTTTGGCTTCCTCAGCCTGTTTGCCGCTATTCCTTCGGTGCATGCCGCCGGGGAAGATTACGGCGTGCTGATCATTTCCCGCGAGCGCCTCGAAGTGGCGACCAACTGCGAGATCGGCGTGTATATCCAGGATCAACTCTCGGCGCGGCTGTTCCAGGAACAGAGCACTTCATTCAATCTGCCGCCGGGCACTGTCTCGCTGCGCCTGAAATTGCTGCCGGGACAAGTCGCCGGTTGCAGTCCGGGATTGCTGGCGCCGGGCTCGCAGGAAATCAAACTGCAAGCGGGTGATGTGCAGAAGTACCGGATCGCCATGACGCAGGAAGGCATGTACCTCAAGCGTGCTGATCTGGGGTATTGAGTTTTTGATGCTTGACCTTGCCTGCATGGCAAGGTTGATCCTGTGGACATCTTCTACAGGGAGTAAGACCGATGTCCGATTCCAGCACCTTCGATCTGTCGATTGCCGGCATGACCTGCGCCTCCTGCGCCGGTCGGGTCGAACGGGCCTTGAGCAAAGTGCCGGGGGTGAAAAGTGTCAGCGTCAACCTCGCCAATGAACGGGCGCACGTTGAATTGCTCAATGAGGTCGCGCCGCAGATTCTGATCGGCGCCGTGACCAAGGCTGGCTACTCGGCCAGCGAATTTGCCCTCGAAAACCCGCCAACCGATGACCAGCCACAGCGCCTGCAACATGAACGCTGGGCGGTGATCTGCGCCATCGTCCTCGCCTTGCCGCTGGTGCTGCCTATGTTGCTCGCGCCATTCGGCATTCACTGGATGCTCCCGGCCTGGGCGCAATTTGCCCTCGCCACTCCGGTGCAATTCATCCTCGGCGCACGGTTTTACGTGGCCGCATGGAAAGCCGTGCGCGCCGGGGCCGGTAACATGGACTTGCTGGTCGCCCTCGGCACCAGCGCCGGTTACGGCCTGAGCATTTACGAATGGGCCACCGCCGCCGGGCGCATGCCGCATCTGTATTTCGAAGCTTCGGCGGTGGTCATCGCGCTGGTGCTGCTCGGGAAATATCTGGAAAGCCGCGCCAAACGCCAGACTGCCAGCGCCATTCGCGCGCTTGAAGCGTTACGGCCGGAACGAGCGATTCAAGTTATCGATGGCCGCGAGCAAGATGTCGCGATCACAGCCCTGCGTCTTGAAGACATGGTGCTGGTCAAACCCGGCGAACGCTTCCCGGTGGACGGCGAAGTCGTCGAAGGCCAGAGCCATGCCGACGAGGCTTTGATCAGCGGCGAGAGCCTGCCAGTGCCGAAACAACCCGGCGACAAAGTGACCGGTGGCGCGATCAATGGCGAAGGTCGCTTGCTGGTGCGCACGACCGCGCTCGGCGCGGAAAGCGTGCTGGCGCGGATCATCCGCCTGGTGGAAGACGCCCAAGCGGCGAAAGCACCGATCCAGAAACTGGTAGATAAAGTCAGTCAGGTCTTCGTGCCGACCGTGCTGGTGATCGCCCTCGCGACACTGATCGGCTGGTGGCTGTACGGCGCGCCCATCGAAGTGGCATTGATCAACGCCGTCGCCGTGCTGGTGATCGCATGCCCATGCGCCCTTGGTCTGGCCACACCGACAGCGATCATGGCCGGCACCGGCGTGGCGGCGCGCTACGGGATTCTGATCAAGGATGCCGAAGCACTGGAACGCGCGCATGAAGTCAGCACGGTGGTGTTCGACAAGACCGGCACCCTGACCTCCGGCACTCCGCGCATCGCGCACTTCAGCGCTGTCGACGGTGATGAAAACACCTTGCTGCAACTGGCCGGCGCACTGCAACGCGGCAGCGAACATCCACTGGCCAAAGCCGTGCTCGATGCGTGCAGCGAGCGTGAATTGAGCGTGGCCGATGTCACTGACAGCCAATCGCTGACCGGTCGCGGCATCGCCGGCACGCTCGACGGTCGGCGTCTGGCGCTGGGCAATCGGCGGATGCTGGACGAGAACGGTTTGAGCGCCGGTGCCTTGGCCGAGTCCGCCAAGGACTGGGAAACCGAGGGCCGCACGCTGTCATGGCTGATCGAACAAAGCCCCGAGCAGCGTGTGCTCGGCCTGTTCGCTTTCGGTGACACGCTCAAACCCGGCGCTTTGCACGCTGTGCAACAACTGGCCAAACGCGATATCCACAGCCATTTGCTGACCGGCGACAACCGTGGCAGCGCCCGCGTGGTTGCTGAAGCGCTGGGCATCACCAGCGTGCACGCCGAAGTCCTGCCCGCCGACAAAGCCGCCACCGTCGCCGAACTGAAGAAAACCGGCGTCGTCGCCATGGTCGGTGACGGCATCAACGACGCCCCGGCCTTGGCCGCCGCCGACATCGGCATCGCCATGGGCGGCGGCACTGACGTGGCCATGCACGCGGCCGGGATCACCCTGATGCGCGGTGATCCACGACTGGTGCCGGCGGCGCTGGAGATCAGCCGCAAGACCTACGCGAAGATTCGTCAGAACCTGTTTTGGGCCTTCGTCTACAACCTGATCGGCATTCCACTAGCGGCGTTCGGCTTCCTCAACCCGGTGCTGGCCGGCGCGGCGATGGCGCTGTCGAGCGTCAGCGTAGTGAGCAATGCGCTACTGTTGAAAACCTGGAAACCCAAGGATCTGGAGGACGAGCAATGAACATCGGCCAAGCGGCCCGCCACAGTGGCCTGAGCGCGAAGATGATTCGGTATTACGAATCGATAGGCCTGCTCAAGGCAGCCCATCGCACCGACAGTGGCTACCGGATCTACGGCGATGACGACCTGCATACACTGGCGTTCATCAAGCGCTCGCGTGATCTGGGCTTTTCGCTGGAGGAAGTCGGAAAGCTGCTGACCCTGTGGCAGGATCGCCAGCGCGCGAGTGCCGATGTGAAGGCATTGGCGCGCCAGCATATCGATGAGTTGAATCAGAAGATCCGCGAGCTCGGCGAACTGCGCGACACCTTGCAGGACCTGGTCGAGCACTGCCAGGGCGACCATCGCCCCGACTGCCCGATCCTCAAGGAATTGGCGTCGGGCTGCTGCGCGCAACCTGCCCGCGCCTGATTGCCAGCAGCTTCATCAGTAGCAACGTGCCGAGGGGAATGCCGTGGAACAGCGCGACCACGGCACCCGGCGCCCACCACGCATAGAACGGCGCAGCGATCAGCATGCCGACGCCGAACCCGGTCATTTGCAACAGCGTCAGAAAGCTGAAAATCGGCAGGCGCAGTTGCTCAGGTTCACGTTGCAGGCGCGACATCAGGCCGACTTCGGAAAAACCATCACCCAATCCCGCCGGCAGCGAAAACAGCAGCAAACCGTAAAGGCTCTGTTGCTGGAACATCAGAATGAAACCGCAGGACATCAGCAGCACACCGCAGAAAAACCGCCGTTCCAGATTGATGTTTTCCGAGCCTTTGAGACGACTGGCAATCCGCGCGCCGAGCAGTTTTCCCAACGCCCAGACTGCCAGCATCAGGCCCAGCGTGGTGCTGGCTGAATCCGGCGTGAGCAGTTTCGAGATGATCGGGAAACCGACGTTATGCGCCGCGCTGCCCAGGGTGTCGGCCATCGTCACGGCGAGCATTGCGGCAATCACTGGCGCACTGCGCAGGCCTTGCATCAGCGCTGACCATTCGCCGCGTTCAGATTTTTCCTCGGCAACCGGCTCAGGTTTGCTGAAACGCAGCGGCACAATCAGCAACGCCGCCAGCAGATAAGTCAGCGCGTTCAGCGCGAACACCGTTTCAAAACCGAAGCCTGCGACCAGCAAACCCGAGACCAGACTGCCGCCAACCATCGCCAGCGACGACGCCGAAGTGATCCAGGCGTTGGTCTTGAGCAACTGTGCCGGTTCGATCAGTCGCGGCAACTGGCTGTTGAGGCCGATGGCGAACATCGAATTGCCGAAACCCAAGCCGAATGCGATCACCGGCAACCACAGCGCCTGCTGGCTGACCGGCAGAATCAGCAACAAGCCGAGGACCGCCGCGCGCAGCAGATCAAACGCAATCAGCGGAATGCGTCCGCTCCAACGGCGGTAGAACGCGGTGCCGATCAGGCTGGCGAAAATACCGCCGCCGACCCGGCTGGCAAGGAAGATCCCGACGCTCATGGCGCTGTTGCTCAGCAGATAGACGTAGGTGGCCAGCGCGACCATGTTGAGGAACGCGCCGAAGTCGGAGATCAAGCGGGCGGTGATGATCAGGTGGGCGTTGCGGGGTGGGAGCACATTCAGTCCTTGAGTGTGGGTTTTGGGGGCGGTGGACAGTAGACGCTAATTTGTATGGATCCGGAAGCCGTGCCCTCACCCTAGCCCTCTCCCAGGGGTAGAGGGTACTGAATGATGTGTTCTTACGGGGTACATCGACCTGAAATTTTCCGGGTGAACTCCAGAATGAGTGACGTGTGAGCCTTGGCAGTAAAACAAACTCAAGTTCAACGCGTACTTTCAGGTCGATGTACCCGGAAAGAACAACTCGATCGGCCCCCTCTCCCTCCGGGCGGTCCGACGTTTCGGGAGGGCTGGGGTGAGGGTAAAAATCCCACTGACACCACCACCAAATCAACCACCCACAAAAAACCCGGCCGAAGCCGGGTCTCTCATTTCACACAATCACTGCATCCACGGTGGCGGCGGCGGTTCGTCCGACTTGCCCTTGGGCTCGTCATCTGCCGCACGGATCGCCTGCTTGCGCTCTTCATCGAGTCGCGCCGCTTCGATCTCGCGCAGAATCCCGCCGACGTCGGCCTGCTCTTCCGGATCGTCGAACTCGCCGGTCAGCACGCTGTTCGGGTGCAAGGTGCCGGCTTCGTACAACGCCCACATTTCCTTGGCGTACTTGGTCGTCTTCAACTCCGGTGCAAAGCGACCGAAATACGAAGCCATGTTGCCAACGTCACGTTCGAGCATGGTGAACGCGTGGTTGTTGCCCGCCGCGTCCACTGCCTGCGGCAGGTCAATGATGACCGGGCCGGTTGGCGTCAGCAGCACGTTGAACTCCGAGAGGTCACCGTGTACCAGACCGGTACACAACATCAGCACGATCTGCGAAATCAGGAACGCGTGATATTCGCGCGCCTGATCCGGTTCCAGCACCACGTCGTTCAGACGCGGCGCGGCATCGCCATACTCGTCGGCTACCAGTTCCATCAACAGCACGCCTTCAAGGAAGTCGTACGGTTGCGGAACCCGGACACCAGCGCCGGCCAGCCGGAACAGCGCCGCGACTTCGGCGTTCTGCCACGCGTCCTCGGTTTCTTTCTTGCCGAACTTCGAGCCCTTGGCCATGGCCCGGGCCTGTCGGCTGTTACGTACCTTGCGCCCTTCCTGATACTCGGACGCCTGGCGGAAACTGCGTTTGTTCGCCTCCTTGTAGACCTTTGCGCAACGTAACTGATTACCGCAGCGCACCACATAAACAGCTGCTTCTTTACCACTCATGAGTGGGCGCAGCACTTCGTCGACCAGACCGTCCTCGATCAGGGGTTCAATGCGTTTTGGAGTCTTCATCAGCTTTTATTGTGGGTCCTGTATTGCCAAACACGCGAATGTCACTCGTTATACGGCAATCCTCGCGTCTCGGGGAGGGGTTGCCGACCTGTGAACCTGTGGATGCACACACTGTGCCGGAAAAATCGACCGCTGCGAATCATAGCTGAGCCGGCGCAAAATGTTGGCAACCGGCGTTGAGGGCATTTGCGACAGAATCTGACACGCAGTACAGAGGGCTCACGACTCATCGACAACCGAAAATGGTTTTGGTCTCCGTTTTACCGGGAAGGGAGCGCCATCGAGAGTGGTTAGAGCGATTGTCGGACAAATCCCTCTCTACACAAAGGAATTCGGCTGCTGGGGAGGGAAATTGAGAGCGAATGAGCTGGATGCAACTGTGCAGCAGTTCAAGACTGATCAAAGCGCGCCACGGGTGACGCGCTTCTAGTGCTTATTTCGTGCAGGTCAGGCGCGAGTATTTAGGGGGTTCCAACAGAATGCCTGGCGTCATGTAAGTCGAGCAGTTGAACTTGCGGCCCTTGGCCGTGGTGGCTTCGAAGGTCAGTGGCGTGCCGCCGAGGAAGTCTGGCGTGCCTTTGGTCACTGGTCCCATGGTCAGTTCGTCGGTGGACGCCAGACCCAGGGTTTCGGCCGTGACTTTATGCATCTGCAATACGTTGGGATTGGTCGCGCAACCGCTCAACGTCGCGGTCAACATCAACAGTAAAAAAGCGGAGCGAGTATTGGTCATCAGTAGCGTTCCTTTTCGTGACGGGCAGAAAGCCGCTTCTCGGTCCACACGGGCCAATGGCGCGCGAAGACGATTCCTTGTGAATCAGGAGTTTATGAGGCCGAACCGGTGGCTACAATTGCCCGGAGGATTTCAGGAAGTGGCTTACAGGATTTGTCGTACTGGCTGACGGGCGCGTCCTACAGCGCGCCCACCAACAGACAAAAACTGACAGCCCACTGCATTGGCAGTGGCTGAGGTTGATCGAGGTCAGACCAACGGGATTATTTCGGGTGTGCAAGAGGGCCGTGTTCAGCGTTCGATAATCGCAGTAACACCTTGCCCCCCAGCCGCACAGATCGAAATCAACCCGCGCCCGCGCCCCGCTGCATCCAGCAACTTCGCCAGATTCGCCACAATCCGCCCACCCGTCGCGGCGAACGGATGCCCGGCCGCCAGCGAACTGCCCTTCACGTTCAGCCGACTGCGATCAATCGAGCCCAACGGCGCATCCAGCCCCAGACGGGTCTTGCAGTACTCCGCGTCTTCCCAGGCCTTCAACGTGCACAACACTTGCGCGGCAAATGCTTCGTGAATCTCGTAGTAGTCGAAATCCTGCAGGGTCAGACCGTTGCGCGCCAGCAAGCGTGGGACGGCATACACCGGAGCCATCAGCAGACCTTCAGCGCCGTTCACGAAATCCACCGCCGCGGTTTCGCCGTCGCGCAAATACGCGAGAATCGGCAAGCCGCGCTCCCTGGCCCATTCCTCGCTGCCGAGCAGCACCACGGCCGCGCCATCGGTCAGCGGTGTCGAGTTGCCGGCGGTCAGCGTGCCCTTGGCGCTTTTCTCGAAGGCCGGTTTGAGCGTGGCGAGTTTTTCCAGGGTCAGGTCCGGGCGCAGATTATTGTCGCGGGTCAGGCCGAGGAACGGCGTCATCAGGTCGTTGTGCCAGCCCTCGCTGTAAGACTCGGCGAGTTTGTGGTGGCTTTCGAAGGTGAGTTGATCCTGTGCTTCGCGGGGGATGTTCCAGGTCTGCGCCATCAATTCGCAGTGTTCGCCCATCGACAGGCCGGTGCGCGCTTCGCCAATGCGCGGCAAGTCGGGGATCAGGTGTTTGGGGCGCAGTTGCAGAAAGGCCTTGAGCTTGTCACCGGTAGTTTTCGCGCGGTTGGCTTGCAGAAGAATTCTGCGCAGACCTTCACTCACACTGATCGGTGCGTCCGAGGTGGTGTCGACGCCGCCGGCGATGCCGCATTCGATCTGGCCGAGGGCAATTTTGTTTGCCACCAGCAGCGCAGCTTCCAGACCGGTGCCGCAAGCCTGCTGAATGTCATACGCCGGTGTCGATGGAGACAGACGCGAGCCAAGCACGCACTCGCGGGTCAGATTCATATCCCGTGACAATTTCAGTACCGCGCCTGCGACCACTTCGCCGATGCGCTGGCCGTGCAGGTTGTAGCGTTCGATCAGGCCTTCCAGTGCGGCGGTGAGCATCGCCTGATTGCTGGCAGTGGCGTACGGCCCGTTGGAGCGGGCGAAAGGGATACGGTTACCGCCGATAATCGCGACGCGGCGCGGCTGACTCATGAAAAGCTCCTTAATTGTGATCTGAAACCCAATACGCGGTCCTTGTGGCGAGGGGATTTATCCCCGTTCGGCTGCGCAGCAGTCGTGAAATCTGTGCATGCGTTTTGCCAGATTCACTGCGATTGCGGATTTGGGGCGGCTTCGCCACCCAACGGGGATAAATCCCCTCGCCACAGGTTCGCACCCACAGTTTCCGCATTTATCTGCAAGACCTGCTAAACCTCAGTGTTCTAGCGTAGGCCTTATTGCGCGGATCGAACGATTGATTGCCCCACGCAGTCCACACTTTGAACCCCATCTTCTGGAGAGCGTTCCATGTCTGACCGGTATATCGACTTCGCCAACTCGTCCATCGGCCACCGTCTGGTCGGTGCCTTGGGCCTGCCGTCGCCGGTGCGGCTGGAACGCTGGGAGGCTGGGCGCCTGCGGCCAGTGGACGGCGCGCTGCTGATCGGGGGCGGACCGCTGGCCGCGCAGGTCAGCAGCTTCGCCAATCGCCTGACCGACGGGATTTATCGCTACGGCGACGAGCCTGCGGGCGCCACGCAATGGATTCCCGGCCTCGGCCCCAAGCTCAAAGCCGTGGTGTTCGACGCCAGCGATTTGCAGCACACCGATCAACTCAAACAGCTGCGTGAGTTCTTTCAGCCGCTGATGAAGAACCTCGACAGCAGCGCGCATCTGGTGATTCTCGGTCGTGCGCCGGAAACCCTCAGCGAGCCGTTTGCCGCCAGTGCTCAACGGGCGCTGGAAGGTTTTTCGCGTTCGTTGGCCAAAGAACTGCGCAGCGGCGGCACGCTGCAATTGATCTATGTCGGCGAAGGTGCCGAGGAGCAACTGGAAGGCCCGTTGCGGTTTTTCCTGTCGCCGAAAAGCGCGTTTGTCTCCGGACAAGTGATTCGTCTGACGGCTTGCGCCACACCTGTGACTGACTGGACGCGCCCCCTGGCCGGCCGCAAAGCGCTGGTCACCGGCGCCGCACGCGGCATCGGCGCCTCGATTGCCGAAACCCTGGCCCGCGATGGCGCCGAGGTCATTCTGCTCGACGTGCCACCGGCCAAAACCGATCTCGACGCCCTCGCCGCGCGACTTGGCGGGCGCAGCATCACCCTCGATATCTGCGCCGAAGACGCCGCCGCGCAATTGATCGAACAACTGCCGGAAGGTCTCGACATTCTGGTGCACAACGCCGGGATCACCCGCGATAAAACCCTGGCCAACATGACCCCGGAATTCTGGGATGCGGTGCTGGCGGTCAATCTCAACGCGCCGCAAGTGCTGACCAAAGCCCTGCTCGACAGCGGCACCCTGCGCGACAACGCGCGAGTGGTGCTGCTGGCTTCGATCAGCGGCATCGCCGGCAATCGCGGGCAGACCAACTATGCGGCGAGCAAGGCCGGGTTGATTGGCCTAGCGCAAGCCTGGGCGCCAACCCTGCTGGAACGCGGTATCAGCATCAATGCCGTGGCGCCGGGCTTCATCGAAACCCAGATGACCGCACGCGTTCCGTTCGGCCTGCGTGAAGCCGGACGACGCATGAGTTCGCTCGGTCAGGGTGGCCTGCCGCAGGACGTCGCCGAAGCTGTGGCGTGGCTGGCGCAACCCGGCACCGGCGCGTTCACCGGGCAGGCGTTGCGTGTGTGCGGCCAAAGCGTTCTGGGGGCCTGACCATGAGCATCGAATGGCAAACATTAGCGCGTGAACCGAGCTTGCCCGGCTTGTATGTCCGGGCCGCGTCCCGGCGCAAAATCACCGGGACCACGTTGCCCGACAGCGCACTGCGCTGCCTGGTGAATGTCGATGGCAAACGTCTGGCGGACTATCGAAAGGTCTGCGGCTTTGCCGACGATGGCCTGCTGCCGCCAACTTATCCACACATCCTCGCGTTCGCCTTGCAGATGCAATTGCTCACAGCCAAAGAGTTTCCTTTTCCGCTGCTCGGCTTGATTCATTTGAGCAACCGCATTCGTGTATTGCGGCCGATGGGCGGGATCAGCCGCGCGCAAGTCAGTGTGCGCGTGAGCAATCTGCAAGCGCATCCGAAAGGCGCGACCTTCGATTTGCTGACCACTCTCGATGATCAGCTCGGGCCATTGTGGGAAGCCGAAAGCCAGATGCTCTGTCGCGGCGTGAAACTTGAAGGCGAGCCGGTCGAGCAGACCTGGGAGCCGACCTTGCCACTGCAGCAAGTGGCGCAATGGCAAGCTCCGGCCGACATCGGCCGGCAATACGCCAAGGTCTCCGGCGACTACAACCCGATTCACCTGAGCGCCGCCAGCGCCAAGCTGTTCGGTTTCCCCAGCGCGATTGCTCACGGCTTGTGGAACAAGGCGCGGACACTTGCCGCATTGAGCGATCACTTGCCCAAAGCCAACCTGGAAATCGCCGTGCATTTTCGTAAACCGGTGCGCCTGCCGAGCGAAGTTTCACTGTTCGCCAGCGCGGCCGGATCGAGCGGTGAATTGCGCTTGATCGGCGCTGGTGAGCTGGAGCACATGGTCGGCAAATGGCAGCCGATTGCCTGATGGCTACACAATAAACGCCTGTTAATTGTGTATATATCACTTAAGTTTTTTCGCGCATCGCAAATTACTGAAACCAACTCCAAGCCTTGATTCTCAAGGCTTTTTTTTGCGTGTTTATATCCTCGGTATTAGTCCTTAGGCAGCAATTTCCCATCCCTATATAAAGGCGTTAATACCAACTTGAGAATGGTCTGGATCCAGCCTTGCGAATGAGATGAGCACAACGGACGAAGGCATTGCCGCCAACAGAATCGGCGAGCCATCGAATACAACGAACGTTGTGACAAGGTGCAGGAATCTCAATCATGAAAACTCAAGTGTGGTGCAAATCGGCAATCGCTCTGGCATTGATCCTCTCCCTCGGCCTCACCGGTTGCAGCAGCGGCGGTGGCGGCCATAAAAGCAGCTCAGGCAGCTCTTCGCCGAGCGATTCGACGGCTGGCACTGGCGGTACAGATGGTACGACCGGGACTGGCGGCACCGGCGGAACGGGTAGTACCGGTGGCACCGACGGTACGGCAGGCACTGGCGGAACCGGAGGCACGGGTGGCACCGGCGGAACCGACGGTACTGCAGGTACTGGCGGAACCGGAGGCACCGGTGGGACTACCAATCCAACCAATCCCACCAATCCTACCAATCCGACCAACCCCACCAACCCTACGGATCCGACCAACCCGACCAATCCGACTACACCTTCGCTGGTTACCACGACACTCGTACAGGATGTCGGCAATACCGTCAGCGGCGTCGGCGACGGTGTCGGGCAGATCGGTGACTCGCTCAGCACGGTTCCAGTGGTTGGCGGCGTTGTGCAAAGCGCCGCCAACACCGCTGGCAATGTCGTCAGCACGCTGGGGGACGGCGTAGCCAACGGTATTGGCAAACTGGCTAGCACCCCCAATGGAGTGGGCGTCACGGCATCAGCAGTCGGCGGCGTGGTACAGGATGTCGGCAACGGCGTGTCGGACGTCAGCGGCAAGCTGGCAACCGCCACTAACAGCATCCCGGTGGTCGGCGGCGTAGTGACAAAAGTGGCACCGGTCCTTAACGGCGTAGGCGAAAAAGTCACGATGCTCGGCGACACCCTCAGCACTGCCACTACCACCGGGCCGCTCGGCTCGTTGACCACCCAGGTCAGCGGCAAACTGGTGCCGGTGATCGCCATGGTGGAGAGCACCACCGACAAACTCGGCAGTGCCACGGGTCTCGGCGCGCCCCTCAATGGTCTGATCCAGAAAGTCGGCGTGACCGTCGACGGCGTGGGCGACAAAGTCACCGGTGCCGGCAACGGCAACGCGCTGACCAACACCGTCGGCGGCGCGCTGAGCAATGTCGGCACGGCAGTCGGCAAGGCTGGCGGTCTGGTGGCCAACGGCACAGGTTCAGGCACCGGAGGCGGTATTGGCGGTGGCCTTGGCGGTACGGGTCTGCTGCAAACCGTGGGTGGCGCGGCAGTCAATGTCGGCGCTGGCCTGAGCGCCGGCAACAGCACCCTCGCAGCGCCCGGCAACGTCCTGGCCTCGGCCGGCAACGTAGTGTCTTCGCTCAACACCGCACTTGGCGGCTCAGGCACGCCGATTACCACCACCACGGCCCCGCTGGCATCACTCACCACTAACGTTGGCGGCGCGCTGGCCCCGGTCACCACCACCGTCACCAACCTGACTCAGAGCGTCGGCGCGGTTACCGGCGTCGGCAGTCCGGTCGCAAGCCTGACCGGCCAGGTCGGCGGCGCTGTCGGCAACCTCGGTGGTGCCATCGCCGGGACCAACGCCAATCCAGTAGTGACCGCCGTCGGCAACACGGTCACCACAGTCGGTAACACCGTCACCGCTGTCGGCGGGCTGGTCAACGGCGGTACTGCTGGCGGCACCGGTGGCGGACTGGGCGGCGTACTCGGCGGCCTGACTGGCGCCCTGGGCGGCAACAAACGCTGAATTGCACCTGGCCGATTCGACGGCCTCACCTACAGCGCCTACGCTTGGTTGAGGGCGGAAGATTCCTACGAGTCTTCCGCTTTTTTCTTTGGAGAAACCCGCCAATTCCTGCGGCCTGAACATGGAGTGTCCTATGCGCGTTATGGCGTCCCTGCTGTTCCTCAGTCTCAGTTCCGCTGCCCTCGCCGACACCCTCCCGAGCTTTCTCAACAGCAACGAAACCATCCGCAACCTGCCAGTGCCGAACCTGCCTGCCGACGCCTATCGCCCGACCGCCGCACCGCTGCAAGTGCCGGAACCGGGTGCCGCCGCAGAGCCGTTGATGATGGGCACCAAAATCAATTTGAAAACCGTGCAGATCGAAGGCGGCACGATCTATCCGCTCAACGAGCTGGCGGCGATCTACCAACCCTTGATCGGTCGCGAAACCAGCCTCGCCGACCTGATCGAAGCGACGCGCAATATCACCCGGCGTTACCAGCAAGACGGCTACCTGCTGTCCTACGCATTTTTGCCGCAACAAACCTTCGATGACGGCGTGGCGCGGGTAGTGTTGGTCGAGGGGTACGTCAAGGATTACCAGTTGCAGGGCGACGTCGGCCGGGTGAAAAGTCTGCTGGATAAACTGGTGGCGAAAATGCAGGCCGAACGGCCGCTGACGCGCAAGACGTTCGAGCGCTACACCACGCTGATGACACGCATTCCCGGCGTCACCGTGCAGGCCCAGGTGCCGCCACCCGGCACCACCGATGGTGCGACGACGCTGATCGCCCAGGCCAGCCGCAAAGCGTTTACCAGCAGCATGAGCACCACCGAGGACAACCGCAACGGCACCCAGGCCCTGTTCGGCGTCAGCAGTAATTCGCAAACTTCGATGGGCGAACAACTGTCACTCAGCGGTCTGTTTCCGCCGGGTGATGATGACGAGCATTACTACCGGGCGGACTACAACCAGTTCATCGACGCCGAAGGCACACAGCTGAGTCTGTCGGCCTCGCGCTACCGCGCCGACCCCGGCACCAACGTGCGGCTCGCCAATGGCCTGGAGCTGAAACCGCACCGCGAGAATGATCGCTACTCAATCGGTTTCAGCCTGCCGCTGATTGCCGCCTCGAATGAACTGCTGACTGCCGGATCACGCCTGTACGCCGTCAACGACAAGACCCGCTACAAAGTCGTTGGCTACCCCTTGAGTGTCGAAGAGCGCACCGACGTCCGCGCCCTCGCCTTCGAGAGTGACTGGCGCAAGGCTGACGCGCGGCAACTGCGCATCCTCAGCGGCGGCGTCTATCAAGGCCTCGACAGCATGGGCGCGAAAACCAACAACAGCGCACTGGATCTGGACTTCTTCCGCGTACGTGTCTCCGGGGTACAAAGCGACAAGTTCTTCGACAACTGGCAAGGCGTGCTCTCGGCGGCGCTCTACTGGAGCAACGACAGCCTGCCCGACAGCGAACGCGCCGTGTTCGGGGGACAGAATTTCGGCCGTGGCTACCCCGATGATCAAGCGTCCGGCGACAAGGGTTGGGGCGTGGCATACGAGATCAACTACAGCTTCAACCGCGACGGCAACTGGGTACGCATCCTGCAACCGTACTTCGTGCTCGACCGCTCGAAATCCTGGTTCAACAAACTCGCCGTGCAGGACAACGACCTGTCCTCGGCAGCGATCGGGCTGCGGTTTGGTGATGCCAAGTACTACAACGTGGCGTTGGAAGCGGCGAAGCCAATGTCGGATGAGGCGCTGGACACGTTTAACCGGCGGCCGCGTTACAGCATCAGTTTCAGCTACCAACTTTAAACCGCTATCGCTGGCAAGCCAGCTCCCACAGGAATCGCGCGTATTTCAAAATGGCGCATGACCTTGTGGGAGCTGCGGGCGGCGATCCGACTTGCCAGCGATGAACGATAACGCGGTAAGACTGACTGAATGTTTAAGTCTGCGGATCAACCCGATCCAGCGCCCGATTCACCGCCAACTCCGCCAGCATGATGATCTGCTGAATCGCCAGGACCGAATGCCGCTGCTCGCCGCTCAACTGATTGGCAAAATTACTCGCCAGCGTACTGGCCGAAGCCAGGGATTCACAGGCGTGGGCCAGCAGACTTTCGGTATCGATATTCGGCGTGACCATGAACATGGTGCTCGGCTTCCGGGGTTTGGAAAGGCTTGGGCAGAGGTAGAAATCGAGGGCGCGTTTGATGGCCTCGCGGTTGCGGGCGAGGTCTTCGATGCGCAGGGCTTCTTCGAGGGGGGTGGTGGGGTCTTCGGGTGGATCGGGAATCAGCTTGTCCATAAAAACTCCTACTTGGCTGTGAAGCCACCTTCCGTCGTTTCCACACGACAAAAAGGTGGCAGCTGTACGCAGGGTGGAAAACCGATAAGTAGGCAACCGGCCAGACCGAAGTCTGCCCACGCACAGCCGCCGCGACGCAGTTTGCAGACGAAAGACAACGTCGGCAACGATTACGGTAGCGCTGCAATGCATCTACTTGAAATTCAGGTTTCCACACCTGCTCGCTGATAGGCAGCGACAGCCAAAGACTAGAGAGCGCACGTCCGACGGACAACCTGAAAACCCTGTGGGAAGGTTCGGCAAATTCAAAACATTTTTAAACGCAAGCGGATGGAATGCAGAGCGGATTGCGGGTTTCGAGGGATCTTTGATCGGCCTTAAGAGCTGGCCCTCACCCTAGCCCTCCCAGAGGTAGAGGGGACTGACCGAGGTGTTTGGAAGATGTACGCCGACGTGCCCCACCGAGGTGAATTCAAATTCTGCAAAGTCCCGCTCCAGATTTTGCCCCACCACCACTCAACACAATGAGCGTTAGCTCGAGTGCAGCTTTTGATCTCAAACGCCCATCGGCAGGCTGAGTGGAGGGATTTATTCGGGGGTGGGAGCGCAGCGACCGTTCGACGAAGTCGAACACATCGAGAGGAGGTGCAGCGCAGCAAACCGGAGGCGATGCCCCCGGATGAAACCCGGAGCGAAGGAACCCCGAGCCCCAGCGAGCGGGCCGAACGTCAGGGTAAAGACCTTTGGTTACTTTGGGGCTTTTGCCAAAGTGACCCGACCGTCAGGGCGGAACCACCATCAGCAACACCACAAACCCTCACCCCTTGGGAAACAAATTATCAAGCGTCTCCAACAACCGAACGTGATAAATCGGCTTGCGAAAAAGATCCAGCACCTGCAACCGCAACATATCGCTCACATCTTCCATATCCGCATGCCCCGACGTCACGATCACCGGCAAATGCGCACGCGAAGTATGCTCACGCAGCCGCTTGATCAACGACATGCCACTCTCCTCCGGCATGCGCAAATCCGTGATCACCAGCGCAATATCCGGATGCTGAGTCAGATGCCGCAACGCCAGTTTCACCGACGTCGCGGTATGACAGACGAAGTCCTCCCCCTCGAGCAACTCCGCCAGTTCCAGCAGTGCATCTTCCTCATCATCGACAAGAAGCAACTGCTGGCGGAGCGGACGTGAGGAAGACATGGGCAAACCCTGCGATGGACTTAGCGCTGACGTTAGAACCCCTTGGGCGCATTCGCAAGTTGCCGGCCGATGATCAGCATCCGGTCAGAGTGCGTTTTGAATGGTGGTGAACATGGTGGTGATGGCAGCCGAAATCGGCGTCACAAACACCGCCAGCGCCACCGCCACCATACCGGCAATGATTGCGTATTCGATACCCGAGGCGCCCTCGGTGTCCTTGACCAGACCTTTGTAAAAAGCGACTTGGGATTTGATTGTCTGCACGACTTTTTTCGAAAGGGACATAGCGACTTCTCCTTGAAAGACACCGGGTGTTGCGTGCTCGCAACATGATTCCCCTGTGCCAGCATCAGCATTGTCGGCAATGCCCGGACCGACAACTGTAAGAACGGATTAACACCAAAGTAGTAGCGCGCCAAACATCCGCAAAAAACCATGTTTGGCGCTTTAGCCCCCTACTTTCGGAGGATATTTCACTGTTGCTAATGGCGTTTTGTTCGGGCTGGGCTACCTTCAAATAGCAAAATAGTTACTGATTCATAGCTGTCTGATTGCGAAATCATCTCGTTGGTAGTCACGGTTTTTACATGAGCATCAGTGCAGCGGGAAAGGGAGAGCCATCATGAACAGTCGCGTCACGCTGGGCCTGGCTGGTGCCTTGCTGCTCGGTGCCATCATTGCCGGTTACTGGGGCCTGACACTGAGTCGCCAGACTCCGCCTGCCGAACCTGTCGTCACCGTCGCCGCTGAACCCGCAGCCCCCCCCATCACTGCCGCGTTACCGGTGGAGGATCCGACCCGTCAACCGGTCGTGGTGCTGCTCCGCGACATCGCCCCGTTCGTAAAAATCAGCGCCGCCGACGTCACCGTAGAAAAGTTGCGCGCCGCGCCTGCCGGCAGTCTGGGCAGCGTCGAGCAAGTGATCGGCCGCACGCCATGGCGCGCCCTCAGCGCCGGCACCTGGTTGACCGATGAAAGTTTTGCAGCCGGCAGCCCGCTGTCACGGATGATCCGCCCAGGCGAACGCGCGCTCGCGGTTTCGGTTGATGAAGTGATCAACGCTGGCGGCCAACTGGCGCCGGGGGACTACGTCGATGTGCTGCTGTTTCTGCGCAAGGACGAGAGCAACCCGCAGCCGTCCGCGCAATTGGTGGTACCTGCGGTTCGTGTATTGAGCGTGGGCAATCAGATGGGCCTGACCAACAACGGCCAACCCGCCAACCCCGCCCGCAGCGAAGAAGAAAAACTCAAGCAGGAACAACTGCGCAACGCCGCACGCAGCGTGGTGCTGGCGGTGCCTGAAGCGTTGCTCAACCGCTTGATGCTGGCCTCCAGCGCCGGGGTGTTGCGTCTCGCGGTGCGCAGCGCCGATGAGCAACAACTGGCGAAATACTGGGCCGGCGACAACAACGTCGCCGCAGGCCTCGATACACCGCGCCGCGCACTGATCGAATTCAATCAACTGTCACTCACATCGCCGCCCAAACCGCTCAGCGTGGCCAGTCAACCGGCCCCGCGCAAAACCGCCGTGGAAGTGATCCGCGGCACTGAATCCGTTGCCCCAACTCCCTGAATCGAGCAAGGACGCACATTCATGCGCAAAAGCTTCACGCCCCTGATCCTCGGCTTGCTCCGGGTCTCGCTGTTGAGCGTTGCTTCAACCGGCAGCGTCCTCGCTGCCGCCAGTAACTGTGCCGCGCTCACGCCGTTGCCGGCGGTGCTGCAAGTCGGAGAAGGCCTGCAACAGGCAGTGCAATCGCCAGTGGCGATCACCCGCGTGGCGGTCGGTGATCCGAAGATTGCCGATGTGCGCGTGACCGGCGATCAAGGGGTGTTACTCACCGGCGTCGGCCCCGGCGCCACCACATTGATGATCTGGAGCGCCTGTTCCAGCACGCCACGCCAGAGCATGGTGTTCGTGCAAGGCAAGGCCACCGCGGCGATGACGGCCGTGGCCACCCCGGCCAGCGTCGAGGACATCCTGCCGTCGCAGGTGCAGACCGACATTCGCTTCGTCGAAGTCAGCCGCACCAAACTCAAGGAGGCCGGCACATCGATTTATGGCAAGGGTTCGAACAACTTTCTGTTCGGCGGGCCGGGCACCGTCCCGAATACGGCTGTCACCCCCGGGTTTGTGCCGTTGCGCAACCTGCCCGATCCGCGCATCGCGGTACCGAGCATTCCGTTGGCCAACGACATGTTCAACATTGTCTGGGGCGGCGGCAGCAGCAAATTCCTCGGCATCGTCAACGCACTGGAGGGCAGCGGCTTCGCCTACACCCTGGCGCGACCAAGTCTGGTGGCAATCAGTGGCCAGAGCGCGAGTTTCCTCGCAGGTGGCGAAGTGCCGATCCCGGTGCCGAGTGCCAACAGCAACAGCTATTCGATCGAATACAAAGAGTTCGGCATTCGCCTGACGCTGACGCCAACGGTAGTCAGCCAGAACCGCATCGCGCTCAAGGTTGCTCCGGAAGTCAGTGAACTGGATTACAACAATGGCGTGACCATTGGCGGCACCAAAGTGCCGGCGTTCACCATCCGCCGCACCGACACCAGCATCTCCCTGGCCGATGGCGAAAGCTTCGTCATCAGCGGTTTGATCAGCACCCGCAACGCATCTGAGGTGAACAAGTTTCCGGGACTGGGCGACATCCCGGTGCTCGGCGCGTTTTTCCGCAACTCGTCGATCAACCGCGAGGAGCGCGAACTGCTGATGATCGTCACCCCGCACCTGGTGCAACCGCTGGCCGCCAACGCACCGCTGCCATCGCTGCCTGGGGAAAAACTGCGCAATTACGACCCGAACTGGTATCGACTGTACTTCCTGGAAAACGGCAACTTCGATAAACGCAGCGGGTTATCGCAATGAGCCAGAGCCTGAGTCAGACCTTCCTCGCCATCACCCGCAACAACACTGATCTTGAGTGGTTGCAAGGCGCCCTCGCGCCGCTCGGCCAAGTGGTCAATGCCGACAGTGGCAGCCTCGACGAGTTGCTCGCACTGGTTGATGTGACCTTCGCCAGCCTGGTGTTTGTCGGTCTGGATCGTGAGCATCTGGTGGCGCAAAGTGCACTGATTGAAGGCGTGCTCGAAGCCAAGCCGATGCTGGCGATCGTCGCCCTCGGTGACGGCATGGACAACCAGTTGGTACTCAACGCAATGCGTGCCGGGGCGCGGGATTTTGTCGCTTATGGATCGCGCTCCAGTGAAGTCGCCGGACTGGTGCGACGGCTGAGCAAACGCCTGCCAGCGGTGGCGCAGAATGCCCAACTGGGCGGTCTGACCGTGCTCTATGGCATCCAGAGCAATGCCGATGGCGCACTGCTCGCCAATCACATGGCGCTGGTGGTGCAGAAGAGCGGCCAGCAGACGTTGCTGCTCGACCTTGGCCTGCCGCGCGGCGACAGTCTCGCGTTGCTGGGGCTGGAGAGTTCGTTTTTCTTCGGCGACGCGCTGCGCCACTTGCGCCGCCTCGACGCGACGCTGATTGACAGCGCCTTCACCAGTGCCGAGGCCGGCCTGCGCATTCTCGCCTATGCGCCCGGCGACGAACCGCTGGAGCGCACCAGCGCAGCCGAGCTGTACATGTTGCTCAGTGCCTTGCGGCAGCATTTTCAGCACATCGTGGTGAACCTCACCGGGCAACCCGACAGCGATGCATTGCGCACCTTCGTCAGCCATTGCGACAAGTTGCTGTGGTACACCGATCAAAGCGTGCTCGACTGCCGACGCAATCTGGCGGTGCTCAATCTGTGGCGCGAAAAAGGCATGAAACTCGACCACGGCCGATTACTGGTCGATCGCTATCTGCGCAACGTTGCGCCGGATTCCGACACCCTCGGCAAAACCTTCGGTCTGGAAGTCATCGCAGTGCTCGCTTACAGCCCGGAGATTCGCCTCAACGCCAAAAATCAGGGCGTGAGTCTGTTCGAGCTGGCGCCGCGTGAAGCCCTCAGCCAGAGCCTGCGTACCCTCGGCGAACGTCTGGCGAAACGCTCCGAAGGTCTGGCCAAACCCAAGGTCAACTGGTTCAACCGCTTGCGGGGCACCTCATGAGCGGCGAGCAATTGTTCGGCGGCCCGCAGCGCCCCGTGACCGGCAACACCGATCACGATGGCCTGAAACTGGTGCTGCATCGCTACATCATCGACGCCATCGAAGAGTCGGGAAAAAACCTGCTGGAAGGTTCGCGGCAGGTGCTGGCGCAATTTGTCATCGACAAGGTCGCCGAATACATCGCGCGTCTGCACCTGGCGATTTCGCGTTACGAAATGGAGCGCCTGGCCGAAGAAATCGTCGATGAGCTGACCGGATTCGGCCCACTGGAAGTGCTGCTGCGCGACACGGCCGTGACCGAGATTCTGGTCAACGGCCCGCACCGGGTGTTCATCGAACGTGACGGCGTGCTGCACCTGAGCGACCTGCGTTTCATCGATGCGCATCACGTCGAGCGCGTCATGCAACGCATCCTCGCCCCGCTCGGCCGGCGCCTCGACGAGTCGTCGCCGATGGTCGATGCACGCCTGCCGGATGGCAGCCGCGTCAACGCAATCATCCCGCCGATTGCCCTCGACGGGCCGTGCCTGTCGATTCGCAAATTTCGCAAGGACATGCTCAAAAGCACCGACCTGATGGCGATGCAGACCATCGATCAGGCGATCTTCGACTTCATCGAAGAAGCGGTCGGCAAACGCTGCAATATTTTGATCAGCGGCGGCACCGGCACCGGCAAAACCACGCTGTTGAACATTCTCAGCCAGTTGATCAATCCGCATGAGCGGCTGGTGACCATCGAAGACGTCGCCGAATTGCAGCTCGGTCATCCGCACGTCGTACGCCTGGAAACCCGCCCGCCGAATGCCGAGGGCCACGGTGAAGTGAAGTCCAGCGACCTGATCCGCAACGCCCTGCGCATGCGCCCTGACCGGATCATCCTCGGCGAGATTCGCGGGGTTGAAGTGGTCGATGTGCTGACCGCGATGAACACCGGCCACGACGGTTCGATGAGCACCGTGCACGCCAACAATGCTCAAGATGCCTTGCTGCGCCTGGAGACGCTGGTGGGCCTGACCGGGCGCACCATCGCCGAACGTACCTTGCGCCAGATGATCTGCGCCGCGCTCGACGTGATCATTCAACTGACGCGCATGCCTGATGGCCGGCGCTGCGTCAGCGAAGTGGTGGAAGTGGTCGGTGTGCGCGACGACGTGTACGTCACCAACACCTTGTTCCGGCTTGACCGGCGCAGCGGCTTCGGCTTCCTGCGCGAGGCGATCAACCCGGCCGGCGACAAATTGCGTCGCGAACCGACGCTGCCGCATTGAGGGCCGACGCATGCTCAAACCGCTGCTGCTGATCCTGATCTGCCTCGCGCTGCTGGGCCTGTCACTGCGCCTGTTCTACAACGGCTGGCGCCAGAACGGCACCGAGCGCGTACTCGATCGTTTGAATCAGGGGCAACCGCAACTCACTACACAAAGCCAGCGCTGGGCCGGTCTGGAACGAGCCTTCCTGCGCGCCGGCCTCGGCCGTCCGACAGAGCGCCTGGGGCTGTGGTTGCTACTGTGGGGGCTGGGTATTTTGCTCGGGCTGATCCTCGGTGGCTGGATCGGTTTGCTGCTGTTGTTGGTGATTCCGCCGTTGGGGTTGCGGCTGTACATCAGCTGGCGTTACCAGCGGCGGCTGCGGCGGATGATCGAACAACTGCCGCAACTGCTCGACCACACGGTGCGCAGCCTGAAGTCCGGACGCACCCTGGCCGACGCAGTGCTGGGCGCCATCGACGCCAGCGAAGATCCGCTGAAAAACGCCATGGGCCGGGTGCAGCGCAACGTGCAGTTGGGCGTGAGTCTGCCGGAGGCGGTGGCCGATCTGGCGGAGCTGTACGAGAAGGATGAACTGCGCCTGTTCGCGGTCGGCCTGAAGGTCAATCACCGCTACGGCGGCAACGCCAGCGAACTGCTGGAGAACCTGATCAAGATGATCCGCGAACGCGATCAGGCCTCGCGGCAACTGCGCGCCATGACCGGCGAAACCCGGATCACCGCGTGGGTTCTGGGGCTGCTGCCAGTCGGGCTGGCCGGGTATTTTCTACTGTCCAATCCGCGCTATCTGATCGCGATGTGGAACGACCATTCCGGGCAGATGATGCTCGCTACTGCGTTCGGCTTGCAGGTGTTCGGCAGCCTGATGCTCTGGCGGATGTTGCGTAGCCTATGACCATGCCCTTGATGATCAGCGCCCTGTTGATGCTCGGTGCAGCGCTGCTGCTGATCAGCGGCCTGCTCGATCAACGCCGCCGCACAAGACAGGTCAACCGGCGCCTGGAAGGCGACCTGCTGCGCGACAACCGTTTCGGCAACTTGCTGCGAGTGCTCGGCGACAGCAACCTCGGCCAGCGTGCAGTGAAACTCGACAACGAAACCCAGACGCTGCTCAACCGCCTCGGCTGGCGCAGCGCCCGCCAGCGCTCGCTGTTCGCCGCCTGCCAGATCGGCTCGCCGCTGTTGTTGCTGACCGTGGCGGTGCTCGTGCAAGGGGTGCTGTTTGCAAACGCCGAACGCCAGTGGATCGCGCCGCTGTTCGCGGTCGGCATTGGCTACTTGCTGCCCAAACGCCTGCTGGCGTGGGCCGCCAATCGCCGCCAGCAACAACTGGCCACGGAGATTTCGACCTTCATTCCATTACTGCGCATCCTGTTCGAATCAGGCATGGCGGTGGAACAGGCACTGCGCGTACTCAGCCATGAAGCGCGGTCGCTGCTGCCGGTGCTGACCGAGGAGTTGCGCCTGGTGCTGGCCCGCGTCGATTCAGGGCTGGAGCTGGGCGAAGAACTGAACAAGGCCACCCGCCTGCTCGCGGTGGATGAATTCACCGACACCTGCGTGATCCTCCAGCAACTGCTGCAGCAGGGCGGCGGCGCAATGAAATCGCTGCTCGCGCTCAAGCAGTTGCTCGATGACCGGCGCCTGACACGGCTGCAGGAATACATCTCGAAAATGTCCGCCAAAATGTCCGTCGTGATGATGATATTTCTCTTCCCGGCACTGTTGATCGTCCTCGCCGGCCCGGGCTTCAGTGCCCTGGCGCGCGCGTTGGGCTCCTAGAGGGATCGTGATGAAAACAATGATTGCCGGTGTGACCCTGCTGCTGCTCGGTGGCTGCGCCACCAACGGACAAGCGCCTTGGCAAGCCCTGACGCAAAACGTCAGTTGCGGCCAACTGAGCCAGGAGCAACAACTGTCGCTGACCCTTGCCGATGACATGGCCAAGGACGGCAAATTGCACGCCAGCCTGGCCAACCTGCAAAGCCTGCCGGACAACCTTGCCGACGTGCGCCTGCGCAAAGCCAAGGTCTACCGCCTGCTCGGACGCAGCGAAGCCGAACCTTTGTATCGCAGCCTGCTCGGCAGTTGCCTGGCCGCCGAAGCCGAACACGGCCTCGGCCAACTCGCCGCCGCCCGATCCGACTACGGTCTGGCTCAGGCCCACCTGCAACGCGCCGCACGCCTGGCACCGACCGACGAAAAAATCCGCAACGACCTCGGCGTGGTCTACCTCAACCAACTGCGCCTCGAAGACGCACGCTTCGAATTCCTCACCGCGATGGAACTCAAGCAAGGCGATCAACTGGCCGCACTGAACCTGGTGACGTTGCTGCTGTACCAGGACGACTGGACCCGCGCCGCCGAACTGGTCAGCCGCCTGAACCTCAGTCCCGAACAATTCAGCGAAGCCCAGACCCGCGCCGAAAAACTCAAAAACCCAAGCCCAACCACCGCAGCCGCCACCGCGATGCTCCAATAACGAGGCCCGCCATGAAAGCCGCCGCGCTCTGTCTCACCCTGCTCACCCTGCCCCTGACCGCCCACGCCATCGACCCCGGCCCCGCCTCCGCGCAACAACAGGAAACCGAAGGTTGGCTACTGCTGCAAAGCCGCAACAAAGTTGCATCACCCAAACCGCAGACCAGCACCCCAACCGAGCGCGAGCTGAGCATGCAACGTTGGTTGAAGAGCTACACGCACGAAATTCCGGAGTTTTTTGATCAGGATCAGGGTGGGGAAGTGGATAGCGGCTCGGGGGGATAACGGAGATTACGCCACAGTCAAAAGCCCCTCACCCTAACCCTCTCCCGGAGGGAGAGGGGACTGACCGAGGTGTTTGGAAGAGGTACGCCGACGTGAAATACCGATGTGAATTCGAATTTCAAAAGCCACCCAATCCGCTCCAGATCTTGCCCCACCACCACTCAACACGATGAGCGTTAGCTCAAGTACCGCTTTTGATCTCAAGCGCCCATCGGCAGGCTGAGTGGAGGGATTCATCCGGGGCAGGCGCGTAGCGCCGTTTGGCGAAGCCAAACACATCGAGAGGAGGTGCAGCGCAGCAAACCGGAGGCGATGCCCCCGGATGAATCCCGGAGCGAAGGAACCCCGAGCCCCAGCGAGCGGGCCGAACGTCAGGGTAAAGACCTTTGCTTCCTTTGGGGCGTCTGCCAAAGGGAGTCGACCGTCAGGGCGAAACCGTCAGCAGCAACACCCGCAGCAACGGATATACCCCCAAAACCCCAAAAGCCGCCGAGTCTAATGCGCCGTAACCCGCTGCCGAGCCGAAGAAGGCGACAAAGCCAAAGCCAACTGCGTCCGATTATGCATATGCGTCAAACGCAAAACCTGCGACACATACAACTTCACCGTGTTCTCGGTAATCCCCAACTCACAGGCAATCTGATAATTGGTCTGCCCCTTGCCCACCAACCGCGCCACATCCAGCTGACGCGGCGACAACTGCGCAAAGATCGCCGGCATCTCACCACCTTCACCCTGCATTTGTTCGGAAGGCGCAGGCCCGCGCCGAACCTTGTCCAGATCCTGATACAAATCATCGATCGACGACGAAAGATCCTGCAGCTTCTGATTCAAGTGTCCCAATTGCAAAGTCTTGTGCCGCTCCTGCAACACCACTTCCTGACGCTGCAAGCCTTCGAGCAATTCATCCAGATTGACCGGTTTCTGGTAATAGTCGGCAATCCCCGCACGCAACGCCTTGATCACGTCCTGCTTGTCAGCGCGACCAGTGAGCATGATCGCCTCGAACACCCGCTGTTTACCGGCCAGGCGCTGCAACGCCTGCACCAGCTCGATGCCGTCCATGTCCGGCATATGCAGATCGCACAGCACCAGACCAATCGTTGCGTCTTCGCTGAAACGCTCGATCGCCTGCTTGCTGGATTCGCAAGGGACGCAGCGATAACCGCTGCTTTCCAGAAATTCACACAGTTCCTCGACGATCAACGGTTGATCGTCGACCACCAAGACTTTTACTGCCGACGTAAACTTGTTCACGTGCCACTCCATGCCCAGGCCAAAGCTGACCATTCCTGTACTGCCAGTCGATAGCTGTATAACTGCTCATTTGAAAGTAGACGTACTTTCCGACTATGTACATAGCAGTAGTGGCGACTGGCGACTAATGGATCCACAACACAGTCAGGAGCGTGCCAATCAGCACGAACGGCGCAAATGGCAGCTTTTTTGACAGTTCAGGGCTGAAATTTCGTAAATGTTCTCTAAGCCGTTGACTTGCATGCAGCCAGAGTTTTGGCACAAGCAGCATCCACACTGCACTCGCCAGCGCGGCGCCGATAAAGGCGCCGAGCAGGTGTTGACCGTCCGTCGCGAGAGCCAGTGCTGTCATTAATTTCACATCGCCGCCGCCCAATCGGCGCAACGCGTAACCGGGTAATGTCAATGCCAACGCCAACAGCACGGCCCAGGCAGCCTGTCCAGCGTTGGCGCCCAGCCAGGTGCTGCCGGTGACCAGCAGATAAATCAACGCCAACCCGCCAATGCCCAGCGTCAGGCTGTTGCCGATATGGCGTTCGCGGGCGTCCTGTGCCGCGCAAAGCGTCAGCCAGAGCAAGAGGACCAAGCTGTGCATCCGGTAAAAAACGTCCGTTTTGGCTGAATGATTCTATGCTGACATTACGTAGTGATAGTCAGGGTAGACGCACTCATGAAAACCGCCCTCCCGCGCAAACAAAAAGGTGCCGTCGCGATCGAGTTCGCGTTGGTATTCGTGATCTTCTTCGCGGTGTTCTACGGAATCGTCAGCTACAGCCTGCCGATGCTGCTGATGCAGGCGTTCACCCAATCGACCTCGGAAGCCGTGCGTCGCAGTGTGGCGCTGGATCCATCGACCGCCAACTACGCGACCGCCGTCCAGACAGTCGCCAGAACCGAGCTGGCCCGTCGCCTGGCGTGGCTGCCTGCGTCGTTGAATTTCAATGCGACTACCGACGCCACCGTGACGTATGTCGGCGGCTTGCTGACGGTGCGCATCAATTACCCGACCAGCAAGCTCAATCAGGCGCTGCCGTTTCTGGTGCTGCCCGGCATCGGCGCAGTGCCACGTCTGCCGGCCAATCTCACTGCCAGTTCGAGCCTGCAATTTTGAGTGCCGGTGACAAGCTGTTCGACCGTTTGCTCAACCGTCAACCGTCCACACCCGCCGAGCTTGTGGACGTCCCCGGCGTGCAGAGTGTCGGTTTGCAGCTGCATCTGAATGACGGCGGCGAGGTCATGCACTTGACCGGGCCATTGCGCCATCTGCTGGCGCAACCGCTGTCGGCTGCCGGCAACGCGCATCTGCTGGATTATCTGCTGCCGCACAGCAGCCTTGCGGTCGAAGGCCAGCCCGCTGAATGGCAGGGGCAATCGCTCGATCTGGATTTTTTCAGCCTCGTCGGCCCGCCCCTGCACCTGCGTGGCTGGGTGCAACGGCAGGCGCACGGCTGGCTTCTGCAACTGCTGGACATCGGCGATCTGCTGGACGAGCGGCGACAGGCGCGCAGTCGCGAGCAATGCCAATGGCTGGCCGGGCAGATCCGCGATCAACTGCGTCTGTGCAGCTTCGCACGTTTGCCGGAGGTACTCGGCGAGCAGTTGCAGCGCCTGAGTCAGCAGCTGCACATCCCCTGCATGGCGGTAGCGCTGCTCGATGAGCAGGCCCAAGGCTGGCAGATTCATCAGCATTACCATGCGCCTGAGGCGCCGCAGTTGTGGCGCCCGGCGCAACGTCTGGGCAGCGGACTCGATAGCTTGAACGGCGCGGCAGCACAACGCGTGCTGCCGGGCGAGCATCACCTGCTGAGCGGCGTATTCGGCCTCAGCGAAGGCTTGGCCACGCCCTACCGCGATGCTCACGGCGTGGCCGCGTGGTTGCTCTGCGGATGCTTCGATGCGCAGCAGCATGCGGCAGATCTGAGTGACCAGGACTGGCTGCAACTGGCAGCTGCCGTGGCCGCGCCGCTGCTGGAGCGGCTGCGCGAACATCAACATCATCTGCAGCAACAACGTCTGGAGATTCTGCAAAGCCTGCTCGGCACCGGCTGGTGGGAATTGTTCCGCGACAGCGGCGAAGTTTTGCTCGCCCCCGCCCTCGCCGAGAATCTTGGCCTGAGCACCGCTCGACTGCCGGTTCAGGACTGGTTCACCCACGTGCATCCGGCCGACCGCGAGGAGTTGCGCAGTCGTCTGCAAGCCTTGCAGGACGAAGGGCTGGCGCTGGAATTGTGTGTGCGCCTGCAACGCACCGAGCAGCCGCAGGCATTGTGGTATCGCGTGCAGGGCCAGTCGCTGGGGATTGGCGCCGAGCGGCGCCTGGTCGGCTTCATGCTGGATATCAGCGACATCAAGAATCAGCAACAGCAAGCCGCCGCCGCCCATGCGCGGCTGGACAACCTGATCGCCAGTTCACCGGCGGTGATCTATGTGCAGCGCTATGTCGAAGGTGCACTGCAACCGAGTTTTTTCAGCGCCAGCCTGCAACCGCTGCTGGGCTGGAGTCTTGCCGATTGCGTGGATGGTGCGCTGGTCGAGCACGTGCACCCGGATGATCGTGCGCGCTACTTCGAGCGCACGCGGCAACTGCTGCGCGAAGGTTCAGTGAGCGCACGCTATCGCGTGCTCGATGCTCAGGGGCAGGCGCACTGGTTGCTGGATGAGGCCAAGCTGCTGCGTGACGACCTCGGGCTGCCAGTGGAAGCCGTCGGGCTGTGGCTGGACGTTACCGAAGCGACCCTCGCCGCCGAGCAAATCAAGACCAGTGAGGAACGCTACCGGATTCTGGTAGAGGACTCACCGGCGATGATCTGTCGCTACTACCCGGATCTGACTCTGACCTTCGGCAACCGGCCGTTGGCAGCGTATCTGGAGTGCGCGCCGGAACAATTGCCGGGGGTCAATCTGGGCAGCTGGATGTCGGACGAGCAGCGCCAAACATTCGTCCAGCGCCTTGCGCAACTCACTCCGGAAGTGCCAGTGAGCAGCGCCGAAATCAGTCTGCGGCTGCCGGGTCGCGAACATGCCTGGTGGATCTGGTCGGATCGCGGGATATTCGACAAACAGGGCCGCTTGCTTGAAATACAGGCGGTGGGCCGCGACAACACGGAAGTGCGGCGCTCGCAACAGCAACTGACCCAGAGCGCGAAAATGGCCACCCTCGGCGAGATGGCCACCGGACTGGCCCACGAAATCAATCAGCCGCTGAACGTGATGCGCATGGCCATCGTCAACGTGCTCAAACGCCTGGGCAGAGGCGAGGTGGAGATCGACTACCTGACCGACAAGCTCAACCGCATCGACGCTCAAGTGCAAAGAGCGGCGCGGGTGGTCGATCACATGCGCGTGTTTGGCCGGCGTTCGGAAATCGAACAGCAGCCGTTCAATCCCCTCGATGCGATTGAAGGCACCCTGTCGCTGCTGTCCGAGGGACTGCGTGGCAAAGGTGTCGAGCTGCGCGTCAGTGAAGCGAATTTTCAGGTGCAGGTTCGCGGTTACGTCGATCAACTCGAGCAAGTGCTGATCAACCTGATGGTCAATGCGCGCGACGCGCTGCTGAGCAAACGCGAGGCGAATCGCGACTTCCAGCCATGGATCGGTGTGCGCGCCGAACATGACGAGCACGTCGTACGCCTGTGGGTCGAAGACAATGGCGGCGGCATCGATCCGCGCTTGCTGGAGCGGATTTTCGAGCCGTTCTTCACCACCAAACCGGTGGGCGTCGGCACCGGTCTCGGCTTGTCGGTGAGTTACGGCATCGTCGAAAACATGGGCGGACGTCTGAGCGTGCGCAACGGCGACGACGGTGCGCGGTTCTGTATCGAGCTACCAATGGCCGTCGATGATCAGATCACCAGCGTCGCCCGACCCGACTGACAACTGAGGTTGGCGCCGACGTCGACCTTGTTCAGGTCGATACCCAGGCTGACCAGCAAGGTGTTGATCAAGGTATCCAGCAACGGCCCGAGCACGGTGTTGATCGCGGTCACCAGCAGGTTTTTCACCGTGGTCAGAATCGCCCCCAGCCCACCGACCAGACTGCCGGTCGGCCCGTGCATGTTGAGATTGATATTGCTCAAGGTGTCACCCAGGCTGCTGACCACATTAGTGGTACTGAACGAGTAGTAGAACGGCGCCTGATTGATTTCCGGCAGGCTGGCAGCAGGCGGCGCGGAGTAGACATGAGGCGTATTGGCGTTCTGGCCGATGGTGGTGTCGGCGGAAATATCCAGCCCTCCGCCCACGCTGGGGATGCGCGGGTCGCAACTGACCGGCAGGATCAGAAAGCGTCGGCAGGTCTTTACGCCGATGTCGATGATCTTCAACGGCTGTACCACGATATTCGGTGGCGTGACGTTGTTGCCGAACGCGGTGGCGGGATCGATATTGCCGATGCGCAGATTGGCCACGGCGGTTGTGGTGTTGGTGGTCAGGGTTTTGTTGGTCGGGGTCAGGCAACTGAACGCCGTGACATAACTATTGGCCGCCGCCACATCCAGCGCCACGTCGAGGCGTATCGGTCCCGGCAACAGCACAATCGAGGGCGTCTCGCACGGCGCGCCAAGAGCGCAGCCCAGAGAATCGATCACGCCGACCAGATTCAGATGCAACAGAGCATTGAGGGTGTTGGTCAAAGGCGCCGCCAGATCCGTGACCGCGTTGACCAGGTTCAGGATCGAATCGAGGATCGGCAGATTGATCGACAGCAGCGTGCGCACCTGCGCGGTTTTCACATAGATCCGGTTGGGTCCCAAGGGGTTTTGCACGGCCAACCGTGGATCACCGATCGCCGACAGTTGTGGCGGTTCCAGCACCTGCACCCGCGCGGTGATCTGCGCCAGCCCGGCGAGGTTGATCGGCAGATTGGCCACCAGGCCGTTCTGCTTATTGGCCAGTTGCACGAAGCCTTCGATCAGGTCGAACACTTTCAGGTCCACCGCCAGCGCCGAGGCCTGAGTGCCGGCCTGCACATTCAGCAGTTTGCCCAGCACCACTTGCGTTGCACCGGCCGCGGCTTTGATCGCCTGCAACCCGATGATGGTCGCCGTGGCGCCGAGCGTGCCGTTGGGGTCGAGGACGTTGATCGCAGTCTGGATCAACTGGCTGACGGCGATCGTGTTGCCGAGCACTTGATCGTAGCCGCCGGCACTCAAGCCGATATCGACCTTCAACCGGTCCAGATAGCCCAGCAGATTGATGTTGGTGTTGACCATGCCGTTCCAGCTCACGGCGCTGAGATTGAGGTTGCCGCCGAGCAATCCACCGAACAACGCATTCAGCGCGGCGGATTTGGCGGTATCGACACTCAGCGCGGTGCTGCGGATGGTCAATGAGGCGAGCGGCGGCGGCAACGCGGCGACCGCAGTGGCGCTGAGGGTGACGGTCGCGCTGCGCCCTGCCCCGCCGAACAGCGCGCCAATCCCGCCGGCGACGCTTTGTGTCACGGCGTGCGTGACGATCACGCGGATCGCTTGCGTGCTGGCGGCGTTGGCGGTGAACACACGAAAATTACTCGCATCCAGCGTCAGTCCGCCGCAAGCCACGGCCAACGTACGGCCAGCGCCGGGAATCGCAAAGCCGTTGCGGATGACGCTGGCAAGGGCATAGGCATTGGCCGTGGCGCCAGCGCTGCAATTGCCGCCACGGGTCGCGGCTTCAAGGGCAGCCACGTCGGCGACCCGTTGCAGGTTGCGTTTTTCCAGGTACAAACGGCCGCTGTCGACTACCACGAGGATGAACATCAGGGCCATCCCGAGGGTCAACGCGGCGGTCAAGCCGATCGCCCCACGTTGCCGAGCCGGGCCGCAAAATCGAGAACGAGGCGACATCGCGCACTCCTTTGCCGGCGCACAGCCGAGCGCTACCTCCATTGGTGCAGTTGAGTGTAGACACGGTTGCGAATTAACGCGGTGGATAGTTCGCGAGGATCCGCCCCACCGTTTCGCGAACGGCATTGCTGCGATCTGCAGGGTTCGGCGAACTGCTCATGATCTGTTCATCGCTGCCGCGCCATACCAGTTTGCCGTCCTTGCCGTCGAGCAGGTCGACCTGAATGGTCGCGACTTTGTAGGTGATGTTGCGGGTTTCGTTGTACATCGGCGCGCCGTAGTAGCCGTTCCATGGACCGCCCCACCCACCGCCGTAGTTGGTGGTCACCTGTTGCTGGCGATCCTCGACGATCAGGTAGGTCTGCACATTCAGATCCCCCTTGGCGCCGTTGGTTGCCGGGCGCAAACCGCGCTGGTCGAGTTGATCGGCCACGGCCTGGCGGATGCGTTGTTCGGTCAGATCACTCTTGATCCGCGGATCATCAGGGCGATATTGCAGGGCGGGGTCTTTCCAGCTCCAGCTGCGATACGCAGCAAAGTCGCGGCTGGCGTCGAAGTCGTGATTGACCTGGTTGGAGGCGCAAGCGCTGAGCAGCGCGGCCAGAGCCAGTAAAGCGAGACGGCGGAACATGGTTTTTCTCCACTCACAGGCGGGAAGCTAACTCGGAGGATACGCCGACATCGCCTTTTCCACAGCCTCACGAATCGCATCGGTACGATCAGTCTGGCTGCCCTTGTTGGCGGTTTCAGCGCTCGAACTCCAGACCGGCTGGCCGGTGCCGGCATCGAACAGATCGACCTGCACCACCACGACCTGCTCTTGGTAAGTGCGCACGATCGGCACCGAGTTGTACATGCCGTAACCGCGGCCATAACGATCATAGCCGCCATAACCGCCGCCGTAGTACCCGCCGCCGTAACCGTAATCGTCCTGCACCTGACGCATACGGGTTTCCAGCCGCAGGTTGGCGCTGACGAACAGGTCGGCCGGACGATTGTCATGCAGCGGGCGCAAGCCGCGTTGATCGAGGGCACTGCTGACCGCCTCGGCGACTTGCGCCGAATCCGCCCACGCCGTGCCCGGCGGCATGCGTCCGTTGAGCCACGCCCAGCTGCGATAGCGCCCGTAATCGCGGGGCGGTGCCGGGTAGGCGCTGCGGTCGAAGGTGTTCGCGGCTTGCGGCGGTGCCGGCGGCAATGGCCGGGACTGCGCGACATAGGGGTTGCTGCCCTGGCAGGCAGCCAACCCCAGACAGATCAGCAACAATCCAGCATGAGCTTTCATTTCGCGCTCCGATCAGATCGGCCGGCAGATCCAGTGCAAGTAACGCCCAAGCCCGGCGAAGCTTGGGTGGCGACGGTGAGCGAGCTCCATCTCCAGCAAATCCGCCAGTTCGACGCGGTTCTGGAATTCCACCGGCATGTAATCGTGGAAAACCCGCACCCCGCTTTGGCTTTCGACCTGCCACAACCCTGCGAGTTGCGTTGCCAATTCACGCGGATCAAGTGGCTGCTGCGGGGTCAGGCTTTGCTTCTCGCCGGCCATGTCGTTTTTGCGCATTTTCTTGAAATGGCCTTTGAGCAGATTGCGGTAAATCAGCGCATCGCGGTTGTAGAACGCCAGCGACAGCCAGCCGCCGGGCTTGGTCAGTTGGTGCAGCACCGGCAGAATCGCGTGCGGTTCGGACAGCCATTCGAGCACGGCGTGGCAAATCACCACGTCATAGGGCTCGGTGAGCTGGCCGAGCAGTTCCTGCCACGGCGCCTGAATGAACGTTGCGGTTTGCCCGGCCTCGGCGAAACGCTGGCGCGCGCCTTCAAGCATCGGTTCGGCTGGCTCGGTAAAGGTCACATCGTGCCCACGTTCGGCCAGCCACAGCGACATGTGGCCGAGACCGCCGCCGATATCCAGCACGCGCAATGGGCGATCCGGCAAGGCTTCGGCGAGGTCGGCCTGCAACACGGCGAGGCGGATTGCGCCTTTGGCCCCACCGTAGATTTTTTCAGCGAAACGGGTCGCCAACTGATCGAAATGACGGTCGCTCATCAGCTGAACCGCCGTTCGCTGTCGGCGAGTTTGCTGCGCACCACTTCATTCATGTCCAGGCCCAATTCGCTACACAGCAGTAACAGATACAAAACGATGTCGCCGACTTCCTGCCCGGCGTGGGCGAGTTTGTCTGCCGGCAACTGGCGCGACTGGTCTTCGGTCAGCCACTGGAAAATTTCCACCAGCTCGGACATTTCCACGCTGGCGGCCATGGCGAGGTTTTTCGGGCTGTGAAATTGCCGCCAGTCATTGCGGTCGCGAATGGCGTGCAGGCGTTCGGTCAGTTCAACAAGGTTCATCGGGCTCTCCTGAAGGCGTATAGCTTCGGGGGGATGCGGGGGGAAGGCAAGAGGCAGCCGTCACCACTAATGCGCGGCAAACCTCTATGCTTGCAGGGAACTCGGCCGCCGCTGCTGCGGCCCAAGGCTCATTGCCCAATTTCAGGATGCTCACATGCAGGTAGAAAGCTTTTTCGAATGGCTCGGCCAGGCACTTGGTTCGGTTATCCGCTTTATTGTTGATGGCCTCAGCGGGCTGTTCAATCTGCTGAGTAATGCCGGCAGCAACTTTGTCGACGGATTGTCGAAGACGCTGGGGATGGACACATCGATCATCAGCATCATCGCGTTGATCGTGGGGCTGATGCTGTTGTGGTCGGCGATTCGGGCGTTCATGAATGCTTCGATTATTGCGGGGATTATCTGGTTGTTGCTGGGACTCTGGCTGCTCAGCTGGATCATTCACTGATCCCACCCGTTACACTGCCGCTCCCCCAAGGAGCCCGCATGCCCAACCTGATCACCGACTGGCGCGACCGCCCGACCCATCGCCGGGTCTGGGCGCTCGCCGCGCCCATGATCCTTTCCAACATTTCCGTACCGCTGGTGGCGCTGGTCGACAGCACCGTCATCGGCCACCTGCCCCACGCCCATCAATTGGGCGCGGTGGCGGTGGGCGCCAGCCTGTATACCTTTCTGGCCTGGGCCATGGGTTTTCTGCGCATGGGCACCACCGGGTTTGCCGCGCAAGCCGCCGGGCGCAGTGATGGCGCGGCGTTGCGGCAGATTCTGTTGCAAGGCTTGCTGCTGGCGTTGGGACTGTCGTTGCTGCTCGGCACCCTGGGCGTACCGCTGAGCGGCGTGGCCCTGCACTTCATGCAGCCGTCGGCAGAGCTCGATCAACTGACCCGCGACTTCTTCCACACGCGCCTGTTCGGCTTGCCCGCAGCGCTGGCCAGTTATGCGTTGGTCGGATGGTTCCTCGGCACCCAGAACGCCCGGGCGCCGCTGGCGATTCTGCTCAGTACCAATCTGATCAACATCGTCCTCAATCTATGGTTCGTCATGGGGCTGGACTGGGGCGTGGTTGGCTCGGCCCGCGCTTCGGTGATTGCTGAATGGAGCGGCGCGCTGGTCGGTTTGCTACTGACCCGCAAAGCCTTGCGCGCCTATCCCGGGCACATCGCCTGGGCCGCGCTGAAGTTGTGGCAGAGCTGGCGCCCGCTGTTGGCGGTCAATCGCGATATCTTCATTCGCAGCCTGGCGCTGCAATCGGTGTTTTTTCTGATCACCGTACAAGGCGCGCGACTCGGTGATGCGACGGTTGCGGCCAATGCGCTGCTGCTCAACGGCCTGCTGCTGACCGCGCATGCGCTGGACGGACTGGCGCATGCGGTCGAAGCCTTGTGCGGCCATGCCATCGGCGCGCGTGATCGGCTGGCGCTGCGGCGTTCACTGGTGGTGGCGGGAGGCTGGTCGTTGCTGGCGAGTCTGGGTTTTGCCGCGCTGTTCCTGTGCGCCGGGCATTTGTTCATCGAGATGCAGACCGACATCCAGAGCGTGCGCGATACCGCGTTCATCTATTTGCCGTATCTCGCGGTGCTGCCGTTGATCGCGGTCTGGAGTTACCTGCTCGATGGTCTGTTCATCGGCGCCACTCGTGCGCGGGAAATGCGCAATGGGATGCTTCTGACTGTCGTGTTGTTGCTGCCGATCGCCTGGGCGCTCAAGGATCTGGGCAACCACGGACTGTGGATTACCTTCCTGCTTTTCATGGTCCTGCGCAGCCTGACCCTCGGTGCTCTGGCGCTATGGCTGCGGCGTGACGACGGCTGGTTCAGCGGCGCCGCTCACTGAGTCGGCGTGTGCTGGATGAACGAAACCACTTGATCGAACACCGGGGCCAACTGCCGTAACGGTCGCGACAGAGTCGCCACCAGTGTTATGTGGCTGGGCCGCGAGTAATACAACTCGCGCACCGGCACCCCGGCCTCACGCAGTTTGCGCGCCATGCCGCCAGTGTTACGCGTCGGGTCGACCAACTCGTCCTCGCTCGCGGCGATCAGCAGCGCTGGCGGTGCAGCGCGGCTGACGTGGTTGATCGGTTGCGACTGCGGTGGCGAATCGGGCCAGAAGAACACCGGGCGCACATCGGGATTCTTGATCGGCAGAAAATCGTAAGGCCCGGCCAGACCAATCCAGCCGCGCAGCTCCTTCGGCGACATTCCGACTTTGCCCAACAATTGCGGATCAAGCGCCAGCATCGCTGCGTTGTAGGCGCCGGAGCTGTGGCCCATCAGATATACGCGCTGCGGGTCGCCGGAAAATCCCTGAATGTGTGCTTTGGTCCAGGCCACGGCTTTGGCCCCGTCCTCAAGAAACAGCGGATAGCGCACCTGCGGATACAAGCGATAATCCGCAATCACCGCGACGATGCCGCGCGACGCCAGCGCCTCGCCGACAAAAGTGTAGTCCTCGCGGTCGCCGCTGTTCCAGCTGCCGCCGTAGAAAAACACCAGCACTGGCGCATCTTTGGCCGCGTGATGCGGCACGTAGACATCGAGTTTCTGCCGCGGGTCATTGCCATAAGCAATGCCCGCGGTCTTGCTGAAAGTGTCCTGCGGTGTCAGGCCATTGAGGATTTTCAGCGGCGAGCAGGCACTGAGCAGCATCAGTAACAACGCGCCGCCAATCACGCCAAACCACTGCCGTAAAGAATGTGCCATGCGCGCCTCGCCTCAGGGTTGATGGTTTTGCCAGTGTTGCCGCAGATACTCAAGCCGCTGCGCCTGACTCAGCCCCGACGGCGGTTGCACCAGCAGTGCACGCGGATGCTGCAAGCGTAGCCACAACCAGTCGTCGAGCACGGCGCGTTCGCTGAAACCCAGCGCCTGGCCCTGCTGTAAATGGGAGGACAGCGATGTGTAGTCGGTTCCAACTGATCGACTCCAGCGCCAGAGGTGCTGATCCAACAGGCAACTTTGCAGGCGCTCACGCTGACGACGCGTGAGGCTTTCTTCGATACCCAGCGATTCGACCTGCAACTGCGGGTTGCGCAGTTGCTGCCAACCCTGACTGCCGTTTGCCCGGTCAGCCCACGTGCCGCCAAACCAGCGAACCCAGCCGAGCGGTCCGAGCCAGCGGCTGAGTTGCCGGGCATCGCAGGCATCGAAAAAATAGCTGGCAACCTGGCGATTGTAATAATTGAGCAGCGCGCGGTGATTCAGGCCGACCGACACGGTGAGCATGCGCTGCAGATGGCTGCGCAATTGTTCCGCTGGTGCTGCGCTGCCCAGCAGCAGTCCATGCCAGGTCTGCGGGTCGGAGTGACACAAGGCTGACAGCGCCGGGCAAGCGCGCAAATCGATCAACAGCGGCCCCCGCTCACCCAAGGGTTCAAACTCGGTGCCGTCGAACAACCGCAGGCGCGGTACGTGATTGAATCCGCGTTGCAGCATCGGCAAGGCTCGCGGTGAATCTGCGACATCCAGCATCAACCATTGCGCATTTTGCCCGGGCGCTGCGCCGCTCATCTCCCGTCGCCCGGATTCAGCCCGGCAACCAGCCGACAGCTGCATAACGCCTGCGGGCAATGACTGAAACTGCCACCACCGGGTATCAGACACAACAACAGCAATGGTTCGGCAGCGGCCAGCCATTGCGCCATGCCTTCGGTCGCGAGCTTTTCAGGCGCGGACAGCGATTCTTCCTCCTTGAGGTCGGACTGCAGCGCACACGGCTGGAGCACCCCACTGATGATCGGCTGATCGGGATCGCCTTCAAGAAAACTCACCACCACTTCGGCGCCTTCACGCAACAGCGCCGGCGGCGTATCAGCCAATGCCGGCGCAAGTGGCAACCAGCAATGGCTGGGCGTGGCCCCTTCGCCCTGATAGAGCCAGTCGAACTGCACGGCGACCGGCCGCAGGCAATCAGGTTGCGGCTCGTCAACTGTCACCACCCATGCGCGTTGCAGCCCCTGCATGTGCAACCTCGAACATGCAGCGCTCGAGACCCCGTGCCAGCGGTCGGTAGCCCGAATCAGGTTGCTGTAGGGCGGTTCGAGTGCCTGATCGGCGCGATGCTCGATACGCGTCAGCAGCCAGTTGGCGGGGCATCCATTGAACGGGTCGCCAGACATGCTCAACCAGCGGCCGCTGCGCAGCGTCGGCTGATCGGAAAATCCCTGGGCCGACTTTACTTTCGACCAGCGCTGACTGACGTCCTCGCGCATTTGCCAGCGGCGCACGGCCGGCGCACCACTGTTGCCCTCGTCGTCGACCGCTGCTACGTCAACCCGCGGCATGCGTTGCGGATCATCGCCAAACACCAGGCAGTGCGCGTCTTGAGCATGTTCGAAGTGATAGTGAATCTGCGCTTGTGTGCACAAGCGTTGTACCAGTTGCAGATCAGACTCACGGTATTGCGTGCAAAAACTGCGCGGTGGGTAATCAGCATGCAGGTCAAAGCGACGCTGCGCGCCCGTGATGCCGTGCTCCTTGAGCACCTGGTCGAGGATCTGCGGCACCGATTGGCCACTGAAAATACGTCGACTGAAACGCAGATCGAGGCAACTGAGTTTCGGCGCCAGCCGCGCCCGACATAGTCGCGCACCGTGACCGTGCTCGTGTTGAACGAGGCTGTGCAACTGCCCATGTACGCGGTTGCCCTTCGGCCCGAAAAACAGTTGTGCCGAGCGATACAGCAACCCAGCGAGATCCAGATGCGGATCATCGAT
Organism: Pseudomonas sp. TWP3-1; assembly: GCF_049896625.1. Taxonomy (NCBI): domain Bacteria; kingdom Pseudomonadati; phylum Pseudomonadota; class Gammaproteobacteria; order Pseudomonadales; family Pseudomonadaceae; genus Pseudomonas; species Pseudomonas sp. TWP3-1. Next base: position 61,065 of record NZ_JAFCUQ010000018.1, read on the forward strand.
CAACAGATCGATTTCAAACGCAAAGGGTTCGCTGATGGCTTCGCAACCGGTGAAAGCGAGGACTTCGAACGGGGCGGACAGACCCGCTACATCGAGGCGAAACGACGGCTCGTCGGCTGGATCGAACATGGGCGATTCTCTACAGGAGGGGCGGGCGGGGATTCTCGCCGAGAGCCATGGCCGAGTAGAGAGGCGAAGTACAACTTAGGAAATGACCTACGCGAAAAGCAGACGACATCACTTCCCCTGTCAGGAAGCAGGCCGTTTCACGCGGGAAAAACAGAGAAATCCCACCAGATCATCCGAAACTTCCGCTGCGCACGGGACAATTTCAGACAACCTGGTGCGATTGAAACCTGGTCTCAGGAAGACAGGTAGGAGGAGCGGGTCAGGCCCAGACGCAAGGCATCGAGGAACTGCGTGCGCTCGGTCGGGCTGATGCGCGCACTGGCGCACTTGTCGCGGTAGTGGGTCATCAGTTCTTCCGGCGACAAGTGCACATAACGCAGCATGTCTTCGATGGTGTCGTGGGTCTCGATCCCGGCGTGATACACGCTGCCGTCGGCATTCTGGTAGATGTTCACCGAGTCGGTGTCACCGAACAGGTTGTGCATGTCGCCGAGAATTTCCTGATACGCGCCGACCAGGAAGATACCCAGCAGGTAGTCCTCGCCCTCGTTCAAACCGTGGACCGGAAGGCTGGTCTCGATGCTCTGCTCGTCGACGTATTGCTTGATCTTGCCGTCGGAGTCACAGGTCAGGTCTTGCAGCACGGCACGGCGCAGCGGCTCTTCATCGAGACGGTGCAACGGCAGAATAGGCAGCACCTGGCCGATGGCCCAGGTGTCCGGCAGGCTCTGGAATACCGAGAAGTTGCAGATGTACTTGTCGGCGAGCTTGTCGTTGAGTTCATCGAGCACCTGACGATGCGAACGCTGACGCGCTTTCAACGAGTTGTGCAGGCGACGGCATACAGCGAAGTAGCACTGCTCGGCGAGGGCTTTTTGGGCCAGGGTCAGTTTGCCGTCGGCGTACTGCGCGGCCACGTCGCTCATGTAGTGCGTCGCGCGCCAGTAGGTTTCGGTGACCATTTCGATGTCGGTCGGGCCGAGCAGGTCAACCAGCCACTGCACGGTTTCCGGCAGTTCTTCCTTGTTGTCGATCTGCGGCACGTCGTCGTTGTGTTTCTCGACGTCGGTCACCTGCACCACCAGCATGGCGTGGTGCGCAGTCAGCGAACGGCCGCTCTCGGAGAAGATGTTCGGGTGCGGCAGGTTCTGCGCATCGCAGAATTCCTTGAGCATGCCGACCACGACACCGGCGTAATCGTCCATGTCGTAGTTGATCGAACTGGCGTTACGCGAGTGCGTGCCGTCGTAATCGACGCCCAGACCGCCGCCAACGTCGATGTGATCGACCGGCAGACCAAGGTTGCGCAGCTCGCCGTAGTAACGGATCGCTTCCTTGAAGCCGTGCTGATAGTCAGCCAGGTTGGCAATCTGCGAACCCATGTGGAAGTGCAGCAGGCGAATGCCCTGATCCAGACCGGCAGCGCGGAAACGCTCGACCACCGACAGCAATTGCGCCGCCGACAAACCGAACTTGGACTTCTCGCCACCGGTATCGGCCCACTTCGACGAAGCCAGCGATGACAGGCGCACGCGCAACCCAACCTGCGGCTTGACCTTGAGCGAAGCAGCTTCTTCGATCACCAGCGCGACTTCGGATTCTTTCTCGATCACGATGAACACGTTGTGGCCAAGCTTCTGGCCAATCAGCGCCAGACGGATGAATTCGCGATCCTTGTAACCGTTGCAGACGATGGTGCCGCCCTTCGGCGCCAGCGCCAGCACGGCCAGCAGCTCAGGCTTGGAGCCGGCTTCGAGACCGATCGACACGTCCTGGGTAGCGATGATGTTTTCGATCACTGCTTCCTGCTGGTTAACCTTGATCGGGTACAGCGCGGTGTACTTGCTCTGGTATTCCAGGCGCTCGATGTTCGCATCGAAGGCACCGGTCAACTGGCGGACACGGTCTTGCAGGATGTCAGGGAAGCGCACCAGCAACGGCAAGGACAAACCGCTTTTGCGCAGTTGGTCGACTTGCTCGAACAGGTCGATAGGCGAGCTGCTCGGTCCGTTCGGACGAACTTCGACGCGACCGGCTTCATTGATCGCGAAATATCCGGCCCCCCAATGGCGAATCCCGTAAACACTGCGGCTGTCCGCAACTGTCCATTGGCTGCCATCGTCTTTGCGTGTGCGTCGTACGGACATCGAAGTCCCCTATAAAGAAGTCATTGTGCGTCGCCTGAGTTCAGGCCGGCGCAGTCTAAAGAATGAAAATGACGGTTCGTCAGCGCGGTGGTAGACCACGCTGACAGCGTTGAGTTTAGAAACCGGTCATGAACAGGCTCTGTGAAAACCATGGAAACGACGTCAGACCCGAACACACTGGGGACTGAGACAAGCCGCGGGTGGTTTTCACAGAGGCTGCTAGCCGCCGGACTTCTTGGCCTTGAAACCGAGCTTGATCAACTCGGCCAAGAGTAGCTCGACATGATCGCCCTGGATTTCGATGATCCCGTCTTTGAGCGCGCCGCCGGTGCCGCAACGTTTCTTCAACGTTGTGGCCAGATCCTTGAGCGCCTCTTCGGCCAATGGCACGCCGGTGATGGTGGTCACCGTCTTGCCGCCACGGCCCTTGCTCTCGCGGCGTACGCGGGCAATGCCGTCGCCGGCCGGGATCAGGGTTTGTTTGCAGATACAGGCGTCCACCGGTTGACTGCAATCCGGGCAATGACGACCTGCGTCGGTGGAAAATACCAGACCGCCAAGGGCGGCGAAGGATGCGGCTTTTTTGGCCACCGGCAATCCTCTTGGGAGGACAAAGACTGATCGCAGCCTTGGGCAAGGCTATCGACCGCGAAGCCCCACTCAGGCAGGGGCAGCGCTACTGCATCGGCATTGCCGCTGCAGTTTGAAAAGGTCGCGCAGTGTAACGGCAAAAAGCCGACTTGCTAAGAGCCAATCGGCGCCAATTTATGTGTTGTTTGCGACGTCGTGCCCCTGAGCCTTGAGATAGCGCTTCAACGCGGCCAGAGAGTCCGGGCAGTAAGGCTTTTGCCGGATTTCCTGCATGACTTGTTCGATGGGAATGAAGCGCGCTTCGAGCACTTCCTCGGGTTGCAGAATCAACGGGCCGTCCCACACCGCGGAAAACGCCGAACACCACAGGCGATTGCCGGTGTCTTCGAAGTAGAAACGGTCGTGGGCGGTCAGCTCTACCCCGCTCACGCCAAGTTCTTCTTCGAGCTCACGGGCTGCCGATTCGGCGTAGGTTTCGTTGGCTTGCACCATGCCGCCAGCCGCGACGTCCCAGTACCCCGGATAAATCGCCTTGCTCAAGGTACGCCGGTGAACACACAACTCGCCGACAGAGTTGAACAACATGATGTAAGTGCCGCGCCCGATCAGCCCGCGTTCGCGTAAATCGGCGCGCACCAAGGAGCCGAGCAGGTTGTCCTGCTCGTCGACCCACGCGATCTGTTCGGCATCCGAGGCGGCGCGATGCGCCGCCTCTTTGGCGCTTTCGTCCATGACTCAGCCCTGATTGAGCAGTTGACGCAAATCGATCACAGCAGCATTGGCCCGGGAGATGTAGTTGGCCATGACCAGCGAGTGGTTAGCCAGTACACCGAAGCCGCTGCCGTTGAGGATCATCGGACTCCAGACCGGCTCTTGCGATGCTTCCAGCTCACGAATGATCTGGCGCACGCTGACGGTGGCGTTCTTCTTCGCCAGTACGTCGGCAAAGTCGACTTCAATTGCGCGCAGCAGATGGGACAAGGCCCATGCCTGACCGCGCGCTTCATAGAACACGTTGTCGATCTGCATCCACGGGGTTTCGACGACTTCCTCGTCAACCTGCGGCACCTGGCCTACGGCCGGCACTTCGGTTTTCAGCGAGGTGTTGAGCTTGACCCGACCAACGCTGGCCGACAGCCGTTGCGACAGCGAACCCAAACGGGTGCCGACATCGCCCAGCCAGTTGTTCAGGTTGTCGGCGCGCGCATAGAACAGCGCGTTTTTCTGAGTCGGGTCGGACAGGCGTGCCTGATAGCGGCTCAAGGAATTGATGCCTTCCTGATACTCCGACTCACTGGAAGGAAGAATCCAGCTCTTGTTGTCGAAGTTGAAACGCGGCTCGGCCTTGGCCAGATCAGCATCTTCGGCCGACTGCGACTGCGAGCGGGCGAAGTCTTTACGCAATGCGCGACTCAGGTCGCGGACCTGGACCAGCACGCCATATTCCCAGCTCGGCATGTTGTCCATCCACAGGCCCGGCGGGAAACGGTCGTTGGAAATGTAGCCGCCCGGCTTGCTCAGCAACGTGCCGGCGACAGTCTTGAGGGTTTCGACCGTGGTGTAGCCGACCACCATTTGCTTGCCTTCTTTCTCGGCGGCAACCTGCGCGTTTTGCGCGACCGGAAACAGCGCCGGCTCCTGACTCCAGTACCAGCCCAGGCCAATGGTCACCAGCAGATAAATGCCGACCAGCGTGGCCAGCGCGCGGCTGAACAGCAAGCCGCCGACGTAACTGCGGGTGGCCGACTTGGGCGCAGCGGCACGTTCAGGCGCACTGCCCGCGCGGTTCTTCCAGTCCAGCATGGCGATATCCTTTCAAACTTGGGGTTCAACGGTTCGACCACAACCATACAACAACGTGCCAAGGGCTGGCACCCGTCATATTTGACAGTAGGTGTTTCGCCGAGCGAAACCCGCGGGTCAGAAACTGAATTGTGCTGCACAGCAGATTATTGACGCACGACACTCATGTGACCGGAAAGAGGTGCTAGCATAGAGCCACCAGTCGATCTCAGCATGCACCCTAACTAGTAGTCAGGATATGACCGAGCCAGAAGACCCCAGCCGTGAGCGCCTCAAGCACCATTTTGCCCAGCGGGTAATTCATCAGGCACGTCAGATTCTTGAGATATGGCAGCGCCTGCAACGCAGCGAATGGTCCACCGCCGACCTCGCCGAACTGAGCGAGGCCAATCTGCGCCTGCTGCGTTTCGCCGAGCGCTTCGAACAGCCCGAGCACACCCATTTGGCGCACCACATCAGCCAGTCGCTGGAAGCCGTGGACGCCAATCGCGGGCGCCTGAGCAGCGGCCTGATCACCGATCTCAACCGCTTGATGCAGCGCCTGTCGCGCACCGGCTTGCGCCATGGCGATCAACTCGACCAGACCTTCCTGCCACCCCTGCGCAAACCGATCTATGTGATGTTGCAGGACCACGACCGCGCCGAGCGTCTGGCCAAGCAGCTGGAGTTTTTCGGTCTGAGCGCTCAGGCGCTGGACAGCGTGGCGGCATTTCGCTCATCGATGGTTGAGCGCCTGCCCGCCGCCATCGTCATGGACGTGGATTTCAGCGGTGCCGGCGTCGGTCTTAAATTGGCCGCGGAAGCGCAGGTTGGTCTGGATGAACCGCTGCCGCTGCTGTTTTTCAGCCTGCACGAAACCGACACCCCGACGCGTCTCGCCGCCGTGCGTGCCGGTGGCCAGGAATTCCTTACCGGCACCCTCGAAGCCTCGAGCCTGCTGGAGAAGATCGAAGTTCTGACCTGCGTCGCCCAATACGAACCTTATAAAGTGCTGATCATCGACGACTCGCGCGCCCAGGCGATGCACACCGAGCGCCTGCTCAACAGCGCCGGAATCGTCACCCGCACCCTGATCGAACCGATTCAGGCGATGGCCGAACTGGCGGATTTCCAGCCGGATCTGATCATCCTCGACATGTACATGCCGGCCTGCACCGGTACCGAACTGGCCAAGGTCATCCGGCATAATGATCGTTACGTCAGCGTGCCGATCATTTACCTGTCGGCCGAAGACGATCTGGACAAGCAGCTCGACGCCATGAGCGAGGGCGGCGACGACTTCCTGACCAAGCCGATCAAGCCGCGCCACCTGATCACCACGGTGCGCAACCGCGCCGCGCGCGCGCGCAATCTGAAAGCGCGGATGGTCCGCGACAGCCTCACCGGCTTGTACAACCACACGCACATTCTGCAATTGCTCGAAGACTGCTCGTTCCGCGCCCGCCGCGAAAACAAGCCGCTGAGCTTTGCCATGCTCGACATCGACCACTTCAAACGGGTCAACGACAGCCACGGCCATCCGATGGGTGACCGCGTAATCAAGAGCCTGGCGCTGTTCCTCAAGCAACGTCTGCGCAAGACCGATTTCATCGGCCGTTATGGCGGCGAAGAGTTCGCTATCGTCATGCCCGACACCGATATCGACTCCGCCCACAAAGTGCTCGACGAGATTCGCCAGCGCTTCGCGGAAATCCACTACCCGGCGCAGCCGCAGGATTTGTGGTGCACCTTCAGCGCCGGCGTGGTGGAGATGCGCGACGACTCCGACAGCCTGATGATGGCCAGCCAGGCCGACGAGGCGCTGTACCGCGCCAAGGACGGCGGACGCAATCGGGTGCAGGCCGCGCGCGACTCAAAGCAAAGTGCCACTTTTTCATCGGAATCGACCCATTCGGTCATAACCCTGTAACAGAACCGCAATAAATTCAGGCGCTTACCATTCTGCCGTTGGTAGCTGTCATGCGCCTGAAGTTGCTCACCAATCTCAACACCCTGTTGCTGGTCGCCGTGTGCGTGGCCCTCGGCGCCACGCTGTGGTGGTCGCAAAAAGCCCTGGAACGCCCATATCTTCTGATGGAGCGATACCTGGGGTTGTCCCAGCAATTTCAGAATGAGGTGGCGCGCAATGTCGAGGACTACCTCGCCAGCGGCGACGCCCTGCGCCTGAGCAGTGCCAGCCAGGCTTTAGCGGCGCTGCACAAAGAACTTGGCGAACTACCGCCTGCCCTCGCCGACACCTTGCGCCCAAGCCTTTCCAGCCTCGACGAATTCAGCAAGAGCGATCTGCTGGCCGCTGGCAAACTCGCGGGCGATCCGCAAGCGTTGTTGTTGCAAGCCGAGCGCGAGTTGAGCGCAAGTCTCGACCAACTCAGCACCTACGCCACTGGCAACGCGAGCTATCTGGCTCCGCTGCTCGCCGCTTCCCAGCACCTCGGCAAGCTGTCGCTTGCGCGCAACAAACTGGTCAGCAGCGGGCGCAGTGAACTGGCTGCCGATGTCGAACGTGAAGTGAGCAATATTCGCACACAGGCGCAGGCGATTGACGCCTTACCGCTGCTTGGCGTGGTCACCAGCAGCGAGTCCGGCACCGACGATTTCGCCGCGATGATGGGCATCGAGAACACTGAAAAAGCCGTCGCCGAAGATGCCGGCGTCGGCCTCAAACGCGAACTCAACAGTTTGCTCGGCCGCTACCCGGCCGAACTGTCACGCACTCGCGATCAAATACAGAAACGCAGCGAACTCAGCGCGGCCACCCACTTGAAAATCGCCGCTGTGCAGCAAGCCATCGCCGGACTGGAACCGGTGGTGCGCGCCCAACATGGGCAGATCCAGGGCGAAGTCCGTCTGATGCAAGGCGTGATGATCGGCCTGATTTTGTTGATCGCGCTGCTGATCGATACCTTGCAGCGGCGTCTGGCCCGCACCCTGACCAACCTCGCTCCGGCGCTTTCAACCTGGGCCGAGGGTGATTTCAGCGGCGATATTCATCTGGGCAAAACCAACCGTGAGCTGCACGACATCGAAGCCTCGCTCAATCGCTTGCGTGCGTATCTGGTGGACTTGGTCGGGACTATTCGCGGCAATGCCGAACAAGTCGCCGGCAGCAGCCGCACCCTCGCCGATTTGAGCAATGACTTGCACAGCGGCGCCGAACATCAGGCTGGCGATACCGCGCTGATTCGCGATTCACTCAGCGAACTGGAAGCGACCATCCAGCAAGTGGCCGGTGATGCGCGTCAGGCTGCGGACGCCAGTCGGCATGCCGGGCTGGCGGTCGAACACGGCCAGCAAGTCATCGGCCAAAGCCTCACCGGCCTGCATGCACTGGTGGGCGAGGTGCAAGGCAACGCGCAGATGATCGAGCATCTGGCCGAAGAGTCGGCGACCATCGGCGGCGTACTCACGGTGATTCGCTCGATTGCCGATCAGACCAATCTGCTCGCGCTCAACGCGGCGATTGAAGCGGCGCGTGCCGGGGAAATGGGCCGTGGATTCGCGGTGGTTGCCGAGGAAGTCCGCTCACTGGCGCAACGCACTGCCGGCGCCACCGCAGAAATCCAGACACTCATCGCCGGCCTGCAAACCGCTGCCCGGCAATCGGTCGAAGGCATGCGCGCACAAGTCGAACACGCTGAAGCCACAGCCAATCAGGCACAAGCGGCGGACGGCGCACTGGACAAGATTGTCGGCGCGATCCAGACCATTTCCGACACGGCGATCCGCATTGCCGACATCACCGCTCAACAGAGCGGCGCGGTCAGCGAGATCCGCGATCACAGCGAACGCATTCACCAGTTGGGTGGGGATAATTTGCTGCGCATCGGCCAAGGCCGCGAGCAAGGTGAGAATCTGCTGGCATTGGGCGGACAACTGCACACAGCCGTGCAGGCCTTCCGCGTCTGACGCCGTACTTGTCGCGAATGACCGGATTTAATCGCGCGGTCACATACTTTGCGCAAACATCGGTCATCGTGCTGGCTATTGCAGAGAACTGGACAGTCACAAAGTCTTTGCGGCATAGTCGCCGGGTTCTGACGAGGCTCACCCATAACAAGGAACACGCAGATGGCAACGCTACTGGTGCTGCACGGCCCCAACCTGAACCTGCTCGGCACCCGCGAACCGGGGACTTACGGGTCTACGACGCTGGCGCAGATCAATCAGGATCTGGAACGCCGCGCCCGCGAAGCCGGCCATCATCTGCTGTACCTGCAAAGCAACGCCGAATACGAATTGATCGACCGCATCCACGCCGCGCGCGGCGAAGGTGTGGACTTCATTCTGATCAACCCAGCAGCTTTTACACACACAAGTGTCGCTTTACGTGACGCGCTGCTGGCGGTGAGCATCCCATTCATCGAAGTGCATTTGTCCAACGTGCACAAACGCGAACCTTTCCGCCATCACTCTTACTTCTCCGACGTAGCGGTGGGAGTGATCTGCGGCCTTGGCGCCAGCGGTTACCGACTGGCCCTGGAGGCTGCACTAGAGCAGCTTGAACACCAAGCTATACGCCCCTGACCGACCCTTGGGAGTTGATGATTCATGGATATCCGTAAAGTTAAGAAACTGATCGAATTGCTGGAAGAGTCCGGCATCGACGAGCTCGAGATCAAGGAAGGCGAAGAGTCCGTACGCATCAGCCGCCACAGCAAGACTCCGGCGCAGCAGTACTACGCTCCGGCTCCGATGCAAGCTCCGGTTGCTGCACCTGCCGCAGCTCCAGTGGCTGCGGCCGCTCCGGTTGCCGCTGCTGCTCCAGCGCTGAACGGCACCGTTGCCCGTTCGCCGATGGTTGGCACTTTCTATCGCAAATCCTCGCCGTCCTCGCCGTCCTTCGTCGAAGTTGGCCAGACCGTGAAGAAAGGCGACACCCTGTGCATCGTTGAAGCCATGAAGATGATGAACCACATCGAAGCTGAAACCAGCGGTGTGATCGAGTCCATCCTCGTTGAAGACGGCCAGCCGGTTGAGTACGACCAACCGCTGTTCACCATCGTTTGAACCGCGGAGAAACTTTGATGACTGCGAAGTTGGAAAAAGTTCTGATCGCCAACCGCGGTGAGATCGCTCTGCGGATTCTGCGTGCCTGCAAAGAGATGGGCATCAAGACCGTCGCCGTTTACTCCAAGGCGGACAAAGAGCTGATGCACCTGGGCCTGGCAGACGAATCCGTTTGCATCGGTCCGGCGTCTGCCACTCACTCCTACCTGCATATCCCGGCAATCATCGCGGCCGCTGAAGTGACTGGCGCTACCGCCATTCACCCAGGCTACGGTTTCCTCGCGGAAAACGCCGACTTTGCCGAGCAGGTCGAGAATTCCGGCTTCGCGTTCATCGGTCCGAAAGCCGACACCATTCGCCTGATGGGCGACAAGGTATCGGCCAAGCACGCGATGATCGAAGCAGGCGTACCAACCGTTCCAGGCTCCGACGGCCCACTGCCGGAAGACGAAGAAACGGCACTGCGCATTGGTCGTGAAGTCGGCTACCCGGTGATCATCAAAGCCGCTGGCGGCGGTGGTGGTCGCGGCATGCGCGTGGTGCATAAAGAAGAAGACCTGATCTCCTTCGCCAAGCTGACCCGCACCGAAGCCGGTGCAGCGTTCGGCAACCCGATGGTCTATCTGGAAAAATTCCTGACCAATCCACGTCACGTGGAAGTTCAGGTGCTTTCCGACGGCCAGGGCCACGCCATCCATCTGGGTGACCGCGATTGCTCGCTGCAACGGCGCCACCAGAAAGTTCTCGAAGAAGCGCCGGCACCGGGCATCGACGAGAAGGCTCGCCAGGAAGTCTTCGCCCGCTGCGTCAAGGCGTGCATCGACATCGGCTACCGTGGCGCCGGCACTTTCGAGTTCCTGTACGAGAACGGTCGTTTCTACTTCATCGAAATGAACACTCGTGTTCAGGTGGAGCACCCGGTTTCGGAAATGGTCACCGGGATCGACATCGTCAAGGAGATGCTCAGCATCGCCGCTGGCAACAAGCTGTCGTTCACCCAGGAAGACGTGGTTATCCGCGGTCACTCGCTGGAATGCCGGATCAACGCTGAAGACCCGAAAACCTTCATGCCGAGCCCGGGTACGGTCAAGCATTTCCACGCCCCAGGCGGCAACGGCGTTCGTGTCGATTCGCACCTGTACAGCGGTTATGCCGTTCCGCCGAACTACGACTCGCTGATCGGCAAGCTGATCACTTACGGCGCCACCCGCGACGAAGCCATGGCACGCATGCGCAATGCCCTGGACGAAATCGTGGTCGACGGGATCAAGACCAACATCCCGCTGCACCGCGATCTGGTTCGCGACGAAGGCTTCTGCAAAGGGGGCGTGAACATTCACTACCTCGAGCACAAGCTGGCTGCCGAGAAGCACTAAGCTTCGCTGCAGATCAACAAGGCCGCCTTTGGGCGGCTTTGTTGTTTCTGCAGATTACAAAAAACCTGTGGGAGCGAGCTTGCTCGCGAAGGCGGCGCATCAGTCAGCATCAAAGTGACTGGCAATCCGCTTTCGCGAGCAAGCTCGCTCCCACAAAAGCTTTGCGCTCGCGTAAACTTGCGCGCTTCTCGCAGGCCGCTAGGCTGCAATCAATATTTTTCAAAGGTGCCCGCCATGCCTTGGCTGCAAGTCCGTCTCGCCATCAGCCCAGAACAAGCCGAAACCTACGAAGACGCTTTCCTTGAAGTGGGCGCCGTTTCGGTGACCTTCATGGATGCCGAAGATCAGCCGATCTTCGAGCCGGAACTCAACACCACGCCGCTGTGGGCGCACACGCATCTGTTGGCGCTGTTCGAAGGCGGCACTGAACCGGCACCGGTTCTGGCCCATCTGGAACTGCTGACCGGCAGCCCGCTGCCCGAGCATCACAGCGAAGTGATCGAAGATCAGGACTGGGAACGCAGCTGGATGGACGGTTTCGAGCCGATGCAGTTCGGCCAGCGCCTGTGGATCGTGCCGAGCTGGCACGCCGCGCCGCAACCTGATGCAGTGAATCTGCTGCTCGATCCGGGCCTGGCGTTCGGCACCGGTACGCATCCAACCACCGCTTTGTGCCTGGAATGGCTCGACGGTCAGGACCTGAAAGACTGCAACGTGCTGGATTTCGGCTGCGGCTCGGGGATTCTGGCGATTGCCGCCCTGCTGCTCGGCGCCAAGGAAGCGGTCGGCACCGATATCGACGTGCAGGCGCTGGAAGCATCGCGTGATAACGCCGGGCGCAACGGCATTGACGACGAGTTGTTCCCGCTGTACCTGCCGCAAGATCTGCCACAAGTTCAGGCTGACGTGCTGGTTGCCAACATCCTCGCCGGACCACTGGTATCGCTAGCCCCGCAACTGTCCAGCCTGGTCAAGACCGGCGGGCGTCTGGCGCTGTCGGGCATCCTCGCCGAGCAAGGCGAAGAAGTCGCCCAGGCCTATGCGCAGGACTTCGATCTCGATCCGATCGCCAATCGTGATGGCTGGGTACGCATCACCGGCCGTCGGCGCTAGAATGGCCGCCTGCCTAATCCGGATCGTCGCATGACCGACAGCTTCGTCACTCAGTGCCCGCATTGCTCAACCAGTTTCCGCGTCAGCCATGCTCAATTGAGCGTGGCGCGCGGAGTGGTTCGCTGTGGCTCTTGCCTGCAAGTGTTCAACGCGGCCAAGCAGCTGCTTGAACAAAGTGCTGGCAAGGAAGCGCTTGCGCCGGTTGCACAGCCTGTCGCCGAGCCGCCGGTGATTGCCGAGCTGCCGAGCGTCGTCGAACCATCCGAGCCACGCGCCATCAGCCAAAAGCAATGGAACGCCGCCGATCTGGATCTGGACAGCCTCGATCTGGACGAAGAACTCGCTCGCCTCGAACAGCGCGAAATCCAGCCGACCACCGAGTTTGGCCGCGCCCGCGAAGATTCGCTGAGCGCCCGTCGCGACAGTCATGAGTCGGAAGAAGCGCCGTGGTCCGACAGCCTGTTCAGCGAACCGGCCGATGAGCGCAGCCTCAAGCTGGACGACGAACCCAAAGCCGTCGACTACGAACCCGGCAAACCGGCGCGCACCGAGCCTTCGCTGTCGCTGGAGCCGGTGGATCTGGATGACGAACCGCCGATCCCGCAACTGCGCCTGCATGACCCCATCGACCCGAATGCCCGTCGTGAACGCTTTTTTGCCAAGCCTGAAGTTGAAGCCGATGACGACCTGCCGCTGATCGAAGCGCCGCGTCAAAAACGCGAACGCCCGGAAACCAGCGTGCGCGCCGAAGCGCTACACGACCTGACCGATGATCCGCTGCAACTCGACTGGCAGAAACGCCGCTCGCCATGGGGCCGACGCATTCTCTGGCTGTTGCTGATCACTCTGGCCGCCGCCGGCCTCGCTGGGCAATACATCGCCTATCACTTCGATGAGCTGGCGCGTCAGGATCAATACCGCCCGTGGTTTCAGCAGGTGTGCCCGCAAATCGGCTGCAGCGTGCCCTCGAAAGTCGATATCGCCAGGATCAAGAGCAGCAATCTGGTGGTGCGCAGCCACCCGGAGTTCAGCGGTGCGCTGGTGGTGGACGCGATCATTTACAACCGCGCAACCTTCTCGCAACCGTTTCCACTGCTGGAGCTGCGTTTCGCCGACCTCAACGGCCATCTGATTGCCAGCCGCCGCTTCAAACCCGGCGAATACCTCAACGGCGACCTCGAAGGCATGGCGGAAATGCCGCCGCAGACGCCGATCCACATCGCCCTGGACATCCTCGATCCGGGACCCAAAGCGGTGAACTACAGCCTGAGTTTCCACTCGCCCGAGTGAAACGCTTCACCGCTGCGCGCTTGACGGCAGTTTTCTGACTTCGCCCCGGCCAACCAAACCGCTGGCAATAACGGAATAACTGTTCAGATTTTGTTCAATTCAGCCTTTCTCCAGTCATCGAGAGCGGGTATCATGCCAACCCTTTTTCGAACTCTCATGATCCGGCCCCACTTCAGGGAAGTCCTATGTCGGCGGTACGCATCGGCCCATACACATTAAGCAACGGCTTGATTCTCGCCCCTATGGCGGGCGTCACCGACCAGCCCTTTCGTCAGTTGTGCAAACGCATGGGCGCAGGGCTTGTCGTTTCGGAAATGGTCACCAGCGACATGAGCCTGTGGAACACCCGCAAGTCGCGCATGCGCATGATCCACGAAGGCGATCCCGAGCCACGCTCGGTACAGATTGCCGGTGGCGACGCGCAGATGCTCGCGGATGCAGCCCGGGCCAACGTCGAGCTGGGCGCACAGATTATTGACATCAACATGGGTTGCCCGGCGAAGAAGGTCTGCAACAAGGCTGCCGGTTCCGCGTTGTTGAAGGATGAAGCACTGGTTACCGAGATCCTGCATGCCGTCGTGTCTGCAGTTGATGTGCCGGTAACCCTGAAGATCCGCACGGGCTGGGATCGCGACAACAAGAACGGCCTGACCGTGGCGAAGATCGCCGAGCAGGCCGGGATCACCGCGCTGGCAGTGCATGGCCGCACGCGCGCCGATCTGTACACCGGTGAAGCCGAGTACGACACGATTGCCGCGATCAAGCAGGCGGTGTCGATCCCGGTGTTTGCCAATGGCGACATCGATTCGCCGCAAAAGGCCCGTTACGTGCTCGACGCGACCGGTGCCGATGGCCTGTTGATAGGCCGCGCCGCCCAAGGGCGGCCATGGATTTTTCGCGAGATCGAACACTTCCTGCGTACCGGCGAAATCATGCCGGCGCCGGAGCTGGTCGAGGTGGAACGCATTCTGCTGGAGCATCTGGCCGCACTTCACGCCTTCTATGGGGACGTGATGGGCGTGCGAATTGCTCGGAAGCATGTGGGCTGGTATCTCGCAACCTTGCCGGGCGCCAGGGAGTTTCGCGCCCACTTCAATCGTTTGGATGGTACGGAAACACAATGCGCCAACGTTCGGGAGTTCTTCGCCGAGCGTTACAAGAGCCTGACAGGGGACGAAGAAGGGGTGGCCGCATGACGATGATGACCGAGACTTTAGTGAGTGGAACAGCACCCGTGAGCGACAACGTGAATTTGAAACAGCACCTCAATACGCCGAGCGAAGAAGGCCAGACCCTTCGCGGGAGTGTCGAGAAGGCGCTGCACAATTATTTCGCCCACCTTGAGGGCGCTGCCGTCACGGATGTGTACAACCTGGTGCTCTCCGAAGTCGAGGCTCCCCTGCTCGAAAGCGTGATGAACTACGTCAAGGGCAACCAGACCAAGGCCAGCGAGCTGCTCGGACTCAACCGCGGCACGCTGCGCAAGAAACTCAAGCAGTACGATTTGCTGTAAGCATTCAATCAAACCAGAAAGGCGCCCGCGTAAAACCGGTCGCCTTTTTTGCTGACTTCCTTTGCTTTTGATGGAAATTGAGATGACCGACCAGACTACCCGCCTGCCGATCCGCCGCGCCTTGATCAGCGTTTCCGACAAGACCGGGATCCTCGAATTCGCCAGGGAACTGGAAGCCCTGGGCGTGGAGATTCTTTCCACCGGCGGGACCTTCAAACTGCTGCAGGACAACGGCGTGGCCGCAGTGGAAGTCGCGGATTACACCGGTTTCGCAGAGATGATGGACGGTCGGGTGAAAACCCTGCACCCGAAAATCCACGGCGGCATCCTCGGTCGTCGCGGTATCGACGACGCGATCATGAACGAGCACGGCATCAAGCCGATCGATCTGGTTGCAGTCAACCTGTACCCGTTCGAAGCCACCATCAACAAGCCAGGCTGCGACCTGCCGACCGCTATCGAGAACATCGATATCGGCGGCCCGACCATGGTCCGTTCGGCAGCAAAAAACCATAAAGACGTTGCGATCGTGGTGAATGCCAGCGATTACGCCGACGTCCTGCAAAACCTGAAAAGCGGTGGCCTGACCTACGCGCAGCGTTTTGACCTGATGCTCAAGGCATTCGAGCACACCGCCGCCTACGACGGCATGATCGCCAACTACATGGGCACCGTGAACCAGGCCGCTGAGACCCTCAGCACGGAAGGTCGCAGCGAATTCCCGCGCACCTTCAACAGCCAGTTCATCAAGGCTCAGGAAATGCGCTACGGCGAGAACCCGCACCAGAGCGCGGCGTTCTACGTGGAAGCCAAGCCGGCCGAAGTCGGCATCGCTACCGCCACCCAGCTGCAAGGCAAAGAGCTGTCGTACAACAACGTGGCTGACACCGACGCAGCGCTGGAATGCGTGAAGAGCTTCGTCAAACCGGCCTGCGTGATCGTCAAGCACGCCAACCCGTGCGGCGTGGCCGTGAGCCCGGACGCTGAAGGTGGCATTCGTCAAGCTTACGAACTGGCTTACGCCACCGACACCGAGTCGGCGTTCGGCGGCATCATCGCTTTCAACCGTGAACTGGATGCTGAAACCGCCAAGGCGATCGTCGAGCGTCAGTTCGTTGAAGTGATCATCGCCCCAAGCGTCAGCGAAGAGGCCCGTGCCATCGTTGCCGCCAAAGCCAACGTGCGCCTGCTGGCCTGTGGCGAGTGGTCGGCTGACCGCGCCGCTGCCTGGGACTACAAGCGCGTCAACGGCGGCCTGCTCGTCCAGAGCCGTGACATCGGCATGATTGGCAGCGAAGACCTGAAAGTCGTGACCAAACGCGCCCCGACCGAACAGGAAATCAACGACCTGATCTTCGCCTGGAAAGTTGCCAAGTACGTTAAATCCAACGCCATCGTCTACGCCAAGAACCGTCAGACCATCGGTGTCGGCGCTGGCCAGATGAGCCGTGTGAATTCCGCGCGTATCGCCGCGATCAAGGCAGAGCACGCAGGTTTGCAGGTGGCCGGTTCGGTCATGGCTTCCGACGCATTCTTCCCGTTCCGCGACGGCCTGGACAACGCGGCCAAGGTTGGCATCACTGCGGTGATTCAGCCGGGCGGCTCGATGCGCGATGCGGAAGTGATTGCTGCTGCTGATGAAGCCGGCATCGCCATGGTGTTCACCGGCATGCGCCACTTCCGTCACTGATACAGCTTGATCCAAATGTGGGAGCTGGCCTGCCAGCTCCCACAGAAAAGCAGCTTCAGTGCTGCCCACAGAATTAGCGTCATCCGAGGTTTTTGAAATGAATGTTTTGATCATTGGCAGCGGTGGCCGTGAACACGCTCTGGCCTGGAAAGTGGCTCAGGATCCGCGCGTGCAGAAGGTTTTCGTTGCTCCGGGCAACGCCGGCACCGCGATTGAAGCCAAGTGCGAAAACGTCGCCATCGACGTGCTGGCCCTTGAGCAGCTCGCCGATTTCGCCGAGAAAAACGTTTCCCTGACCATCGTCGGCCCGGAAGTGCCGCTGGTGGCTGGCGTGGTTGATCTGTTCCGCGCCCGTGGCCTCGATTGCTTCGGCCCGACCGCCGGTGCTGCGCAACTGGAAGGCTCGAAAGCCTTCACCAAGGATTTCCTCGCGCGTCACAAGATCCCGACTGCCGATTACCAGAACTTCACCGAGATCGAGCCGGCCCTGGCTTATCTGCGTGAAAAAGGCGCACCGATCGTGATCAAGGCTGACGGCCTCGCTGCCGGTAAAGGCGTGATCGTCGCCATGACCCTGCAAGAAGCCGAAGACGCCGTGCGCGACATGCTCGCCGGCAACGCTTTCGGTGAAGCCGGTTCGCGTGTGGTCATCGAAGAATTCCTCGATGGCGAAGAAGCCAGCTTCATCGTCATGGTCGACGGCAAGAACGTTCTGCCGATGGCCACCAGCCAGGATCACAAACGCGTCGGCGACGGCGACAGCGGCCCGAACACCGGCGGCATGGGCGCCTACTCCCCTGCTCCGGTAGTGACTGCCGAAGTGCACAAGCGCGTGATGGATCTGGTGATCTGGCCGACCGTGCGCGGCATGGCTGACGAAGGCAACGTCTACACCGGGTTCCTGTATGCCGGTCTGATGATCGACAAGGCCGGCAATCCGAAAGTCATCGAGTTCAACTGCCGCTTCGGCGATCCTGAGACCCAACCGGTGATGCTGCGTTTGCAGTCGAGCCTGGTGTTGCTGGTCGAAGCCGCACTGGCGCAGGCGCTGGACAAGGTCGAAGCACAGTGGGATCCGCGTCCGAGCATCGGCATCGTACTGGCCGCTGGCGGTTACCCGGGCGACTACGCCAAGGGCACGCCGATCAACGGTCTGGACGCGGCAGCTGCGCTGGAAGGCAAAGTCTTCCACGCCGGTACTGCGTTGAAAGACGGCCAGGTGGTGACTGCCGGTGGGCGCGTACTGTGCGCCACCGCAATGGGCGCCAGTGTCGGTGCTGCGCAAGAGCAGGCTTACAAACTGGCCAAGGCCATTGACTGGGACGGCTGCTTCTACCGCAATGACATTGGCTACCGCGCCATTGCTCGCGAGCGCGGCGAAACCCAGCAATAAGCTACGCTGTGTATCCGGTAAGGGCTCAAGGCTCTTGCCGGACTGTTGCGACGCGGCGCATCGTTATAATCTGGCATCAACCTACGAAGGGATTTCGCCGTGCGCTGGCTCAGGATTGCCATAGGCTTCACCGTCACTTTGCTGACAATGCTCTGCATGCTCCCGGCCCTGGCCGCGCAAGGCAGTGGCTGGTCGGTATTGCTCGACGATCAGGGCAACCTGCAACTGAGTGACATCCGCTCCGCCCGCTACACCAATCAATTCAGCCCCATCGACCTTGAGCGCCTCACCGCGGCCGAGCCCGATGGAGCGTTGTGGCTGCGTTTCAAACTGGCGCCCGGCAAGCATGAGCAAGTGCTGCGAATCTTCGCCCCAGACCTGTCACACCTCAATCTCTACGTGCTCGACGGCGACAAGCTGATCGAGCAACGCGAAACCGGCACCACCCAACCGCAGGCCGAGCGGCCACTGCCGAGCAGCGACTTCATGCTGCCGCTGCCGCAAACCGACAAGACCCTCGACGTTTACCTGCGACTGGTCTCCGATCACCAATTGCGCCCGTACATCACTTTGCAATCGGCGGTGATGAGCGCGGCCAGCCAGAATCAGACGCTGATCTACGGCCTGTTGTTCGGCTGCCTGATCATGCTGATCCTGCACAACCTGATCCGCTACGCGTACACCCGTTCGCGCAGCAGCCTGTGGCTGGCAGTGTGTGAATGCCTGCTGGGGCTGAGCCTGCTTCTGCTGCTCAATCTGGCCGGCCCGTGGCTGCCGAACTGGCACGCAATCCAGACGCCCGGCGCCTATCTGGCGCTGCTGCTGACCGCCCCTGCAGGCCTGATGTTTGCCCTGCGTTTTTTCGCCCCGCTCGGCGCGCATCCGCTGAACAAGCTGTTGCTCGGCGACATTCTGTTCATCGTGATCTGCAGCTTGCTGCTGTTGTTCGTCAACACGCTGCCGCTGAACATCATCACCTACGCCTTGGTAGCACTGGCCGGTCTGAGCATGTTGCTGGTCGGCTTCTATCACTGGCAGAAAGGCTATCGCCCGGCGCGGCTGTTCGTGGCGGCGATGGTGGTGTTCAACATTGGCACGCTGATCATTCTTCCAGCCTTGCTCGGGCTGACACTGGTCGCGCCGCAAGGCCTGATCATGGTGCTGATGGGCTTCATCTGCATCAGCGGCCTGCTGATGAGCATCGCCCTGGGCGAGCGCCAGCGCAGCATCACCGAGACAGATTTCAGCATCAGCCGTGATCTCGCCGCGAGTAACGCCGAGATCAACGCCAAAGCCGAATTCCTCGCCAAGATCAGCCACGAGATCCGCACCCCGATGAACGGCGTGCTGGGCATGACCGAACTGCTGCTAGGCACGCCGCTGTCGGTCAAGCAACGTGACTACGTGCAAACCATTCACAGCGCCGGCAACGAGCTGCTGACCTTGATCAACGAGATTCTCGACATCTCGCGACTCGAATCCGGGCAGATCGAACTGGACGATGTGCAGTTCGACCTCAACGCGCTGATCGACGATTGCCTGAGCATCTACCGGGCCAAGGCCGAACAGCAGAACGTCGAGTTGATCAGCTTCATCCAGCCGCAAGTGCCGCGAGTGATCAGCGGCGATCCAACGCGACTGCGCCAGACCCTGCTCAGTCTGCTGGAAAACGCTCTGAAGAAAACCGATGAAGGCGAAGTGCTGGTAGTCGTCGCCCTCGACGAACGCAGCACCCAGCCGCGCCTGCGCATCGCAGTGCAGGACAGCGGCGAGCCGATGCCGCAGGAAGAACGCGACGCGTTGATGCACGCCGAGTTGCACAGCAAACACTTCCTGTCGGCCAATCGCCTGGGCGGCAATCTCGGGCTGGTCATCGCGCGGCAGTTGATTCGTCTGATGCAGGGCGAATTCGGTATCAAGAGCGGTGCGACTCAGGGCAGCACCTTGTGGCTGACCTTGCCGCTGGATCCGGATCGCCTGGAACACCCGACGTCTGATCTGGACAGTCCGCTGCAAGGTGCGCGGGTGTTGGTGGTTGATGACAACGACACCTGCCGCAAAGTCCTGGTGCAGCAATGCAGCGCCTGGGGGCTGAACGTCAGCGCCGTGCCATCGGGCAAGGAAGCGCTGGCGCTGCTGCGCACCAAGGCGCATCTGCGTGACTACTTCGATGTGGTGTTGCTCGATCAGAACATGCCCGGCATGACCGGCATGCAACTGGCGGCCAAGATCAAGGAAGACCCGAGCCTGAACCACGACATCCTGCTGATCATGCTCACCGGCATCAGCAATGCGCCGAGCAAGATCATCGCGCGCAATTCGGGGATCAAACGCATCCTCGCCAAACCGGTGGCCGGCTACACGCTGAAAACCACGCTGGCCGACGAATTGAACCAGCGCAATCGCGGCCAGGTAGTATTCCAGCCGCAAGTCGTCGGCCCGGCAACCGCAGTAAAAGTACCAAGCGATTTCCGCATTCTGGTGGCCGAAGACAACACGATTTCGACCAAGGTGATTCGCGGCATGCTCGGCAAGCTCAACCTGCAGCCGGACACCGCGAGCAATGGCGAAGAGGCCTTGCAGGCGATGAAAGCCCAGCGTTACGACCTGGTGCTGATGGATTGCGAGATGCCGGTGCTTGACGGTTTCTCCGCCACTCAGCAACTACGCGCATGGGAAGTCAGCAACCAGCGCATTCGCACGCCGATTGTCGCGTTGACTGCGCACATTCTCGCCGAGCACAAGGAGCGCGCGCGCCAGGCCGGGATGGACGGGCACATGGCCAAACCGGTGGAGCTGTCGCAACTGCGCGAGCTGATCGAACACTGGGTGGCCCAGCGCGATCAGCAAAACCGTGCGACGACCCTGCCGTCGTGAGCCGACAGACCCGATAGCGCCTGATAGACTCCCCCCGACTTCTCCCGCCAGCGAGCCCGCGCCATGCTCCATGTGTTGTTCAGCGTTTACCTGAAGATGCTGGTGCTCTACAGCCCGTTCTTCGTGTTGTCCTGCTTTATCAGCCTGACCCGAGGTTATTCGCGCAAGGAACAGCGGCGTCTGGCCTGGAAAGTGGCTACCGCCACATTGGTCTCGAGCGTATTGCTGTATCTGTTCGGGCGAGTGATTTTCGACGTGTTCGGCATCACGGTGGATGCGTTCCGCATCGGCGCCGGCAGCGTGTTGTTCATTTCGGCGCTGGGCATGGCCCAAGGCAAATCGGTGGTGCAGACCGATAACGTGCAGCAGGACGTGACCATCGTGCCGCTGACCATTCCGCTGACGGTCGGCCCTGGCACCATCGGTGCGTTGCTGGTGATGGGCATCAGCCAGCCGCACTGGGATGACAAACTCACAGCGATCATGAGCATTGCGCTGGCCAGTTTCACGGTCGGGGTGGTGTTGTATCTGTCGAACCGCATCGAGCGGATTCTTGGCGATCAGGGTTTGCAGATTGTCAGCCGCTTGATGGGGCTGTTCGTGTGCGCGCTGGCAGCGCAGATCATCTTTACCGGGGTCAAGGGTTACCTCGTACCCTGAACCCGCACACTAAAAGACCGCCGACCTTGCAGTCGGCGGTCTTTTGCTGCGCCGAGTGTCCTCAGCCAGACGCGTCTGCGGTATTGCGTGCCTTCAATTCATCCAGCAGCGCTTTCAGCGTCACACTGTCCGTGCCCTTGCGCGCTTTCATCCCGCGCGCCAGAGCCGACACTAGAACAGGCCGCAGCCCCTGCACTTCGAGCATCGCATCGCCACGCAACTGAGTGTCGAGCGCATAGGCATTGCGAAAAAGCACACAGTGCTCGGCGTCAGGATCGACCACCACCAAGTGTTCCTCGACCATGCCCACTTCCAGCTTTTGCGGTACATCTGGTGACCAGATCAGCCTGCTCATTACCACGGGCTTGCCAGCCAGCGGATGCCGGCAATCGACGACCATCGCATCCAGCCTGCGCGACAACGCCTGAGTCAAATGGCACTTCATGAAGCCGCCCCCCATGCGCACCACCAATGTGCGTACATCATCAGGTATCAGTGGTCGCAGATCGTGCGCATCCACCCGTCCTTCAATTACCAGCACCTCGGCGTTGCGCTCGACGTAATCCAGCGGACCGATCTGACGCTTGCTCGGATGACCCTGGACCAGACGCTCCTGTGGTTCATGCAACAACACATCGGTGTGGCGCCGGGTACCCAGCAGCTCGAAGTCCGCAGGCAAGTCGGCGCTCGCGACCCGGATCAGCCGCGCACTGTCGACGATATACCAGCGCACGCTGGCGTCCTGTGCGGCGACGGAAATGAACGGTCGATGGGACTGCATCTCCAGCAGCGCCTGCAGATCGTGGGTCAGTTGCTCACTGTGCGCCGCCACCCAATCGCGCCCCACACCGGCAATGGTCGGTGGCTCGCCGAATTGCAACTCCAGCACCACGTCATCAAGGGTCGTCCCCAACAGGCCGGCACCGTCAATCCGCACATCGGCAAAGTGCCATGGCGCCCACTGTCGCTCAGGTTTGGGCAGCACATCCGCCTGCAATAGCTGTGTACCGGTGCCGAACGCTTGATCGAGTTGCTGCGAATCGATAAACGCCTGGCGCCAGATTTCCCCGCTCGCCGCCTCGAACAGCCACGCCGACTGGTTATCCGGCGTTACGCCGAGCAGGCGTACATCCGCCTGTTCTGCCGCGCATAACAGCAAACGATTGTCGACGTACCAGCCGTGCAAGCGAGCATCATTGGCGGCATTGGCCACGCCGACAATGGCGAACGGTTCAACGCCATGTTTGTTGGCCACTGCCTGCAGTTCGAGCCACCATTTGGTACGTCCCTTGAGCCACTGTTCTCCCAGCCCGGCGAAACGCACTTCACCGTCGGCGCCGATTGCAAATGACAGTCCGCCCCTGGTATTTGCCAGATAACCATCGTCCTGTACTGCAATCTGTGTCAGTCCGTCGGGCTGCACCCAACGCTGCGACCATTGACCTGTTCCCTCAACCACCGCGTGCTGCACCCGACACAGGCGCTGCAATTTACGATCGTAGATAACGAATACATCGTTATCATGGGCCACCGTCAGCAACATCAGATCGTTGAGGTTCTGGATCGAATCCGCCCAGCCACGGGCACGATGAAGTACCGGCACCGGGCGAATGATCAGATCGTCACGGGTGCGGATCCAGGCCATGTCCCGAGCGTTATCTTCAATCTTCCAGCAGACCGAAACGTATGCCGCCAGCTGCCAGTCGACCGTGGCGTATTTTTTCTCATGCGGCGCCTTGAACACGGTGTGTTCACCCAGCACCGGGGCCCAGTCTGCCAGCGGTGCAGTGTCATCAAGCAGCGCGTCGAATGTCGGCTCAGCGCCACGGGTGATCGAACTGAGCCACAGCACGCCATCGTGAATCAGGTAATTGATTCGCTCCACAGAGCCATCGACATG
Organism: Pseudomonas sp. TWP3-1; assembly: GCF_049896625.1. NCBI lineage: Bacteria > Pseudomonadati > Pseudomonadota > Gammaproteobacteria > Pseudomonadales > Pseudomonadaceae > Pseudomonas > Pseudomonas sp. TWP3-1. The sequence goes on from NZ_JAFCUQ010000018.1 coordinate 84,554, forward strand.
GGCATACTCCTGCATCACATGGACCACGCCGTGGCTGTCCGCTTCGACAGTGCGAATGGTGCTTTCGCTCTCCTGTCTGACTAGCAATCGATAGCGATGGCTGAGTAACCCGGTGTCCGCATCGACCTGCCAGATGTCATAACTGCTCGGGTCATGGAAAAACGCCGACTCGCCGACCACCACCGACAACAGAATGTCCTCACCCGACACTTCGTCATCGCGCACGTACAGGATTCGGTCCTCGACCGCGTCATACCACCCGGTGATATATCGCGGCGCGTCGGGTTTCTCGAACGGAATCAGGTAATCATGGATGGGCGTATAGCGCAGGGTAAGCCGATGGGCGCGGGCCAGCGCTTGCAGGTGATCCTGCAATACCTGCGCGTCCACGCCTTTGGGCGGCTCATCCTGCAACAGGTTCAGCACGCCGCCGGCAATCCTGAACAGCTTGCCGTTTTCCACCAGCACAAACAGCTCGGGCGCGACGGTCCCGGTGACCTCGAACTGGCAATCCTTGACACGGAATTGGCCACTCTTGCCGAACACGATGTCACTTTCGCGCGCCCACGGCGCGACGATGATCCAGCGATCCTTTTGCGCAGCGCTGGCTTCCAGCGCCACGTTGACACCGGGATTGAGCACCAGCGTGCAAGTGCCTGCGCCGCCCTGTAACCGATAGGAAATCTTGCCATGCCAGGGCGTCGGTATCACCGGCACGACCAGTTTTCGCTCAAGAGCATCGAGCTTGACGCTGATCTCGACCGGTCGGTAATCGGGGTAAATCTGATAGACGATGTAGTGACTCGGAAAGGAATAGAACGAGAATAGAAACAGCCACTGGCCATCCGGCTTTTTCTTCTCCAGGCGCCGGGCGATGTCGAAACCCTGATCGTGACGCTGCGAAGCGAACGGCAAGGTCTGGTACACGTAGCGGTAGCAGTTCAGAGGGGTGCAAGGCAAGACGATCGGCTGTCCGGCGGGCGGTGCGAAATTCATCTCGTCGGGATAGCCCAATTCCGCACTGAGATTGATCGCGCGTGAGTAATCGCCCTCGAATTCGGGCACGCCGAAATGATCGCGCAGCGGGTACAGTCGGGTGCTGTCGAGCTGCAACTTACCGGTGCGCAAATCAAGGTGCTTGATGATCAGCGATGGTCGTGGCAGCCAGGCGCCCTGTGTGCCGTTGTAGGAATAGCCGTCGGCGTGATGCGCCTGTTCCAGCTCGGCGAAAAACAGACCGACCGCTTTCGCTTCCTCAGCGATCATCGCGTAGTTCTGCGCCAGTGCAGCCACGCCGACGGCCAGCCCACCGAGGATCACCCCGGCACCGCCGAGCACCGCAGCCGCTGTACCCGCACCCAGTAATGCCGCGCCCAGGCCAGCGCCGGTCAGGACCAGACTCGCCGCGTCAAAACCCAGCTGGGTGCCGTAGGTCGCAGTCTCGACATCATTCTGCGCATTCACCAACTGATAGATATCAAAGCCGACATTGGCCAGCCCGAGTACCGCGCCGAGACCTTCATTGGCCACATGCCCCGCAGCGCCGACGGCTTTGCCAGCCAAGGGACCCAGTGCCTCACCGACCACCTGCGCACTGGTGCGGGCGATGATTTTTTCATCACGCAACGCCGTTTGCACCAGCCCGATCAGCCCCGCCACATCCACCACATTGCCGTGCACCAATTGCGCGTAATTGACGTAGGCATGCCACTGCACGGCGGTGGTCAACGTGCGGTCAGCGCCTTCACGGGTGCGCAGGGCATTCATCAATGCCTGAACGGCGAATCCGGCATTCAGGGTGTGAATCGCAGCAGCTTCGGTCGGGTCTACCGGTGCGTTAGTGCGCGCAGGTTTTTGCGCCAGCGTCGAGAACAGCTCGGACAAATAGCCCTTGATGCGCAGGAGGCGACCGTCGCGGCTGATGACCGTAGCAACATGCTCGCCGCTTTTCGGGTCGACCATGCTCACGCGATAACTGCCCTCTGGGGTCACCTCCAGCGAATCGAACAGTGGCACAAGGGGCGTCACCGATTCATGCCCCTCTTGCAAGCGCGACGTCACGTCGGCGATCTGCTCGGCCCACCAGTGGTTATCGAGTTTCAACAGCGAGCTGCCCAGGCGCGGGTTTGCAATCAACGATCGTCCGTGAGCACTGTTGACCCGCTGACGCACAGAGCGCGCCGGCATACCCGGCAATGTGCCCTCTTCAAGCAGATGCGCTACCTTGACCTCGGGCGACAGTTCCAGCTCGGCAACCTGTTCTGCGTGCACATCAATCAGATCGAACTGCGGCAGGCCAGGCTGACCGAAAACGGCATAGTGTTCCGCCAGGCCCGGCACCTTGAAAAATTGCGTGACGGTGGCCTTGAAAGTGTCTGCCGAGTTGAACTCGAACAGACCGAAATTGGGATCATAAAAGTGATAAGTGGCCGCCGTGCCTTGCACTGTTTTGGCCACCAGCATCGAGTGATTGTCCGAGTTGAGCATCAACGTCCGGGTGCCAGCAGACTCCTCGACAGTCGCGACCACCTTGTCCAGATCGACCCGCCCCAGCACCGAGCCGACCTCGCTGATTTGCACACTTCGCAATTCCTCAAGAGCAGTCAGGAAGGTGACCGAATCGGAGGCCGCTGGCTCGTCGACCGCAAGGTAAAAACGCCCAAACAATTCTCGCGTTGACATCTCACCCCGTGCGAGCGCGGCACTCATCGCCAACGCAAGCGGGAAGCAGCGGCCGGCCGGTGTGCCATCCTTTTGGGCAAGCAGCATATCTTGCGGCACCATCCTGCCAGTCTTCGCGATAGCCTGATCGAGCACCTGCTCCAAGCGCTCCTTGACCTGTTCGCGATACTCCCGAGTTGCGACTTCACGGATTTTCGCCACTTGGCGTCCCCATTCGAACAGGGTCACGGCCGAAGACAGCGCCGTTTTTTTCAGGCTCAGCGAACTCGGCGAACGCGTCGGGTGTTGCTCGAGCGGACTGTCCAGCCCGGCCTTGAACGATGGCGTCATCCGTGCGGCGAGCTGCTTTTCAATCACGGCATAGCGTTCCGCCGTGCCGCGCTCGCGGACGCTGTTGATGAGGTTGTCCTGCGCAACGCTCAGCGCCGCAAAACTCCGGTCATCCAGCGTTGCTGCCCCGAGCAACCCACCCAGCGTGAGGCGCTGCAAGGGACTCAGTTGCTCGAGGTGAAACTTGTTCTTGCCCAGACGGATCAGCACCTCGTCCAGTGCCAGGCCTTGAGTCTCTTTGGTGCTCAAGGACGCTGGCGGCCGCAGCCGCAAGTCCTGGCCGCGGATGGTTTGTCGATCATCGAAACCCAGCGGCAACCGCTCGGTAAACACCACGGGGCCATCGTGGCTGCTCATCATGGCCTTGGTGAAAGGTTCGCCAAGTTTGTCGGCCATGCGTTGCAGCAGTTCAGTGTTCAAAACATGCCGGCCTTCGATGATCGGCCAGCCGAGTTCGAATTCGACAGTCGAGTGCTTGAGCAGCTCAGTGATATCACCGGTGTAGCGGGTTTTGAATTGCCCGTCGCGCCATTGCTGCTTTTGGGTTTCCACCCACTTGGCGGCATCGGTTTCGTTTTCTTTCCAGGAGTGATCCTGCTCCTCCTCCGTGGAGCGATTGACCGTACCCAGTGGCTCGATGCCCAACTCGGCATGCGATGCTTCGGCCGCCCTGGGCGTGAGATTTTCCTGCGCATAATCTTCCATGCCCAGGCGCATCCCACCCGGACCGGTCAGATGGATCGTCCCTTCTCGCGCAGGAAGGATCCCGTCGCTGAAGTATTCGGCAATTGCCATCTCCAGCCGCTGCATCGCCACCGCTCTGGTGCCGGGCAATTCCTCCAAAGGCCCGAGCCGACGCACGATCTCGGCATCCGCCAGCTCAAAGTTGGCCTGGGCGTCATCTGGCGCAATACCTTTAGCCATAGCGGCATTGGCGACTGCGTTGATGACATCAAAATTGAAGCGCAAGCGATCCAGCACCGACTGCACCATCGGTGCGTTGGGATGAGCCATCAGCCAGGCGTTGCTCAGAGACCCCTCTTCGGCCACTGCGCGCAACATATAGGGGCGTGCCAGCAGGTCGCTCGGCGCCTGGAAAACCTGATCCAGGGCGGGCGCACTTTTGGCAAACGCTTCAAGCGCTGTGCGGTGTTCCTGAGGAATAAACTGGTCAACGTTCTGGTAACGATCACGTATTGCCTGCCGCCCCGGCATCCAGTGCGGATTGTGATCCAGCAGCAATTGCGTGATGGCCCGTTTGCTCGCGGGTTTGAACTTACTGATATCCACACCGCCCAGCACCTTCAACAATGGTGGGAGATTATCGACGTCAGAGTACATGCCGCCCTCTGGCAGCATTGCCTCCAGCCGCACCACATCGGAACCGCCAGCAAGATTGCCACGCAACCCCATTTCCTGATCGTAAATGTCCTGCAGTTGCATGGGAGTCGCCGCACCGGCCAGATCACGCAGTTCCAAGTCACCACCGCCCACTTCCTGCAAACTCTTCAGGTTGCGCGCTTTGAGTGAATGTAGATCCTTGGCCTGCTGGCCATACGCCCGGCTCAACAACTGCACCCGGGCTTCATCGGCGGATAACCCGCCTGCACGTGCTGCATTGATGTGCGCGAACATCTGCTGTTTCAGAACAATGGCGCGCGCCACATACAGCGCTTCAAGTTGCTCTTGCGTAGCGCTATCGACTCCACCGCTTTGCATGCTGTGCACTTTGGCAGCGTCAACCAGCAGTTTCGTGGTCTGATAAGCCAGCAGCGCATCGCTGTCATACCAAAGGTTGATTTTATAGCCTTGCCCGGCCAGTACTTTTTTCCACAAATTGATGTAATCACGCTGAATATCGCCAAGCCCGCCACCAAGCCAGACGAAGTGCAAAATTTTCGGTACTGGCGTCGCGGCTGTTTTCATCAGCTCGAGGCTGTAATTCAGGCGCGATGCAAATCCGTCGACCCGGTCACTGATTTCCGCAAGATCGGGCGCCGTTTCTGTCTCCGGGCTCGGCGCAGGTACATTCTCCGCATCGCGGCGCTTACGTTGCGCACCAAACTCTGCAAGCGCCTGTTTGAACAGGGCCAGCGGTTGCACCAATCGTGGTGAGTCAAGCAACCCGATACAGGCGAAGTAATAGCGGATTACGGCGTCATATTGCCGGGTGCCTTTATGTGGCAACAACGCTTGCTCAAGGTCACTGAGTTTGAATAGATTAACGAATTTCACATAACCGCCGTCGCCGCCAGACTCTTTTGCACCCTGCATGAATACAATCCTTTTGTATAAAAAATGATTTTTATAAATAAACCAACAGACAGATGAAAGCCTCGCGACAGAAACAACGAACCTGATGACGAGGCTTGATCGATATATAAAAACAAAGAACAACCAGACAAACATGCTCAACGTAACGGCCAATCAAAGCGCCAGAGAATTTACTTCTACGCTAGAAGAGCGACACTTGCCTGACGCTGCATATCCAACCATTGCACTATATCCTCGCGAAACTCCGAATAAATATCCGGATTAAAGCGTGCAGCAATGAACTCAACTCTCATACCACTCTCTGCGGGTGCCGCCCCGAACAGATTATTTAGTGAAGCGTGCCCGTTACCTTCAGTGCTTATGAAAGAAACCGATACCATTTCAAGAAAACCATTGGCGTCGACGATAAAAAACTGCATCCGCACCGTGTCATGATCCGCCGCGATGTACTCTTGAAATTTCTCCACCACTGGCGACGACTCCGGTAGTACGAAGAGCATCTTCATAGCGCTTGAAAGTCTGTCGCACTGGTTTACAGACAGTCGCTTTTCCAGAACATCGACCAGCGCCTCTTCGACTGTAAATCCGTCGCGCTCGGCAAGGTATGGCTTACTATCTTGTTGCCGGTGGTCATATATGCTCCAGCCGCAGGCTGCCAGGGTTTCATGGAACACCTTATCCCATCCAGCGTCCCCCATATCTTCAGTGATGTCGTTGCAAGCACACAGCTGTGAAAACAGAATGCTATCCAGAACATCGTGCTTCAAGCCGCTCGCCAGCACCCGCGAGAGCAAAACCAATCCGCCCGCGCAAACATAAGCCGAGTAATCCATAAACCCCTCCCGTGAGTCGCAGGAGGACAGCCTCCTGCGACTCATCATTGATTAAGCCTTACGACGACTGAAACGTTTGCTCAGAACTTCTTTGCGATGCTGTCCGAGATAGTTTTCAATATCATCCTTGTATTCAGCATATTTCGCCGGATTGAATGTAATAAATGCCTTACCGTGAAAAAGTTTTCGCGCAGAGGTTTTCCAGTCAACAAAGAGCACACCGCCATTATTTTCCTTGCCATCTTCACTCAACGTGGTGGCTGCGGCGATCAGAAGCCCGTTGGCTTGTTGCTCGCACGGAATGAAGGACATACGCATGCCTTTAGGCGTTTTCACCTGATGGTTAAACAAATTCAAACTGTCGCCGTCGCTTTTCAGGCCATCAATCGTTGTGCCCACTACCGTGCCGAGGATCGTGGCTGCCGGTGTGCTGGCTACCACGCCATCCAGGATGCCCTTGACGATATCCTTGATGACCAGTTCGGCTTCCACTCGGATGGTTTTTTCAGAGTACTGGGTATAACCGGAATCCGCGATAAAGCAGCCGAGGCTCCTCAGGCAGTCAACAAATTCCGCATACCAGTCCAGCGTATTTGCCGCATCAGGTACTAGATGGTTCGCCTCCATGATCGACATATTCATTATATTTTCAATGATCGCAATATTGTTCAGCGACATATTCCCCCCGTAACCTACCAGTGCGTTGCCCAGCATCACGGCATCCAACTCCTTGGTTGGACCAGTGTCTTGCACCGCCGCAATCCCGCGCGAACGCAGAATGCTACCTGTTTGCAGCAGACGTCGGGCAACACGCGCCTTTACATCTTCCAGTTGAACAACACCGACCGCGTCGACTTCTTTCATGTTTTATTTATCCTTGAGTGATTGAAATTCGCGTCTTGCGAACTGTCGCCAATCTAATATGAATAACAAAACACCAACAACAGGTAACTGGTTGCCATATATTGGCAACACCCAATTACACCTGAAAACATTCCGACTTAATCCAGCGAAGAATGCGATTCAATTATCTCTCAGGGCTTGCAATCATAACCCTTCATTTTCTTGAGGAATAAACATGAATAACCAAGCCCCAACTGGAGAGATTACAGGCTCCAATCTTATTTCGGTCATTGGTTCAATCTCCCTCGAGGACCATGACGAAATGACCAATTGCACCAGGCTGGCAACTACATCGGCAAACTTGATCGCCACTCGTTTCGGCCAACCGAAAGAATGGTTCGATGAGTATATGAAGACGCTGCACTACTTAGGCTGGAGAGCGATCGACGACAGTTACACCATAACTACCCATCATGACGTATCGGGCAGTATCGGCGACTTCCTCGTTGCGAGTTCGGATACTGGGAGAGACCCGCAACAAGCGAATGCGATGATCGACACACTCGATTCCTTGCAGAATAACACTGCAGCGACGCTGTATCTGGACACCGAAACAGGCCTTGGTAAAAAGTTTCAGGTAATACCCTCGCGCTATGACGCCAGAGGAAACCTACATATCGCTGTCAATTCGCTGGAGCTGATTAGCGAAGTGAGAAAAGGCGGGTTCCTCTTCTGGAACTGGCAACAACAATCCGCAAAGCTTGTGCAAAAACGCGCTTACTTAAAATTAAACAGGCAAGTGTTTGAGACCATGAGAGAACAAATGGAAAGCGAACTTCGCAAGATCACGATGCAACGCTTCGCCTTGAGAAAGTCTCGCTCTTGATGCCATGAAATGGCTGCGCCCCCGCAGGACAGCAGAAAATCGCGCCCCTCGAGACTAACGGTGTTCGGGGAGCGCGACGTAATCATCGAAGGCCTGCTTTGTGCGACTGACTAGAGGCGGAAAGTGTGGCGCTGCAGTTAGCCCACAGGCTTTTCACCATACCAACGCGGCGTATACACCCACTGTCTGCCGTCAGCGCGCGCAAAGGTGCAGGTGGTGGATGAACCGATCAGCACCATGGTGCGCATGTCCACCTGATCCGGGGTCAACTCGCCCAGTGTGATGGTTCGCAACGTCTGGCCCGGCCGGCCGATGTCACGGCCCAACACCACCGGCGTTTCTGGCGTACGGTGCTGCGCGATGATTTCCAGTGCACGGCCCAACTGCCATGGGCGGGCGCGCGAGATCGGGTTGTAGAAGGCCAGCGCCAGATCCGCTTCAGCTGCCAGATCAAGACGTTTTTCGATGATCGACCACGGTTTGAGGTTGTCCGACAGCGACATCACGCAGAAGTCATGACCCAGCGGCGCACCGGCTTGAGCGGCGGTGGCCAGCGATGCGGACACCCCCGGCAGAATCTCCAGATCAACGCTGTGCCAGGCCGGATCGGCTGACTCGTGCAACGCTTCGAGCACCGCAGCGGCCATGGCGAACACGCCCGGATCGCCGGACGAAACCACAATCACCGAACGGCCCTCGGCTGCGAGTCTGAAGGCATGGCGGGCACGCTGCATTTCTTCGCGGTTGTCGGTGCAGTGCTGCACCTGATCGTCGCGGAACGGCCCGGCCATGCGCACGTAGGTTTCATAGCCCAGTACATCAGTGGCCCGGGTCAGTTCGGCCTTGACGGCGGGCACCATCAATTCGGCGGCTCCGGGGCCGAGACCGATCACGGCGAGACGACCGCGCGGGCGGCCGATTTGCGCTACGTCCAGCGGCTGGTCACTGACCGCGATGGCGATCTCGTCAGAGCTGGCGATGATTGAAGCTTGCGGCGACACACTGCGCGCCAATTGCGCTACGTCACTCGCCGCAGAGACGAAGCGCAGCGGCACGCCTAGTTCGATGGCTGCTTCACGCAAACTCGACGAGGCCATCGCGGTATCAGCCGCGACCAGACAGGCCAGCGCTGGCAGCGCAAGGTTCGCCTGCTGCAATGCAGAGCGCACAATGCTCGGCAGATCCGCCATATCGCCGCTCACCGCCACCGCAACACTACGTGGGTAGATCAGCAATTCATTGGCGCTCAACGCGCGTGCAGCGCTGCCAACATGAATCGAGCGCTGCGCCTGCGGATTTTCCGGCAGCTGCGCCTGATCCAGCCACGGAGCAGCACCGTCGATGCGCACACTGTGCCCGGCCAGCAGATCGGAAACGAAGCGCTTGCCCTGCTCCAGATCACCGAGGGCGTAACCGCTGGGCGGGTTGAGCAGGCAAGTGCCGAAGCGCAATTCGCCGCTGGTGGTGATCGCCGCAGCCACATCAAATGCCGAGGCAATCGTGCGCGCCATGACATTTACCCCGCCCAGACCACCAAGCAGCGGCACCACGGCGCTGCCATCTTCGGCGACGGCCAGCACGGGCGGCTCGACGCCTTTTTCCAGCAGCACCGGCGCCAACGTACGGATGACAATACCCGCCGCGCACAGCGCAATAATTGGTGTGTCCTGTTGGTACAGATCGCGCAGGGTACCGCCGAAATCCTCGTACGTTCGATCAGCGCCTTCGACCCGACCGCTCAGGCCGTGGATCTGCGCGCCCGGATAAATTTGCTGAAGACGTCGGGCCGTGACCAGCGCCCCTTGGCCGAGAATGACGATGGCCGGCGTGGAATGAGTCATCAGCCTTGCCACCGTTCGCCCGGGACAATGATCAGCGAGAAGTACGGCGAGGACATGGGCTCGACCTGATCCAGCGCAACGATCTTCTGGTTGGCCATGGTCGCGCGCTCGACGTACAGCGCACGCTCGGCCAGACCGAGTTCTTCGAGCACGGCGCGGACTTTCGGGAAATTGCGCCCGAGCTTCATGATCACTGCCGCATCAGCATCGGCCAGTCGGCGTTTCAGCTCTTCATGCGGCAACACGCCGGAAAGCACCGAAAGGCTCTGATTGCGATACACCAGCGGCGCACCGAGCACCGACGCACCACCGAGCATCGAGCACACACCCGGCACCACTTCGGCTGGATAGCGATTGGCGAGGCGGTCGTGCAGATACATGTAAGAACCGTAGAAGAACGGGTCGCCTTCGCAGATCACCGCCACGTCACGCCCGGCATCCAGATGCTCGGCCAATTGCTCGGCGGCGGCATCGTAGAAGTCGCTGATCACTTGTTCGTAAGACAACGGCGCCGGCAACGTTTCGGTGGTCACCGGGTACACCAGCGGCAGCAGATTCTGTGCGTCTTGCAGGTGCGCTTCGATGATGCCGAACGCGTTACCCTTCTTGCCCTTGGCCACAAAGTACGCGACCACCGGCGATTCGCGCAGCAGGCGCAGGGCTTTGACGGTGATCAGTTCCGGATCACCGGGGCCGACGCCCAGGCCAATCAAACGTCCTTGGGCTTGCATCATTCGATCTCCGTGGCGAGGGCATTGACGGCGGCGGCGGCCATGGCGCTGCCGCCAAGGCGACCCTGCATGATCACGAACGGCACGCCACGGCTGTCAGCGGCCAGTGCGGCTTTCGACTCGGCGGCGCCAACGAAGCCGACCGGGAAGCCGAGAATCAGTGCCGGTTTCGGCGCGCCGGCGTCGAGCATTTCCAGCAGATAGAACAGCGCAGTCGGCGCGTTGCCGATCACCACCACAGAACCCTCAAGATGCGGACGCCAGAGTTCCAGCGCAGCGGCGGAACGGGTATTACCCAGCTCACGCGCAAGCTCCGGCACGCTTTCGTCGCGCAGGGTGCAGATCACCTGATTGTTCGCTGACAGGCGCGTACGGGTCACGCCTTCGGAAACCATCCGCGCATCGCACAGAATCGGCGCACCAGCCGCCAGCGCATCACGCCCGGCCTTGCCCGCGCCTGCGGAAAATTGCAGACCGTCGACGGCCTCGACCATGCCGCAGGCGTGGATCACCCGCACCGCGAGTTTTTCCAGATCGGCCGGGATGCGCGCCAGATTGGCCTCGCTGCGAATGATCGCGAAGGAGTTGCGATAGATCTCCTGACCGTCGCGGATGTAATCAAGCATCAAGTGGGCTCCGTGAGTGGCCGGCGAACAGAGTCGCGGCCGCTTCAATAGTAAGGTTGCGTGCGTGCAGCGCGCCGAATCCGGGCTGTGCTGCATCGCGAAAATAGAGGTCGTAGTGACCGGGGCTGACGGCGAGCAAGGTCGCCGGTGCGCGGTGCGCAGCGGCGCAGGAACGCGAGCAGCCGGACAGATGCACATCGAGTGCACGCGGCAGTAAAGTCGCCAACTTGCGGGCGTCGTGCTTGGTGTCGGCCAGGCCTTTGCCGCAGCCGTTGGCGCCAGTGCAGGCGATCAGGCGGGACAGTGGCTCGGTGGCGTTGGTCAGCAGATTGTTTTGCTCAAGACTTTGCAGGACTTCAGCCGCATCGGCCGCTTTTACATTAGGTAGCAGCAGGCTTTGCCAAGGGGTGAAGCGCAGGCTGCCATCGCCGAATCGGCGGGAGGTTTCTGCAGCACCGCGCAGCATCGCCGGGTCGAGGCGCCCCAGCGGCGGCACCGCGCCAACGTAGACCAGCCCTGCCGCAGCCTGTGGACAAGCGCCGATATGCAGAGCGTCCGGTGCAGGCGAACGATGCCAATCGTCGACAGTTAGCAGAGCAACACGTTGGCCGATTTTTTCGAGCAACTGCACTGCGCTGAATTCGCCGAGCAAATGGCGCATCCGCGTCTGCTCCGGTCGCGCCAGCTCGAGAAACAACTCCAGCACCGCGACCACCAGCGCATGGCCGTCTGCAAGTTTGACGGCGGCCAACGGTTGATCCGTCGGGCAACCGGCCAGACCAAACGCCAGCAACGTTTCACCGCTGCGCTCAATAGCCGACAACCACAGATCATGCGGATGTTCGAGCATCGCCAGCGCTTCAGCACCATCCAGTTGCACGGCGAACTTGGCGCTCAGCTCATGAAAACGTGGATGGCGCTGCAACGTCTCGAGGATTTGCCCAGCCAGCGGACGCGTGTCGAAAACCATCTGCCGATCAATCCCGACAGCCGGGCTGAGCATCAGATTGCGCACATCATCGCCAGCCGCGGTGCGCGGCCCCAGACCCGCGGCCAGCAGGCGATCAATCAGCGCACCGGACTGCGCGCCGATCCCGCGAATCTGCAGATTGGCGCGGTTGGTCGCCTCGATCACCCCGCCAGCGAACTGCTCAGCGGCATCCGCCACCGCATTTGCCTGATCGGCGGTGATCGAGCCACCATCGAGTTTGATCCGACATATCCCGCCATCCAGCGCCTGGACGATACGCAGCAACCCCGGACAGGCCGAGGGGCGTTTGGCAGTGGACAGCGGGCGTTCGTTCAAAGGACTGGCCGGTTGTGTTGGGGAAGCGCTTCGCGGACGAAGGCGCGGTATTATGCCTGCTTTGTCCGGCGGCATGAAAAGCCTGCCCGTCGGAACGGCGCGTTTGCCGACACTTTTTTGCGAGGCAATAGATGTCACCCTGGCTGACGGTAGTAGGAATTGGTGAAGACGGCTTCAAGGGCCTGGGCAAACATGCCCGGCGCGCCTTGCTGGGCGCCTCGCGAATTGTCGGCGGCCAGCGTCAGCTGGATCTGCTGCCGGCGTGCATTCGGGGCGAACGCGAGTTGTGGCCGAGTCCGTTTTCTCTGGCGCCGTTACTGGAACGGCGCGGCGAAGCGGTGTGTGTGCTGGCCAGCGGCGATCCAATGTTCTACGGCGTCGGCGCCAGCCTGGCGCGTCAGGTTGCGGTTGCCGAAATGCTGATCCTGCCCGCGCCGTCATCCTGCTCACTGGCGGCGGCGCGTCTTGGCTGGCCGTTGCAGGATGTGGTGACGTTATCGCTGGTCGCCCGGCCATTGGCTGCATTGAACGCTCAACTGTTCAGCGGCGTGCGTCTGTTGTTGCTGAGCAATGACGGTGAGAGTCCAGCGGCCGTCGCGGCGCTGCTGCGCGAACGCGGATTCGGTGCGAGTCGCCTGAGTGTCCTTGAGCATCTGGGTGGCGACGCGGAGCGGCGTGTCGATGGGATTGCCAACGACTGGAACGATCCGGTGATTGCCGACCTCAATGTGATCGCCATTGAATGCCTGGTTGACCTTGATGCTCCGCGCCTGTCGCGCCTCGCCGGCCTGCCGGATTCGGCGTTCAAGCATGACGGCCAACTGACCAAACGCGACGTGCGCGCGATCACCCTCGCCCGCCTCGCCCCGACTCCCGGCGAATTGCTGTGGGACGTCGGCGCCGGCAGCGGCTCGATCGGCATCGAGTGGATGCGCACCCACCCGAGCTGCCGCACGCTGGCCATCGAAGCCGATGACGCCCGTCAGCAACTGATCGAGCACAACCGCGACGCCTTGGGCGTGCCCGGTCTGCAACTGATTCGTGGCAGTGCGCCGCAAGCACTTGAAGGGCTGGAGCGTCCGGACGCGATTTTCATCGGCGGCGGCGTGACCCGCGACGGCGTGCTTGACACTTGCTGGGCGCAACTCAAACCCGGCGGACGTTTGGTAGCCAACGCCGTGACCCTGCAAAGCGAAGTGACCCTGATGGCCTGGCGCGAACGCCACGGCGGCGAACTGACGCGCATCCACGTCGCGCAGGCGCAGCCATTGGGCGAGTTCGATACCTGGCGCCAGGCGCTGCCCATCACGTTGCTGGATCTGGTCAAACCCTTCGATGCGTGACGAAACCGCTGAACAACCCGCCCCTCTGCGCAGCGGCCTGACCACCGGCAGTTGCGCCACTGCCACCAGCCTCGCCGCCGCACGCCTGTTGCTCGGCGGCGGAGCGGCTGACGCGGTGCAGATCGTGTTGCCCAAGGGCAAGCAAGTGCAGATGCGGCTGGAGTTCTGCCGGTTGACCGATGACGGCGCTGAAGCGGGAACCATCAAGGATGCCGGCGACGATCCGGACGTGACCCACGGCGCCCTGCTCTATTCTCGGGTGCGGTTAATCGACGAGCCGGGGATTCGCTTCAACGCAGGTGCCGGCGTCGGCACCGTGACCCGTCCCGGTCTGGTGTTGGCCGTCGGCGAACCGGCAATCAATCCGGTGCCGCGCAAAATGATCAGCGATCACCTCAGCTTGCTCGCCGAAGAAACCGGCTATCGCGGCGGCTTCGACGTCACGGTCAACGTCGAGGGCGGTGAAGCCCTGGCACTGAAAACCATGAACCCGCGCCTGGGGATTCTCGGTGGCTTGTCGATCCTCGGCACCAGCGGCATCGTCCGGCCGTTTTCCTGCGCGGCGTACATCGCCTCGATTCATCAGGGCATCGACGTGGCGAAAACCAACGGCTATTTGCACATCGCAGCATGCACCGGCAACGCCAGCGAAGACACCATGCGCCGGGTCTACGATTTGCCGGAAATCGCTCTGATCGAAATGGGCGACTTCGTCGGCGCCGTGCTCAAGCACCTGCGCAAAGTGCCTGTGGATAAACTCAGCCTGTGTGGCGGCTTCGGCAAGATCAGCAAACTCGCGGCCGGGCACATGGATCTGCACTCGCGGCATTCGAGTATCGATCTGCCGCAACTGGCCGAATGGGCAGCGGCGATTGGTGCCGATGCAGACTTGCAGCAGAACATTCGCGAGGCGAACACCAGTCAGCAAGCGCTGGCCATGGCCAGTGCGGCGGGGATCGCGCTCGGCGATGAAGTCTGTCGGCATGCCCTGGAATTCGCCCGTAGCGTGGTGCCGGAGCAGGTGCAGGTCGAGGTGTTTGCGATTGATCGCCAGGGCGGCGTCGTTGGGCATGCGGGGGCTTTTGTATGAAACGGATTTTGTTGCTGGGTGGCGTGACTGAAGCGCTAGCGATTGCCCGCACGCTGGGGCCGCAGCATATTTACAGCCTGGCCGGCGTTGGCCGGGTGCCGAGCGATCTGACCTGTCAGGTGCGCGTTGGCGGCTATGGCGGTGCGGAAGGCTTGGCGCAGTTTATTCGCGATCAAGGCGTCAGTCTTTTGCTCGATGCCACCCATCCTTACGCAGCACAAATCAGCCAGAACGCTGCCACCGCTGCGCAACTGACCGGCATTCACTGCTGGGCCTTGCGCCGTCCGGCGTGGCAACCGCAGCCGGGGGATGACTGGCGTGAAGTTGGCCATTGGGCCGAACTGATCGCAGCACTGAAACCCTTCCGCCGACCGCTGTTCACCTTGGGCCGCGAACCTCTGCAACACCTCGACGAAATCCCTGCGAACCAGTTCTGGACCCTGCGCGCCCTCGACGTTTATCCCGGCAACGAACGCTGCGAAGTGATCGGCGCGCGCGGGCCTTTTCTGCTGGATGACGAACGCGCGCTGTTCGAGCGCCGGCAGATCGACGTACTGATCAGCAAGAACAGCGGCAGCACCGCGACGGAGCCGAAACTCGAAGTCGCGCGCGAGCGGGGGGTGCCGGTGATTGTGTTGAAGCGGCCGGTGTTGGCGCAGGTTGATCGGGAGTTTGCTAGTACGTCTGAAGTCCTTGGCGCCCTGTCAGCGTCAGACAATTCCTGATTTCATGTTTACCCGTGAATTAGCCCGCAAGTTTTTCAGAAGCAGCCGACTGTCCCTTCTCTCAGCCCCGTTCCAATATCTCGATTCCTTTAATCCTCGCAGGTTTACAGGCAGCAATTCTCGGAAAAATAGATGACGCCGGGAAAAAGCAGCTTGTCAGCCTGTATCCCAAGGAATACGATCCCGACATGATCGACTTTGAACGATCCCGCGCATTTGCCGATTGGCTGGACGGTTTGAAGGACACCATCGGCAAAGCACGCATCATTGCCAGACTCCGGGCGGCAGAACATGGAAACCTTGGTGATTGCGAATTCGTCGGTGACTCGGTTTACGAGATGCGTGTTCATCACGGACCTGGATACAGGCTGTATTTCACACGTCGAGGTGAAGTGACTTACCTGTTACTCATCGGCGGCGATAAGTCGACACAAAAACGAGATATCAAACGAGCCATTCAGATGGCAAAAAGTATCGGTAATGAGGAGTAAGTCATGACCGAAAAATTCACCCGCTTCGACGCGGCAGAGTTTCTTAAAACGCCCGAGGAAATGGCCGCTTACCTCGATGCATGTTTTGATGAGGACGCCGGAGACGGCGTTCTGATTCGTGCAGCGCTGAACGACATTGCCCGCGCCCAAGGCATGACTCAAGTAGCACGTGATGCAGGCCTGGGTCGCGAAAGCCTGTACAAAGCGCTCAGCAGCACTGGAAATCCGGAATTCGCGACTATCATGAAAGTCATGAAGGCACTGGGTTTGAGATTGCATGCGGTAGCGGGCTGATTGCGCTGCGACACCAAACCGCACGACGCATTTTTACTTATCGGCCCTGATCAGGCTAAATAGCCGCGCCTGATCGCCCACCCCGACGGATCTGTCCCATGAACCGACATCGGCTTGCCATTGCCTGGATCGCCTGCTTTGCAGTGCTGTTCAACATGCTCGCCATGCCGTTGACGGGAGCGATGGCACAAGCCGCGCAGTCACCCGCCGAGCAAGTGTTGTGGAGCAGTTTCTGCACCGGCAGCGGGACCAAAATGGTCGCGATCAATATCGGCAGCGTCGATCAGAACGCGCCGCAAAGCGGCGACAAGCATTCAACCATGCAGCATTGCTGGTGCTGTTCCGGATCGGCGCCAGTCGTGGCGCTGCCAGGGCATTCGCCGCAGTTGTTTTTCGCGCAATACCCCAGCAATCGCAGCGTTGCGCCCGCCACTCTGCAAAACCCCACACCGCGCCAGCAATGGCCCAGCCTCAACCCCCGCGCCTCGCCTCTGGTTTGATTTGTTCCCGCATTTGACTGCGTTTCGAATCGTCCTGGAGAACTGCCATGTTGAACAAACTCATCGTCATCGCTGCGCTGTTGCTGCCTGCGTGCTTCGCCCATGCTCATGAATACAAGGCTGGCGAGCTGGAAATCGCCCACCCGTGGTCGCAGGAGCTGCCGCCGAATGCGCCGACCGTCGCGGCGTATTTCGTGATCCACAACAACGGCAAGACTGCCGACCGCTTGCTCAGCGTCGATTCGCCGATTGCCCCCACCGCCGAACTGCACGAACACGTCATGCAGGGCGACCTGATGAAGATGCAGCAAGTGCCGAGCGTGGTTATTGCTCCGGGCGAGAATGTAACCTTCGCGCCGATGGCCTATCACGTGATGCTGATGAACCCGACTGATCGCAGCCTGCTGAACGACGGCAAGCGCTTTCCGCTGACGCTGCATTTCGAGAAGGCCGGCGCCGTGACCGTCGAAGTCGCGGTACAGAAGAAGCCACCGGAAACCACTCAGACTCACGCCCACGCGCAGTAATCCGCCCGGCTGATCGCAAGCATGCGCCCGCCTAGCGCCAGGTCTATCCACAAGCGCCGCCAACACGGCAGCTGGATCGCCCTGTTCGCCATGTTGATGATCTTCATCGGCCCGCTGATTTCTCAGTCGATGCCGATGGATCAGCACGCCTCGGCTTCCATGCCAGTCAGCATGGACATGTCGATGGACATGCCGGGCATGGATCACTCCGCGCATGCAGCCAAAGCCTCGGCCGAACACTGTCCGCCGCAATCTTCGCACCACGCAATGTGGGAAAAGTGCGGCTACTGCAGCCTGCTGTTCAACTGCCCGGCGCTGACCGGTGGCGGCAGTTTCGCCGCGTTCAGTATCGCGCCAGTCAACACCTTCAACACGCCCTCCCCGCGCCTGGGTTACGCCCGGCAAACCGTCTTCCCCGGCGCCCGCAGCCGCGCTCCGCCCGTCCCAGCGTAAACACCCACTTCTGATTGCACACGGTTGAGAAGACAGCTTCAGGCTGCCGACCGTGTCGTTTACGACTGTTTGATGGAAATTGTCATGTCCAGGTTTTCTGCTGTGCCACGTTCGGGTTCTGCCCCAACGTGTTTTGCCCTGAATCACTCGCGCCTGCGTTTCAGGCACGCGAGCGCCGTACTTTGCGGCGTATTGCTGTCCCCGCTGGTGCTCGCCGATGATCACGCCGCCCACTCCGAAGAACTGAGCCCGACGGTGATCACCGCCATTGCCCCGAGCTCACCGCTGACCATCGTCACCAACCCGAAAGACCCACGCCAACCGGTGCCGGCCAGTGACGGTGGTGACTATTTGAAGACCATTCCCGGCTTCGCGCTGGTACGCAACGGCGGCACCAACGGCGATCCGGTGCTACGCGGGATGTTCGGTTCGCGCCTGAACATTCTCACCAACGGCAGCATGATGCTCGGTGCCTGCCCCGGCCGGATGGACGCGCCGACCTCGTACATCTCGCCCGAGACCTACGACAAGCTCACCGTGATCAAAGGCCCGCAAACCGTACTCTACGGCCCCGGCGCATCGGCCGGTACGGTGCTGTTCGACCGCGAACCGGAAAGCTTCGGCGAACTCGGCACGCGGGTGAACGCCAGCGTGCTGGCCGGTTCCCACGGTCGCTTCGACAAGGTGGTCGATGCCGCCGCGGGCGGGCCTTTGGGCTACGTGCGGGTGATCGGCAACACCGCGCATTCCGACGACTACCGCGACGGCAACAACGACATTGTTGCCTCGCGCTACGACAAGTGGAACGGCGACGTTGCGGTCGGCTGGACACCGGACGCCGACACCCTGCTGGAGCTGACCGCTGGCAAGGGCGACGGTGAAGCGCGTTACGCCGGACGCGGCATGGACGGCTCGCAGTTCCTGCGCGAAAGCCTCGGCCTGCGCTTCGAGAAATCCAACATCACTGACGTGCTGGAGAAACTCGAAACCCAGGTCTATTACAACTACGCCGACCACGTGATGGACAACTACACCCTGCGCACGCCGTCCGGCACCGGGATGATGTCCGGGCCAATGGCCTCGAATGTTGACCGCCGCACTCTCGGCGCGCGGATCAAAGCCACTTGGCGCTGGGCCGATATTCAGCTGATCACCGGCCTCGATGCGCAGACCAACGAACATCGCCAGCGCAGCGCGATGGGCATCGACACTTACAAGAATGTGCCGCGCAACAAGGATGCGGATTTCCACAACTACGGCGTGTTCAGCGAAATGACCTGGTACGCCGCTGACCGCGACCGCTTGATTGCTGGCGCGCGCCTCGACCGCGCTTCGGCCAAGGATTATCGCCAGCGCACCGGCTCGGGAATGATGTCGCGCCCGAATCCGACCGCCGACGAAACACGCGCCGATACTCTGCCCAGCGGCTTCGTACGGTACGAGCATGATCTGGCCGACAGCCCGACCACGCTCTACGCCGGCCTCGGTCACGTGCAGCGCTTCCCGGATTACTGGGAACTGTTTTCGCCCAAGTCCGGCCCGGCCGGTTCGGTCAACGCGTTTGACTCGATCAAACCGGAAAAAACCACGCAGTTCGACTTCGGCCTCAATTACAAAAGCGCCGAACTTGAAGCCTGGGCATCGGCCTACATCGGCCAGGTGCGCGACTACATCCTGTTTGATTACACCCCGGGAATGATGGGCAGCACTTCGCGCGCCGAGAACATCGACGCGCGGATCATGGGCGGTGAACTGGGCGCTGCCTACAAGCTCAGCGACAACTGGAAAGCCGATGCAACTCTCGCCTACGCCTGGGGCAAGAACAGCAGCGACGGCAAAGCACTGCCGCAGATGCCGCCGCTCGATGCACGTTTCGGTTTGACCTACAGCGAAGACAACTGGAGCGCCGGTGCACTGTGGAGAGTGGTCGCCGCGCAAAACCGTATCGACCAGAACAAGGGCAACGTGGTCGGCAAGGATTACGACAAGAGTT
Source organism: Pseudomonas sp. TWP3-1 (assembly GCF_049896625.1). Classification (NCBI taxonomy): domain Bacteria; kingdom Pseudomonadati; phylum Pseudomonadota; class Gammaproteobacteria; order Pseudomonadales; family Pseudomonadaceae; genus Pseudomonas; species Pseudomonas sp. TWP3-1. The sequence continues at coordinate 104,322 of NZ_JAFCUQ010000018.1, forward strand.
CGGGCTTCGGCGTGTTCTCGCTTAATGCTGCTTATCGGATCAACAAAAACTGGAAGGTCAGCGGCGGCGTCGACAACCTGTTCGGCAAGGCTTACGCCGAACACCTGAACCTGGCGGGCAACGCCGGATTCGGTTACCCGGCGAATGATCCACAAGCCATCAACGAACCGGGGCGCACGCTCTGGACCAAGGTCGACATGAGTTTCTAAAAGCATCGCCAGCAGGCTGGCTCCCACACGGACCGAGTTAAACCTGTGGGAGCTAGCCCTGCTAGCGACAGGTTGCGCAGCAACCGCAAAAGACAACTAGAAGATCCAAGCCAAGCGGAGCACAAACCGATGAAACAGCCCAAACCGAATTTCTACAACCTGGCCTGGCGTTGGCATTTTTATGCCGGTTTATTCGTCGCGCCTTTCATGGTGATGCTGGCCCTGACCGGCATCATCTACCTGTTCAAACCGCAACTCGATTCGCTGATGTACAGCAGCCTGCTCAACGTCCCGGCCGGGCATCACACGGTGTCGGCTGATGACATGCTGCAAAAGGTCAAAAGTGCTTATCCACAAGGCCAGATCGCGCAATATCTGCCACCGGTCAACGCCGCGCAGTGCGCAATTTGTCGTAAATAACGCCGGCCACGAGCTGAATATATTCGTCGATCCGTACCACGGCGATATCCTCGGCGAGCAGGATGCCAAGCAGAATCTGCAAGCCGTCGCCCGGGCCATTCACGGTGAATTGATGATCGGCACCGTCGGTGACCGACTGATCGAAATGGCCGCCGGGTGGGGCGTGGTATTGGTGGTATCCGGAGTGTTCCTGTGGTGGCCGCGCGGGCAGGCGGCGGGGATTCTATGGCCCCGCCTGAGCAGTCGCGGCCGCGTGCTGTGGCGTGATCTGCACGCCGTGACCGGGTTCTGGGGCGCAACGTTGCTGCTGGTGATGTTGCTCAGCGGCATGACCTGGACCGGCTTCTGGGGCAAGCAATACGCACAGGTGTGGAACGTGTTCCCGGCAGCCATGTGGGACAACGTGCCAACCTCAGACATCGAAGCGCGCAGCCTCAACAGCGCTACCCGTCAGACCGTGCCTTGGGCGATGGAAAACACACCGATGCCGATGTCCGGCGACCACGCCGAACACATGGCCCACGGCGACATGCAACACGGCCCCGCCGCACCGGGCATCAGCCTGCAAGATGTGCAGAACATCGCCACCCAAAGCAAAGTCGAGCCGGGCTACAGCATCACCCTGCCGACCACCGCCACCGGCGTATTCACCATCGCGGTGTTCGCCGATGACCCACGCAACGACGCCACCCTGCACGTCGATCAGTACACCGGCAAAGTCCTCGCCGACGTACGTTTCGAGCAGTACGGCACTGTCGCGCGTGCTACCGAAATCGGGGTGATGCTGCACGAAGGCAAGATGTTCGGCGTGCTGAATCAGATCATCGTGCTGCTGATCTGCCTGATGATTTTGCTCAGCGCCGTCAGCGGCGTGGTGATCTGGTGGAAGCGCCGGCCGCAAGGCAAATTCGGCGTGCCGCCGCTGCGTCACGATCTGCCAAAGTGGAAAACCGGGGTGCTGATCATGCTTGCGCTGGCGGTGATTTTTCCGTTGGTCGGCGCTTCGCTGGTGGTGGTGTGGGTGTTGGATCGGTTTGTGCTGTCGCGTCTTGGCCGCGAAACTGAATCCGCCTCAACTTCATCATGAATCATCCGAGATGCGCGATTTAGACGCTTCTGTACACTGCCGGGGCTTAAGCCTCGGCAGCGTTTGATGTCACCACATCAAGCAAGTGTGCCGCCCGACCCGCAGCCCCACAGCTGCGGGTTTTCTTTTGCAGAAGCGATTTACCGTCCCGATGAACAAGTACCTCTTGTCCAGCCTGTGCCTGTTCGCGATGAACAGCGCACACGCCGACAGCACCCCGCTGACATTGCCCACCGGCACCATCACCGCCCTGGCCAATGATGATGAAAACGTCAGCCTGAGCACGCCGACTACTGCGGGCTCGCGCCTGAACCTCACAGCGATGGAAACCCCGGCCAGTGTCGAAAGCCTCAGCGGCGAACAGATCCGCGCCCGTGGCGAGCGCAGCGTGCAGGACGCCGTCTCGCGCAGCACCGGCATCAGTCGCACCGGTACGCCGGGTGATGGCGGTACATCGTTGCAGGCGCGTGGTTTCACCGGGCAGAGTTCGGTGATGCAACTGTATGACGGCAACCGCCTGTACACCGGCATGGGCACCGGGACTTTCCCGGTCGATACCTGGTCCGTCGAGCGCGTCGACGTGCTGCGCGGCCCGGCTTCGGTGTTGTATGGCGAAGGCGCGACCGGCGCGGTGGTCAACACGATCCCGAAGAAGCCGTTCACCGGCGAAATCGAAAACGACATTCGCCTCGGTTATGGCTCGTTCGACAGCCAGCAGCAGGCGTTCGACAGTGGCGGCTCGCTGAGCGACACCCTGAGCTATCGCCTCAACCTCAATCGTTTGCGCAGCAACGGCTGGATTGATCGCGGCGATTCTTCCAGCGACTTCATCAGCGCCGCGCTGCGCTGGCAGGCCACCGATGATCTGGCTTTCACCCTCGCCCACGATTACGGCGATCAGCGCCCGCAGAATTACTTCGGCACGCCGCTGATCAACGGCCATCTGCAAGACAGCCTGCGCAACAAAAACTACAACGTGCGCGACGACAAGCAGCACTACAACGATCAATGGACGCGCCTGAGCAGTGACTGGCAGATCAATGATTCGCTCAGCGCCAGCAACGAGTTGTATTACCTCAAGGCCCAGCGCCGCTGGCAGAACGCCGAGAACTACAATTTCGATGCCGGCACTCAGCAACTTAGCCGCAGCGGTAACTTCGGCATCGGCCATCAACAGGAGCAGCTCGGCGACCGCCAGACGTTCACCCTCAAGCACTCGCTGTTCGGCCTCGATAGCCAGACTGTGACCGGCGTCGATTACAACCGCATCCGCTTTCAGCTCAACAGCAATTCGCCGTTCAACGACGTGCTGGCAGACGGGCAGCCGCTGGATCTGTATCACCCGCAGGCGGGCTACTTCGACAGTGCCAATCAATATCGCGAGCAGTTCGACAGCACCAGCAAACAGATGGCGATGTTCGCGGAAAACCGTACGCAACTGAGTGAGCGCTGGTCGCTGGTGACCGGCGTGCGCCGCGATTACATGCACGTGGATCGCAACAATCTGCTGGACGGCAGTCAGAGCGACAAGACCCTGACCGGCAACAATTGGAAGACCGGATTGGTGTTTGCGCTGACGCCACAGACTTCGTTCTACGGTCAGGTTGCGACCAGCACTGACGGCATCGGCGGGCTGATATCCCTGAGTCCGGGTCAGCAGCAATACGACCTGTCCACGGCACGGCAGACCGAGATCGGCATGAAGCAACTGTTCTGGGATCAGCGCGGCGAATTCACGCTGGCGGCTTATCGCATCGTGAAGAAGAAACTGCTGACGGATGATCCGGGCAATCCGACGCTCAAGCAGCAGGTCGGGCAGCAATCGTCCAACGGACTGGAGGCCAGCCTCGATGTGCAATTGCCGCACGCGTGGCAGTTGCAGGCCAACGCGGCCATGGTCAAAGCCAGGTACGACGACTTTGAAGAAGTGGTCGGTGGCGTGCCGGTTTCGCGTAACGGTAACCGCCCGGTGGATGTGCCACGGCGTACCGCCAATCTTTGGTTGAGCAAGGCGATTACTGATGACTTGAAGGCTGGCGCTGGCGTGCGGTATGTCGATGCGCGGTTTGCCGACATGGCTAACCGCAATGAGCTACCGAGCTACACCGTGCTGGATGCGACGTTGTCTTGGCAGGCGTTACGCAATACGACGCTGGGGCTGCAGGTGAATAATCTGTTTGACCGCCGGTATGCGCAGAGTCAGTACAACGAGGGGCAGCAGTGGATCCTCGGCGAACCACGCTCCTTCTTCGTCACAGCCGATTACACCTTCTGATCTGAAGTCCGCAGCTCCTACATAAGCAAACCTGCGCCCCAATCTGGCGCGTCCGAGCGCACCGCCGCATCCAACCCGTCCCTTCCTGGTGCACCGCCACTCCCGCGCAACCGCTCTAAACCGACATTTCCCGGCCAAACCCCGACCGGGCACAGCCCTTGCAAAACAGCCTTCAGTCGTCCGCATCTGCCAACCATAAAAAACTTTAACGTTCATGGAGATCGCACAATGAAGCGTCGCAGTTTGATCAAGGCTTTCACACTCACGGCATCCATTGCCGCGATGGGCATGACCTGGACTGTGCAGGCCGCCGAGACCATCAAGGTCGGGATTCTGCATTCGTTGTCCGGCACCATGGCGATCTCCGAAACGTCGCTCAAAGATATGGCGCTGATGACCATCGACGAGATCAACGCCAAGGGCGGCGTCAACGGCAAGATGCTTGAGCCGGTGGTGGTCGACCCGGCGTCGAACTGGCCACTGTTCGCAGAAAAGGGCCGGCAGTTGCTGACCCAGGACAAGGTCGCCGTGGTGTTCGGTTGCTGGACGTCAGTGTCGCGTAAATCGGTTCTTCCGGTGTTCGAAGAGCTCAACGGTCTGCTGTTCTACCCGGTGCAATACGAAGGCGAAGAGATGTCGCCGAACGTGTTCTACACCGGCGCAGCGCCGAACCAGCAAGCGATCCCGGCAGTTGAATACCTGATGAGCGAAGAAGGCGGCAGCGCCAAGCGCTACTTCCTGCTCGGCACCGACTACGTCTACCCGCGCACCACCAACAAGATCCTGCGCTCGTTCCTGCATTCCAAAGGCGTGGCCGACAAAGACATCGAAGAGGTCTACACCCCGTTCGGCCACAGCGACTATCAAACCATCGTCGCCAACATCAAAAAATTCTCCGCTGGCGGCAAGACTGCGGTGATCTCCACGGTCAATGGCGACTCCAACGTGCCGTTCTACAAAGAGCTGGCCAACCAGGGTCTGAAAGCCACCGATGTACCCGTTGTCGCGTTCTCGGTGGGTGAAGAAGAATTGCGCGGCATCGATACCAAACCATTGGTAGGTAACCTCGCTGCGTGGAATTACTTCGAGTCGGTGGATAACCCGGCGAACAAGAAATTTGTGGCCGACTGGAAAGCCTACGCGAAGAAACACAACTTGCCGGGCGCTGATAAAGCCGTGACCAACGACCCGATGGAAGCCACGTACGTCGGCATTCACATGTGGGCGCAAGCGGCTGAGAAAGCCAAATCCACCGACGTCGATAAAGTTCGCGAAGCGCTGGCCGGCCAGACCTTTGCCGCGCCATCCGGTTACACGCTGACCATGGACAAGACCAATCACCACCTGCACAAACCGGTGATGATCGGCGAGATTCAGGCAGACGGTCAGTTCAACGTGGTGTGGCAGACCGAAGGACCGATTCGCGCGCAGCCGTGGAGCCCGTTTATCTCGGGGAATGACAAGAAGCCGGATTATGCGGTGAAGAGTAACTGAGGCTGATCCGGACTTTGAGGCGGGGCAGAAATCTCCCCCTCACCCCAGCCCTCTCCCTCAGGGAGAGGGGGAAAGGGAGCCGATCCTCAAGCTGTTCAAAGCCTGAGTTCGACTCAGATTCGTAAGTCGCAACACAACGCCCAAACACCTCGGTCAGTCCCCTCTCCCTCCGGGAGAGGGTTAGGGTGAGGGGGCGGTTGAACAGGACACCACCCATGCCCACTGCCCTTTACCGCTTGATACTTGCCATCGCACTTCTGCTGCCAATGGCCGCGTATTCAGGCGACGCCGAAGACTTCGTCGCCGCCAACCCCATGCAGCAGGCCAAACTGCTCGAAGCCTGGGCCGCACAGCCCGAGCCGGCGCGTATCGAACTGATCAACGCCCTGCAACAAGGCGAACTGACCGTCGACGGCCAAGCTAAAACCCTGCGCCTGAACAATCGCCTGCGGGGTCTGATCGACACCGCGCTGGCCAGCCACCAATTGCTCGCCGCCGACGGCAAAATCCGTCTGAGCGCCGCGCAGCAGTTGCAGAAAAGCGCCAAACCGGCGCAGCTGAAATTCCTCGACCAGCAACTGGCTGGTGAAAAAGATCAAAGCGTCCACGCCGCCCTGAGTCTCGCTTTGGCCAATCTACAACTGGTCGACAGCGACCCGGCCGTGCGCCTGGCCGCCGTGCGATTGCTCGGCGAAACCGGCGACCCGCTGGCCCGCACGCGTCTCGAAGGCCTGCTTGAACCCGGCGTCGAAGCCGATGCCGGTGTGCGCACCGCTGCCGAAACCAGCCTTGCCCAAGTCAAACGCAAACTGCTGATCGGCGAAGTGCTTGGCCAAGCGTTCAGCGGCATGTCGCTGGGTTCGATTCTGCTGCTCGCGGCATTGGGATTGGCGATCACGTTCGGTCTGCTCGGCGTGATCAACATGGCCCACGGCGAGATGTTGATGCTCGGCGCCTACTCGACCTACGTGGTGCAACTGATGTTCCAGCGCTACGCGCCGCAGGCCATCGAGTTCTATCCGCTGATCGCGCTGCCGGTAGCGTTTTTTGTCACCGCCGCGATCGGCATGGCGCTGGAGCGCACGGTGATTCGTCACCTGTACGGCCGACCGCTGGAAACCCTGCTCGCGACATGGGGTATCAGCCTGATGCTGATTCAATTGGTGCGATTGTTGTTCGGTGCGCAGAACGTCGAAGTGGCCAACCCCGAGTGGCTGTCCGGCGGGATTCAGGTACTGCCGAATCTGGTGCTGCCGTACAACCGCATCGTCATCATTGCCTTCGCGCTGTTTGTGGTGGTGCTGACCTGGCTGCTGCTGAACAAGACTCGGCTGGGTCTGAACGTGCGCGCCGTCACGCAGAACCGCAACATGGCGGCCTGCTGCGGCGTGCCCACCGGTCGTGTGGACATGCTCGCCTTCGGCCTGGGTTCAGGCATTGCCGGCCTCGGAGGCGTGGCGTTGAGTCAGATCGGCAACGTCGGCCCCGATCTGGGCCAGAGCTACATCATCGATTCGTTTCTGGTGGTGGTGCTCGGCGGCGTCGGCCAACTGGCGGGCAGTGTGCTCGCCGCATTCGGTCTGGGCATCGCCAACAAGATTCTTGAACCGCAGATCGGTGCGGTGCTCGGCAAGATTCTGATCCTCGCGCTGATCATTCTGTTTATCCAGAAACGTCCGCAAGGCCTCTTCGCATTGAAAGGACGGGTGATCGACTGATGAACCAGCCCCTGCTCGTTACGGCCACGCAAAAGGCTGGCCCGAAAATCACCATTGCGGTCGGTGCGCTGATTCTGGCACTGCTGATCGCCCTGCCGTTGCTCTCGCTGTTGCCCGCTGACAATGCGCTGCACATCTCGGCTTACACCCTGACGTTAGTCGGCAAAATCCTCTGCTACGCCATCGTCGCGCTGGCGCTGGATCTGGTCTGGGGCTACGCCGGTCTGTTGTCGCTGGGCCACGGTCTGTTCTTCGCGCTCGGTGGTTATGCGATGGGCATGTACCTGATGCGTCAGGCGGCCGGTGATGGTTTGCCAGCGTTCATGACCTTCCTGTCGTGGACGGAATTGCCGTGGTACTGGAGCGGCACCGGCAACTTCTTCTGGGCGATGTGTCTGGTGGTGCTGGCGCCGGGTTTGCTGGCACTGGTGTTCGGTTTTTTCGCCTTCCGCTCGCGGATCAAGGGCGTGTATTTCTCGATCATGACTCAGGCACTGACCTTCGCCGGCATGCTGCTGTTTTTCCGCAACGAGACCGGGTTTGGCGGCAACAACGGCTTCACCAATTTCCGCACGATTCTCGGTTTCGGCATCACCGAACCGGGCACCCGCGCGGTGCTGTTTCTGGCGACCGTGCTGTTGCTGGTGGCGAGCCTGTTTATCGGCTGGCGCCTGGCGCGCAGCAAGTTCGGTCGAGTGCTGACGGCGTTGCGCGATGCGGAAAACCGCCTGATGTTCTGCGGCTACGATCCGCGCGGTTTCAAGCTGTTCGTCTGGGTGTTGAGCGCGGTGTTGTGTGGCCTGGCCGGCGCGCTGTATGTGCCCCAAGTGGGGATCATCAACCCCAGCGAAATGTCGCCGACCAACTCGATTGAAGCGGCGGTTTGGGTTGCGCTCGGCGGTCGCGGCACCCTGATCGGGCCGTTGCTCGGCGCGGGCGTGGTCAACGGCATGAAGAGCTGGTTCACCGTGGCATTCCCCGAATACTGGCTGTTCTTCCTTGGCGCGCTGTTCATCATCGTGACCCTGTACCTGCCCAAAGGCGTGATCGGTCTGCTGAAGAAACGAGGTGAATCATGAGAGTCACGGCCAGTGCTGAATTCATGCTCGAACCGGCATTCTTCCCGGTCGAACCGAACAAGGACGCCGGCACCAGCCGCGATTCGATCGGCTTCGGCCAGCGCGTCGAACCCGGCCTGGATACCCGTCACGGCACGATCCTGACCCTGGAAGACATCAGCGTCAGCTTCGATGGCTTCCGCGCGCTGAACAATCTGAATCTGTACATCGGCGTCGGCGAATTGCGCTGCATCATCGGCCCCAACGGCGCGGGCAAAACCACGCTGATGGACGTGATCACCGGCAAGACTCGCCCCAGTCATGGCAAAGCGTGGTTCGGCGAAACGCTGGATCTGACGCAGATGAGCGAAGTGCAAATTGCTCAAGCCGGGATTGGTCGCAAGTTCCAGAAACCCACAGTGTTTGAAGCGTTGAGCGTGTTTGAAAATCTCGAGCTCGCGCAGAAAACCGACAAGTCGGTGTGGGCCAGTTTGCGTGCACGATTGAGCGGCGAACAGAAAGACCGGATCAGTCAAGTGCTGGAGACCATTCGCCTGACCACCTCGGTCAACCGCCCGGCGGGACTGCTGTCCCACGGGCAAAAGCAGTTTCTGGAAATCGGCATGTTGCTGATGCAAGACCCGCAACTGTTGCTGCTCGACGAACCCGTAGCGGGCATGACCGATGCCGAAACCGAGTTCACGGCCGAGCTGTTCAAGTCGCTGGCCGGCAAGCATTCGCTGATGGTGGTGGAACACGACATGGGCTTCGTCGGCTCGATTGCCGACCACGTCACGGTGTTGCATCAGGGCAGTGTGTTGGCCGAGGGATCGCTGGAGCAGGTGCAGGAAAACGAGCGCGTGATCGAGGTCTATCTCGGCCGCTGAGATTTGCCAATACAAACCCTGTGGGAGCTGCGGTGCGACGATTCGACTTGCCAGCGATGAGGCCGGCACATCCAACATTGATGCCGACTGATCCACCGCTATCGCTGGCAAGCCAGCTCCCACAGGGGTTTGTGTGGAACATAAGGAATGCATACATGCTGCAAGTCGACAAGCTGCACCAGTATTACGGCGGTAGCCACATCCTGCGTGGCCTGAGTTTTGAGGTGAAGGTCGGCGAAGTCACCTGCCTGCTCGGACGCAACGGTGTGGGTAAAACCACCTTGCTCAAGTGCCTGATGGGTTTGCTGCCGGCCAAGGAAGGCGCGGTGAACTGGGAAGGCAAACCGATCACCACGTTCAAACCGCATCAACGCGTGCACGCCGGAATCGCTTACGTGCCGCAGGGTCGGGAGATTTTTGGCCGGCTGACCGTGGAAGAAAATCTGCTGATGGGCCTGTCGCGTTTTCCTGGCAGCGAAGCCAAAGAAGTTCCGGCGTTCATCTATGAATTGTTCCCGGTGTTGCTGCAAATGAAACAGCGACGCGGCGGTGATTTGTCTGGCGGTCAGCAACAGCAACTCGCGATTGGCCGAGCGTTGGCCAGCCGTCCGCGCCTGCTGATCCTCGACGAACCCACCGAAGGCATTCAGCCGTCGGTGATCAAGGAAATCGGCGCGGTGATCAAGAAACTCGCGGCGCGCGGCGACATGGCGATTTTGCTGGTGGAGCAGTTCTACGATTTCGCCGCTGAGCTGGCCGATCAATACCTGGTGATGTCCCGGGGCGAGATCGTGCAGCAGGGACGCGGAGAAAATATGGAGGCTGAAGGTGTACGGGGATTGGTAACGATCTAGTCTGTAGCGTCCTGACGATAATCAGAAAATATGAATTTACCTATTCCCACTGCCCTGTTTACCCCGAGCTGGCACGCTGAGCTGGAGCTGGCCTACGCGCGTTTCGGCGATTGCACGCGGCCGGTTCAGCGTCGGCATTTCGGCCCGCTGCGCGTGCAAAAACATCTGTACGCCGAAGGGCCGGAGGTCTGCCAGCACATCATCGTTCACCCGCCCGGCGGGATTGCCGGTGGTGACCGACTCGACATCAGCGCCCGCGTCGAACACAACGCCTGGGCACAGATCACCAGCCCCGGCGCGGCCAAATGGTATCGCGCGGCCGGGCCCGCTTATCAGAAGCTCGACTTGCACGTGGCTGCCGGCGCGACTCTGGAATGGCTGCCGCAGGAAACCATCGTCTACAGCGCGGCGCAGGCGGAGCTCACGACTTCGATTGAGCTGGAAGGCGATGCACGGTTGCTCTATTGGGACGTGGTGGCGCTGGGTCGTCCGGCCAGTGGTGAGCGTTTTGATCTGGGGCATTTTCAGGCGCATCTGGATATTCGCCGCGATGGGCGATTGCTCTGGCATGAGCGTCAGCGCATTGTCGGGGATGACGGGTTGCTCGACTCGCCAATCGGACTGGATGGGCAACCGGTGTTTGCCACGTTGCTGGTGACGGGGGAGATTGATGCCGAGTTGCTGGAGCGCTGTCGTTCGCTGGAGAACCCAGTGCGCGGAGACCTGACGCAGTTGCCGGGTTTGCTGGTCGCCCGCTGCCTGGCCAGTGAAGCGTTGCTGGCGCGGGGGTGGTTAATTGAATTGTGGCGACTGCTGAGGCCGGTTTTGCTTGGGCGCCAGGCAGTATCCCCAAGAATATGGAGCACCTGATAACCAGCCCTCACCCCCCGCCCTCTCCCGGAGGGAGAGGGAGCCTGACCGAGGTGACCGCTAGAAATGCTGCAGACACAAAAATTCAACTGACTGAACCGGCCATAACAAACAACCGAGATCAGTCCCCTCTCCCTCGGGAGAGGGCTAGGGTGAGGGGCGGTTCCAACTGACATCCCGCTCACCGCAAGAACCACACAAATCTGCCCAGAATGGATTGCCAACGATGGACCTGACCCCACGCGAAAAAGACAAGCTGCTGATCTTCACCGCCGGCCTCGTTGCCGAACGCCGGCTGGCGCGCGGCGTGAAGCTGAATTACCCGGAAGCCATGGCCTACATCTCCGCCGCGCTGCTCGAAGGCGCGCGTGATGGTCGCACCGTGGCCGAGTTGATGCATTTCGGCACCACCCTGCTCAGCCGTGAACAAGTGATGGAAGGCATCCCGGAAATGATCCCGGAGATCCAGGTCGAAGCGACGTTCCCCGACGGCACCAAACTGGTCACCGTTCACCAACCGATCGTCTGAGGCCGCGCCATGACTTACACCATCCGCGATGCTGTACATGCCGATCTGCCGGCGATCCGTGACATCTACAACGACGCCGTGCTCAACACCACGGCGATCTGGAACGAGCAAGCGGTCGACCTCGGCAACCGTCAGGCGTGGTTCAGCGCACGTCAGGCTCAGGCCTATCCGATCCTGGTGATCGTCGACGCCAACAACACCACCCTCGGCTACGCTTCGTTCGGTGACTGGCGGCCGTTCGACGGTTTCCGCCACACCGTCGAGCACTCGGTCTATGTGCGCAGCGACCAACGTGGCAACGGCCTCGGCCCGCAGTTGATGACCGCGCTGATCGAGCGCGCGAAAAGCTGCGACAAACACGTGATGGTCGCCGCCATCGAAAGTGGCAACGCGGCCTCGATTCGGCTGCATGAGCGTGCCGGTTTCAGCATCACCGGGCAGATGCCGCAGGTCGGCACCAAGTTCGGCCGCTGGCTCGATCTGACGTTCATGCAACTGACCCTCAATCCTGGCGCGGAGCCGCCATCTGCCAACAAGGAATGACATCGATGAACGCCGCCCAACTGCGCCGCGTCAATGCTGAGAGTTTTGCCCACTATCGTCAGGGTCTGATCGACTTGCTGCTGGATGCCGTGGGTTATGGCGCCAGTGTCGGTTTCATGGCCGACCTCGATGCCGTTCAGGCCCGCGCGTATTTCGATGACGTTCAGGACCATCTGAACAAAGGCAATGTATTGCTGTGGGTAGTGGTCAAGGACGAAGTGGTGCAGGCCAGCGTGCAGTTGACCTTGTGCCAGAAGGCCAACGGCCTGAACCGTGCCGAGGTGCAGAAACTGCTGGTGCGCGAACACGCTCGTCGTCGCGGTCTCGGTCAGCAGTTGATGCAGGCACTGGAGCTTGAAGCGTCCAAGTGCAAGCGCGGCATGCTCTACCTCGACACCGAAGCCGGCTCGCCTGCCGAAGATTTCTACAAGGCGCTGGGCTATACGCGCGCCGGTGAAATCCCCGATTACGCTTGCGATCCGCACGGCAATTACCGCGCGACCGCGCTGTATTACAAAGTCCTGCAAGGAGCCCATTGATGATTCCCGGCGAATACCAGATCCAGCCCGGCGACATCGAACTCAACGTCGGCCGTCGCACGGTCAGTCTGAAAGTGGCGAACAGCGGCGACCGGCCGATTCAGGTCGGCTCGCATTACCATTTTTTTGAAACCAATGACGCGCTGACCTTTGATCGCGCGGCCAGCCGGGGTATGCGTCTGAACATTCCGGCGGGCACGGCGGTGCGCTTTGAGCCGGGGCAAAGTCGCGAGGTGGAACTGGTGGATTACGCGGGGCAGCGGCGGGTGTTCGGGTTTGCCGGACGGGTTATGGGTGACCTGTAAGTCCGTGTGTACCGCAGCCCCTCACCCCAGCCCTCCCGAAACGTCGGACCGCCCGAGGGAGAGGGAGCTGATTACCGATAGCCGCCACACCGCGATCAGTCCCCTCTCCCTTTGGGAGAGGGCTAGGGTGAGGGTCGCAGGCTCACCGCTATTTTCCTGAAGGACGCTAGATGAAGATTTCCAGACAAGCCTACGCCGATATGTTCGGCCCTACCGTCGGCGACAAAGTGCGTCTGGCGGACACCGAGCTTTGGATCGAAGTCGAAAAAGACTTCACCACCTACGGCGAAGAAGTGAAGTTCGGCGGCGGTAAAGTCATCCGCGACGGCCAGGGCCAGAGCCAGTTACTGGCCGCCGAAGTGGTCGACACGGTGATCACCAACGCGTTGATCATCGACCACTGGGGCATCGTCAAGGCTGACGTCGGCCTCAAGGATGGGCGCATCGCCGCGATCGGCAAGGCCGGCAACCCCGACGTACAGCCCAACGTCAGCATCGCCATTGGCGCCAGCACCGAAGTCATCGCCGGCGAAGGCATGATCCTCACTGCGGGCGGTATCGACACGCATATCCATTTCATCTGCCCACAGCAGATCGAAGAAGCGCTGATGAGCGGCGTCACCACCATGATCGGCGGCGGCACCGGGCCTGCGACTGGCACCAACGCAACGACTTGCACTTCCGGGCCGTGGCATCTGGCGCGCATGCTCCAGGCAGCGGACGCGTTCCCGATGAACATCGGCCTGACCGGCAAGGGCAACGCCAGCCTGCCCGAGCCGTTGATCGAGCAGGTCAAGGCCGGCGCCATCGGCCTCAAGTTGCACGAAGACTGGGGCACCACCCCGGCGAGCATCGACAACTGCCTCAACGTTGCCGATCAGTACGACGTACAAGTGGCGATCCACACCGACACGCTCAACGAATCGGGCTTCGTCGAAACCACCCTCGGCGCATTCAAGGGTCGCACCATCCACACCTATCACACCGAAGGTGCCGGTGGCGGGCATGCGCCGGACATCATCAAGGCCTGCGGTTTCGCCAACGTGCTGCCGAGTTCGACCAACCCGACCCGGCCGTTCACCCGCAACACCATCGACGAACACCTCGACATGCTGATGGTCTGCCACCACCTCGACCCGAGCATTGCCGAAGACGTGGCGTTCGCCGAAAGCCGCATCCGCCGCGAAACGATTGCCGCCGAAGACATCCTGCATGACCTCGGCGCGTTCTCGATGATCAGTTCCGATAGCCAGGCCATGGGCCGCGTTGGCGAAGTCATCACGCGCACCTGGCAGACCGCCGACAAGATGAAAAAACAGCGTGGCCCGCTGCCGCTGGACGGTGAAGGCAACGACAATTTCCGCGCCAAGCGCTACATCGCCAAGTACACGATCAACCCGGCAATCACCCACGGCATCAGCCATGAAGTGGGTTCGATCGAAGTCGGCAAATGGGCGGATCTGGTGCTGTGGCGGCCGGCGTTTTTCGGTGTGAAACCGACGCTGATTCTAAAGGGCGGCGCCATCGCCGCGAGCCTGATGGGAGATGCCAACGCTTCGATTCCAACTCCGCAGCCCGTGCACTACCGGCCGATGTTCGCTAGCTACGGCGGCTCGTTGCACGCCACCAGCCTGACCTTCATCAGCCAGGCGGCGCAGGAGGCAGGGCTGCCCCAGGCGTTGGGTCTGAAAAAGAAAATCGCTGTGGTCAAAGGTTGTCGCGAGGTGCAGAAAACCGATCTGATCCACAACGATTACCTGCCGCACATCGACGTCGACCCACAGACCTATCAGGTCAAGGCCGACGGCGTATTGCTCTGGTGTGAACCGGCGGACACCCTGCCGATGGCGCAGCGCTATTTTCTGTTCTGACGCGAGCTGGAAGCAGACCCCGGCTGCCGATTCCATCGACTTCCGGGGTCTGAAAGTATCTGTTTGCCTGCGGCTTCAGCCGGTCAGATCGCGTGACGTACCGGGGCGGTTGTCATCGCGTTCGACCGACATTGGCTCGCCCGTTTCCCGCCGGGACAGCTCGATCAGTTTCAGATTGCGCTCGATGGTGCGTTCAATCTCGAGCACTTGCACGGCTTGTTGATAAGCGCTGCTGGTGAGGTCTTCGTGTTCATCCTCAAGGTGCGCCAGTTTTTCATCGGCGCGCTGTTTCAGCGGACTCAGTTCGGTGGGGTATTTCTCCTCGATGTATTGCACCCAATAGTCACGGGTAATGAGTTCTTCATAAAACTTCTGACTTCTTTCCGCTTTTTCCACCGCCTCCCGGGCGGTGTCCAGCGCCCTGCCGCTGATGGGTTTGCCAAATCGCATGTGACTCGGTTGCCCCGGCAATTGCAGCCCGTCACGCCATCCGCTGGTCAGGCCGATTCGATATTCCAGGCGTACCTCCGCGGGGTCACCGCCACGCACTCTGGCCAGGGCTTCGACCTCGCCCAGGCGGAACAATTGTCGTGACAAGTCGAGCAAGGCGCGGCCCTTGGACGCCAGACCTGGCTGAATATTTTGCAAGGTGTTGTGCTCGAACACCTTGACCTCCATTTCACTGAAAGCCAGCGTTCGACCATCGACGCAGGTGGTGTGCGTGGCGGCCATGGGAAACAGCTCATCGCGAAGTGCCTGACTGCCATCGGCAGCCTCCATCACTTCCCACACCCGACGTGTCAGGTCAGCGCGAAAAATGCGGAATTCTTCGGTGTCCGGCATCACCGACAACAGATGGAAGAACGCGGCGTTGCCCGGTTCAGCCGCCACTCGCTGCCACATCGCCCGATAACGATCGGCGTCTTCCTGAGGGATGTTTTCGATCCACGGCGTCACCTGCTGGTCGAGGACACTTTCCTCAAGAATCGGCACCTGTTCATCCGGCTCAACATCACTGTCCGGGGTTTCCTCGTCGCTTTCCGTGGTGCTGTCCATGTCATCGATCATCCGGTCGATATCGGCGTAGGTCAGCCCCAGAACGTCGTTGCGCCCGTGCGTACCCGAATACTCACGCAGGCGCAAAAGGCTTTGCTGTGACAGTTCATAGTTTTCCGACAGATTGGTACCCGCGAGCAATGCGTCATGGCTACCGTCATAGATCGCCGGGGGAATCGCCACTACTTCGTTGTTGCTCAGATCTATCGCCTGTAAATGCGCAGATTGCAGCGCACCCTCGGGCCAGTCCGTCATCAAGTTGTCCCGCAGATCGAGGCGCTCCAGACGCTGCAGGCGCGTGACGCTGAACGTACGCAAGCTGTTATGGCTCAGATCCAGCCACTGCAACTGCGCAAGCCCGCTCAGCGACTGATTCAGCGCCTGGGGGTCGACGAGGCCGGTGAAGGACAGCTCCAGACGCTGCAGTTGGTGCATCTGGCTCACGGGT
The DNA here is from genome assembly GCF_049896625.1 of Pseudomonas sp. TWP3-1. Classification (NCBI taxonomy): domain Bacteria; kingdom Pseudomonadati; phylum Pseudomonadota; class Gammaproteobacteria; order Pseudomonadales; family Pseudomonadaceae; genus Pseudomonas; species Pseudomonas sp. TWP3-1. The sequence goes on from NZ_JAFCUQ010000018.1 coordinate 120,485, forward strand.
TCGGGCAGCGCGCGCAAATCATTGGCATTGAGATTCAACCGGCGTATCTGACTGAACGCCCGCAGGAAGCCGTTGGAGCCGTCGGAGGAGATCCGCGTGCCGGCCAGGTTCAGACTGTTCACCCGGGGAAATACCGCGGGCAGCTCAGGAAAATTGCCCACTTGCAGGCCATCGAAATTCAATTCGCGGTCGGCAAAGCCATTCCAGTCAAGCAAACCGTCGTACCAGCATTGCATCACCCGGCGTGCGGCGAGCTGGCGGGTTTGTGAGGACACGGTCCAGTTCGCACCGTGGCTTTCGTGGATGAACAACCAATCGTTCAAGCGCCGCGTCAGCGATTCGAATGTCCGGGTCCACTCATCAATCCGGCCGCTGATCTGTACCTCGCTCAAGCCCTCAAGCTGCATGCGCTCGATCGCCAGCCGGGCGTGCTCCTCCTGGTAGTTCGGGCGCAAGCGCTGCAAGCGCTTGGCCAACCAGCTGACACCTTCGCCCGCAGGTACCGATGGCGGCAGGGGCAGCAGACGTCGCGCGATCACCGAGCCGCTTTCCTTGGGCGGCGTGCGATGCCGCGGTTCCTCCAGGGCGAAGCGTTGCAGCGTCCCCGCAGACAAGCCCCTGGTCTGCTCAATGCGCTGCCGCGCAGCAGCCACGCCAGCCTCGCCCTGCGGCGTCAGCGGCGTGCCGTTCAGATTGGTGTCGAGCAACAGCTCATCGCGGGCCAGAACCGCCTCCGGCACAGAAGTGAGTTGGCTGTCGCCCAGATCAAGCCAGGTCAGCTGCGGCAGATCCTCGGCCCCGGTCGGCCATTGGCGGATTGCCGTGGCGCTCAGATCGAGAGCCTTGAGCCGATTCATTCCACGAACATCGACACTGGTGATGGGGTTGTTGTGCAGGTTCAGGTATTCCAGCGCCGGCAAGTCATCCGCTGTCAGCGGCAATTCGGACAAACGACAGTGACTCAGGTCCAGCGTGTCGATCTGTGTAAACGTGCGAATGAAATCACGCAGCTGTGCAACCGGAGCCTCGAGGCCGGCCAGGCGCAAGATTCTGACGTGGGCAAAAGCGTCCGACGGCAACGGTGGCAAGTTGTCCATCGGTGAGCCGAGAATATCCAGTACCGAGGCATCGCCTGACATGCCGATGTACAGATCGAAAAACGAATTCTCGGTTTTTGAGCCATAGCGCTGGAACAACCCGTTGCGCCAACTGGTCTTGAGCGCGTCGGCCACCGCCGCTCGGGCATGGCCACCGTTGCGCACGGTCGGCTCGGGGCCGACCCATTGTTCAAGCGCGTTGATCTCGCCGAACTGAGCGCTCAAGGCCTCAATCGCCTGAAACCTGGCATCGGCGCCCGGCCATTGCTGGGAGAATTTCAGCGACAGCACGTCAAACAGACTGGATTCCATACCGACAAAACGCTTGAGTTCGCCACGGCAGTAGTCTCTGACCATCTCTTCGAGGTCGATCAGATGCTGCGGCTGCACTTTGATGAATTCGTAGATCGGCTTGAAGGTCCTGCGGCTGAATTTCGACCAGTCCAGCGACAGTCCGCTCAGCAGTCGCTCGTGCGCTTCATAAAGTTCCACCGGCAGGGTCTTGATCGACGTCCGACGCAGGTTCAAGCGCTCCAGCCGCGGCAGATCAAGCACCCCGAGTGGCCACTCGCCCATCTGCGGGCTGTCGATTTCCAACCTGCGCAGTTGACGCATTCCGCTGACATTCAGCACTGTCGGCACTACGGGGTTGGCGCCGCTGGACGTGCAGTGCAGCTCCAGATCCTCGAGTCGGGTCAACTCGCGAATCCTCGAAGCCACCTGATCATTGATCGGTGTGCGCAACTTCAAGCGCGTCAGGTGGCGCATGGTTTTCACGCGTGCGAACACCGCGCCGAAGGTTTGCCCAGGGGCGAGCACGTCGAGTTGTTCCAGATTGGGAAACGCAGTCAGCGTGTCGGCGGCCGACGGTGCGCGCAGCGTCAGCTCGCGCACGTGAGCGAAGTCCGCCGTCAGCCTCGGCAACGCGGCCTGACTGGTCAATGTCAGCTGCGCCGCATGTGGCTCGTGCGCCGCCAGCGGCGAGTTGCGCCAACTGTTCCTGATGTTTTGCGCAACCCTGCGGAACTCGTCCTCGGCAATCTGCAGACGCATATCCTGGCTCGCCAGCCATTGGTTCAGCGCGGTCTCAAGCTCTGTCCACTCGCGCAGGCGCAGGTTGAGCAGATGGAAAATCTGTTGGTCGTTCTTGCCCGTGCGCCACTGTTCGAGAATGAAGCGCCTGGCCTGTGCGTCGTCCAGTGGGTAGACATCCTGGACCCTGCTGGTCAACGCCGGATCAACCCCCTCCCCGCGACCACTGGCCGGATAACCGCGCAGTGTGGCGCTGATGCGTCGGGGTGGGTTGAACCACGGTTTCGGCCCGGCTGCTGCCTGTAGTATCTGCGTCGACTGACGGCGGTGACTGAGCGCATGATCAATGATTGCTCGCCGCAGATCGGCGCTCTGATTAACTCGAGGAACGCCAAGCGCCTGACGCGTTTCATCGGGCAGCGCATGCATCAGCGAGCTGTAAAAGTTATCACCGTATCCCGGCACGCTGTTGAGTGCTTCGGCCCGCGAATTGAAGGCCTGATAAGACGTGCCGTTCTTGACCAGATACTTGCGAGTCAGCGCGGCATCGTTACCAATGCCATCGATCAGCGCACCGTTGATGCTGCCTGCGCGAATCTCCAGGCGTATGTCGCTCGACCAGCCAGCAAGTCGCTCCAGCGTATGCAGTGCCAGTCGCGCTGTATCCGTCGAGGCCATGGTCTCGCTGTACAGTCCGCTGATGGCTCGCATCATCCGCCCTTCTTGCGCATACCAACGACTCAATTCCTGCAAATGCAGCGGCACCCGCGCCGAGGTGTCCAGCCGCGCAAGCTCGTCGCTATCGGCTTGACGCAGCACGGTTTTCGCAGCCTGCTCAGTGAGCCCGGGGCAGACCCGTTGCAGTTTCGCCACGCGCGGCTCGACGGTGTGCGAACGCTTCGAAAGACTGTCGAACAGCGCGGGCCGTCGGGTCTGCAGGAGATCGGCGATCTGCCTGGCAAATTCCGGCGCCCTGGCGGCAGGCACTCGCGCCGGCTCGCCACCGAGCAGCCCGACAATTTCCGCCTCATCAAGCGTCGCGAGCATGCGCGTGGGCAATTCACCGCGCAAGACATCGGCGCGACTGATGCGGATCGGCGCCTTCGTCGTTGATTCGCTGCCGTAACGGGTGAATGAGCCTGTCAGATCGGCATTCTCGTAAACCTGCAAGACCCGCCCCGATGGCCAGCGGGGCATCTCGGGGAGCAGCGCCAGGATGTGCAAATAGTGCTCGTCGATGGGGCTGCGACCCAGTACCTGCTCGATCACCTCGCCAACGTCTCTGTCGACTTCAAACAGGCGCATGGCGTCTACAAGTTCCGGCGGTGGCAGTGCCTGATCCAGATGCATCTTGCGCAAGGCGTTGTCACTGACGCCGCTGACATCGGCAATCGCCAACAAGTGCGCGTCGCTGAAGCGCTCGGTGATATGGCCGGTGCGCCGTAGCAGCGTCAATCGATCCCAGCGCTGCGGGCGTTCCAGGGTATGCCGCCAGGCACCGGCGCCGTTGTGCGTCAGAATCGGCTGATAAGCGTGGGGATCGCTCGGGTGCCTGATGCGCCATTTTTGCAGCGTCTGGTCGTATGTTTGTTCGTAAGGCCGGCCGTCCAGCCGAATGTAATTCTTTGAACCTGTTTCGTACTGCCCGAGCGCGTTGGGCGTCATGCTCTGGTCCAGCGCGACTGGGCTTTCGTATCCGCGCAGGTCGGGTTTCCATAATCGCGCAGTCGCATCAGGCAACTCGACCTGATCCAGACCTTCGATGACCGGCACGGATTTCGCCGCCGCCAGTCGAGCAATGCCTTTACCGGCACCGGCCATCACCGCCAGCAGCGCGAGGTTTTGCGCGACATCCACCAGATGCGCGGTGGCGGCCCGCCGATCACCTTCACTCCACTCGATGGCACCTTCGAAGGTTTCCTCCAGCAACTGGCCGGCCATCACCACCATCATGACTTCGCCCAGCACCGGCACGAACATCGAGACCCCGGTCAGCACCAACATGCCGATGTTCAACAGCGCGGCGAGTTTTTGTGAGCGTACTTTGGCATCGACGTCCGCCGTCGGCACCGCGTGGCTGCGGGCATCCGCTATCAGTCGGTCGCGATGCTGCCCGAACAGGTAATCCCAAAGATCAATATTTTCCGCCCAGATGCCGTGGCCTTTGCGCGAAAGATCAGTCGGTGCGAGATACGGGTCAGTGTTCGGCACCTGCTTGATGGCCGGCGCTGAAGGCAGTTGCCTGATCCCGGTGAACACCAGATTGAGTGGATTCAGCGCCTTGATGAACTCGTTGAGCAACGGTTCGTAGGGCGCCAGTCGCTCACCGAACGAGCGATCCGGCGTGTCTTCGGTGAACTGACTGAAGTAGCGTGGCCGGTCGGCATACGCGACAAACTGGCTGAAAAACCGCTGGTAGGCATTCGGTTCGGCCGCATCGGCCTGCGTGCTGTCGCGGGCAGTGAAGCGGCGCTTGAACATGGCCGCGATTTCCTGACCTCTGTAGCGCTTGAGCGGATGCTCCGGGTCGCCGGGAATATAGAGAATCGCGTCGTCGCTGTAGCGGTACTTCTCGCAGATCGTGAACAACACACACCCGACCATGCGTCGCCCCATCAGGCCCAGATCACGAAACCAGATTTGCCGGTTGCCTTGGCGCGGGTGCAATTCACCGGCGAGGATCGACAGTATCGACGCGTAGTCCTCACGCCCAATGTCGCCTTTCAACACGGCGACCTCGGCCGCAGCGCGCAGGGCGGTTTTATGCGCAGCGGTAAATTTCTCGCGCAGTGCCTGATCGGCAACGCCATCTGCGGGGTGCAGATAGTCTTTGAGGTAAGCCTGATATTTCGCCCCAATGTCCAGCGAACGGCACAGGCCGGTGAACTGTTCGACCGTCAATTGCGTACTCAACGGTGCGAACGTGCCAGGGGTCGAGGTTTCAACGTGAAAGCCCGAGGATTCATGGAACGCGCCGTCGATGCATTCGACACGTTCGAAGTTGTGCAGCGCCGCTTGCAGCAACGGCAGTTTCAACACTTCGAAGTGATCGATGTCGATGGCGAATATCCCCATCTCTACTGGCTTGTTGAGCTGCAACCAGGTCTTGTGGATATCCAGTTGCACGTTGAAGCGGTCCTTCAGCGCCGCGATCAGCAGGGGCGCGGCGAAGGTGTCGATGTCTTGCAACGTCACCATGGCCCGGTCGAGCCGGGTCTGGGCGCCGAGGCTTGCGGCAAGGCTGTCATGCAATGCCTTGCGCTGCGCTCGGGAGGCGTTTGTGTACCAATCGGGGGGTGTCGGATCAGTATTTTTCAGGTCGATGCGACGCTGCGCGGGCGCGTCAACCAGCCAGTCGGGGCTGGCATCCTGCAGAAACGCGCCGTGCAGACTGCGGGTCACGGTGGCGGGGATTTCGGGCATGGTCTCTCTCCTTGAAATGGAGCGAAAGCAGACCATGCAGGTCCCGGGAGCTTGCGGTACATATGTATCGACGCGGGCTGGTGTGTCAGCGGACATTTCCGGCCCGTGGACGCTACATTCCCCGCACAAAGGGACTACTATTCGCCACGCCCCGCCAAAAAGTTCAGGAACCCGTACATGCGTTTATCCGATTTCATCAGGCACCACGCGGATCGCATCGTCGACGAGTGGGAACAATTCGCCAAGACCATCACACCCGCCGCAGACCATATGGACAGCATCGCGCTGCGCGATCATGCCCGGGAGATTCTTCTGGCTGCCGCGCGGGACATGGACACCGCGCAAACCGCCAGTGAGCAAAAGGCCAAAGCGCGGGGCGAAGGTCCGGAGAAAACCCCGAGCCTGGACGAGGCCGGGGCCAGTCACGGCGAACTGCGCCATACGGTGGGTTTCGATCTGGTGCAGATGACTTCGGAATTCCGTCACCTGCGTGCCTGCGTGATCCGCCGCTGGGTCGAGAGCATGGAGACTCCAGACCAGGCGTACCTTCAGGACATGATCCGGTTCAACGAAGCCATCGACGAAGCGTTGGCCGAATCAACGGCGGCTTATGCCGAACAGCTGAATCGCTCGCGGGATATCTTTCTCGCGATTCTCGGCCACGACCTGCGTGCGCCGCTGCAAGCGGTGAGCATGTCCACTGAACTGCTGATGCGCAAAACCACGCTTGAAGGCCCGGCGCTGACCTGCGCGCTGAACATCAAGCAAGGCGCGCGGCACATGGCGGCGATGGTCAACGATTTGCTGGAACTGGTGCGCAGCCGACTGGGCAAAAGCCTGCCGATCGAGCCGCGGCCGATGGATCTGGCAGACACGGTACGGGCCGCCATTGCCGAGGCCAGCGCCGGCAATCCGGAATGCGATCCGACGTTGAACATCGAAGGCGATACGCGCGGCGTCTGGGATTCCGGGCGCCTCGATCAACTGCTGCAGAACCTGATCGGTAATGCTTTGCAGCATGGATCAGATCCGCGTGCGGTGTTCATCAGACTGCGCGGTGAAATCGACAGCGTGCACCTGAGCGTGCACAACTACGGCCCGCCGATTCCCGAAGAAGCCATTGGCACGATTTTCGATCCGTTGGTGCGCAGCGCCGACGAAGAACTCGGCCAGCCGTCGACCAGCCTTGGCCTTGGGCTGTTTATCGTCAAGGAAGTCGTGACCGCCCACGGCGGGAGGATCGAGGTCAGTTCGAGTGCCGACGCAGGGACGTTGTTCAGCGTGGTGTTACCCAGAAAAACCTGATCATTCCACCACCAACCGCGCCAGCCGCTGTTTGAGCATGCGGTTTTCGGCGCGCAGTTCCTGCACTTCTTCCAGCAGATCCAGCGCCAGCGCGACGCCTTCCCATTCCAGCTCCAGATCGCGCCGCAACTTGGCGGCGCGTTTGGCCAGCGCCAGTTCGTAATCGGTGAAACGCCAGTCCTTGGGCAGCGCGCCCTGAGGTTCGAGGATGCCGTGTTCGACGATTTCGATCACGTAGACGTCCGACAAATCGGTCGCCTCACAGAATTCTGCCAAGTCCAGTTGAACGATCAGGGGGCTGCTCATTTCGGGCTACTCCATCGCTGGGTTCAGAAGTTCTCACGCGGGTTGAAAGCGGCTTTTTTCGCCAGCTCCTGCCACAGCGCCTTGACCTCGTCGTCGCTGGCTTTCGGCATGACGGCCTTGAGCTGGACGAACAGGAAGCCGCGCTCGCCGGCCTTGTTCTGCAAACCATGGCCCTTGGCGCGCATGCGCTGGCCGTTCTGGCTGCCGGCCGGAACTTTGAGGTTGATCTTGCCGGTCAGGGTCGGCACGGCCACTTCGGCGCCCAGCGCCAGCTCCCACGGTGCCAATGGCAAGGTGATGATCAGGTCATTGCCCTCGACATCGAATTTCGGGTGCGGCGCAAAACGAATGGTCAGGTACAGATCGCCATTCGCACCGCCACCGACGCCCGGTGCGCCCTGGCCTTTGAGGCGAATACGCTCGCCGTCGGCCACACCCGCCGGGATCTTCACGTTCAGGCTTTTGCTGGTGTTGCTGACGTGCTGACCCGCCGCGTTGTACTGAGGCACCTGGAAGGTGACCTTTTTCGACTCGTTCGAAAGGGTCTCTTCGAGAAAGACCGCCAATTCCATTTCCACGTCTTGTCCTCGGCGCCCGGCGCTATGAGATTGCCGGCCAGCGCCGCCACCGAAACCGGGGCCGCGATTGCCAAAGATCGAACTGAAGAAGTCCGAGAAGTCGCCAGTGTCCTGACCGCCGCCGCCGAAACCGCCACGGCTCTGCCAGCCCGGTGGCCCCTGGAACGGCTGACCGTGCTGGCCGTAACGGCGCAGGTCGTCGTATTCGGCGCGCTTGTCGGCACTTTTCAGCGCTTCATAAGCTTCCGAGGCGTCCTTGAACTTGGCCTCGGCGTCTTTTTCCTTGCTGACATCGGGGTGGTATTTGCGCGCCAGCTTGCGATAGGCAGCCTTGATCGCCTTGTCGTCTGCTGTCGGCTCCACGCCGAGTATCTTGTAATAGTCTTTAAAGTCCATTGAAGGAGTCACCATCCGTTATCGGTTTCGCGCCGCCAGCATGCGCCGATTCGCGCGTGCCAGGTTGACCGATCTCAAATTTGTGACCGGGTGGCGCGACAGAAGTTTATCGGCAGTGGGCGGCGGTTCTTGCGACCGCCGGTATGTCTGCCGGCCCATGCCAGCAAGTTTGGGGCGAAACCTGCGCTTTCAAGCGAGTTTAGTAGCGAAATAGCAGATGACCGGCCTTCGAATCTGCCGCGCACTGACATACACTGCGCGGCCGTTTTTTGACCGGAACCGAAAGACATGAAAGACGCCTCTCCAGCCCGTGCCTGCGGTATCGACTTTGGCACGTCCAACTCCACCGTCGGCTGGCTGCGCCCCGGCATGGAAACGATGATCGCGCTGGAAGACGACAAGATCACCCTGCCGTCGGTGGTCTTCTTCAACATCGAGGAACGCCGCCCGGTCTACGGTCGTCTGGCGCTACACGAGTACCTGGAAGGCTACGAAGGCCGACTGATGCGCTCGCTGAAGAGCCTGCTCGGTTCCAAGCTGATCAAGCATGACACCAGCGTTCTCGGCACGGCGATGCCGTTCAAGGATTTGCTCGGCCTGTTCATCGGCCAGCTCAAGAATCGCGCCGAAGCAGCCGCCGGGCGCGAGTTCGAACAAGTGGTGCTGGGCCGTCCGGTGTTCTTCGTCGATGACGATCCGCTGGCCGACCAGGAAGCTGAAGACACCTTGGTCGAGGTCGCGCACAAGCTCGGTTTCAAGGAAGTGTCGTTCCAGTACGAACCCATCGCGGCGGCGTTCGACTACGAGTCGACCATCGAGAAAGAAGAGCTGGTACTGATCGTCGACATTGGCGGTGGTACCTCCGACTTCTCGCTGGTGCGCCTGTCACCCGAGCGGCGTAACTTCGATAACCGCCATGACGACATCCTCGCCACCGGCGGTGTGCACATCGGCGGGACCGACTTCGACAAACAGCTGAGCCTGCAAGGCCTGATGCCGCTGTTCGGCTACGGCAGCCGCATGAAAAGCGGCGCCTACATGCCGACCAGCCACCACATGAACCTGGCGACCTGGCACACCATCAACTCGGTGTACTCGCAGAAATCCAGCCTCGCGCTGGGCAGCATGCGCTACGACATCGAAGACACTGGCGGCATTGATCGTCTGTTCAAGTTGATCGAACAGCGCGCCGGGCACTGGCTGGCCATGGAAGTCGAAGAAACCAAGATCCAGCTGACCCACGCCGACAGTCGTCACGTGCCGCTGGACCGCATCGAACCGGGCCTGAGCGTGGACCTGACTCGCGTATTGTTCGAATCGGCCATCGACGCTTTGCTGGAGCGAGTACGCGGCAGCGTCACGCAATTGCTGAGCGACGCCAATGTGGCGGTGGATCAGGTCGATACGGTGTTCTTCACCGGTGGTTCGAGCGGGATTCCGGCGCTGCGCAACAGCGTCTCGGCGATGCTGCCGAATGCACGGCATGTCGAAGGCAATATCTTTGGCAGCATTGGCAGCGGCCTGGCGATTGAAGCCATGAAGCGCTATGGCTCGATGGCCTGATCACAACTCTTGTGTTGAGGGGCTTTTGTGGCGAGGGGATTTAGCGAAACGTCGCACCGCCCCGTTGGGTCGCGCAGCGGCCCCGCTCTTTAATCTAAGAGCAGGGGCCTGCTGCGCAGGCCAACGGGGATAAATCCCCTCGCCACAATAGCGGTGTTACAGCAGCCGGTTTAAACCATCCCCGCCAGCTTCAACTCACTCTTCAGATACGCATAATAAATCGGCCCCGCCACCACCCCCGGCAGGCCGAATGCGGCTTCGAACACCAGCATCGCCAGCAGCAACTCCCACGACTTGGCACTGATCTGCCCGCCGACAATCCGCGCGTTGAGGAAGTACTCGAGCTTGTGGATAACGATCAGGTAGCCCAACGCGGCCAGCGCCACCCAGATCGACAATGACAGGCCGACGATGGTGATCAGCGTGTTCGACATCAGATTGCCGATCACCGGCAGCAGACCGAGCAGGAAGGTCAGGACGATAAGAGTCTTGGTCAGCGGCAGATGGATGCCAAACATCGGCAGGACCACCGCGAGGAAGATCCCGGTGAAAAAGGTGTTGAGCAGGGAAATCTTGATCTGTGCGAAGACGATGTTGCGAAAGGCTTGAACCAGCAGATGCAACCGGTCGAACAATGCAGCGGCCAGCGGTTTGCGCTTGGTCAGGTCCGGCACGCGCTGCAGGGCGATGATCGCGCCGAGCACCATGCCGATCAGCAAGGTCACGAACATGTGCGCCGCATCCTTGCCCACCAGTTGCAGGTCGGCCAGATGCTTGCTCATCCATTCGCCAATGGCCACGCGAAACTCGGCGGCACTGGCCGGCAGATAGGCATCGATGAACGGCGGTAACTGCCCGCGCGCGCGATCAACCACCCCCATGAATTTGTCGAGAGAAGCGCCGGGATTTTCCGCTTCGTGCAGCAGAAAACTGATGGCCCCGGCGAAGATCAGCGCCAGCACGCTGACCACCAATGTTCCCAGTAACGCTACCGCCAGCCAACGCGCGCGCCGACCTTCGATCAGCCGTTGCAGTTGCGGGGTGAGCATGTTGACCAGCTCGAACACCAGCAGCCCGGCCAGCAGGCTTGGCAGCAAACGCAATGGCAAAACCAGGAGCAAACCGCCGAAAATGATGATGCAACTGACCCAAAACAACACATGACGCTCAGAAAACGTTGGCATACAGCCTCAAAACGAACGGCGTAAAAGGATTGGCAGTCTGCCAGCGTTCCGAGAGGAGCACTAGGTATATGCAGGGGCGACCTTGAGGGCCTCATCGCGGGCAAGCCCGCTCCCACAGGTCTGGAGGTGATTCGGATAATTTGTGTACGACAGAATTACTGTGGGAGCGGGCTTGGTCCGGGCGGCGATCCGACGATGGGGCCCGCACACTCACCACAAGTCTCTGGGGCTTATTTTTTCTTCAGGCACTCACTCATGAATGCCTTGCGCGCATCACCCGCCAACGCCTTGGTCTTTGCATCCGCATTACAAGTCTTCATCTTCTCCTGCTGCGGCGTCAGCACCTTCGCATCATTGGCTGCCGGTGCCGCTTTAAGGCAGGTGCTCATGAATGTCTTGCGCTCATCGCCCTTGAGGCTTTTGGCCGTGGCGTCAGCATTGCAGGTGGTCATTTTGTTCTGCTGCGCGGTGGCGGCAAAACCCTGGGAGCACAGCAGCAGGCCAATCATCAGCAACGGGACACGCAACATCTTCATGGAGTTTTCTCCTTGTTACCGCACCGATGGATGCGGCCTCCCCCGCAGTGTAGTCAAAGCTTGTTACACCTTCCTAGTGGGCAAATGACTGCGACGATACTGCTCCGGCGTGCAACCGGCCTGGCGGGCGAACATCGCGATAAACGCCGAGCCGCTGCTGTAGCCGAGGTCAAAGGCAATTTCCTGCACGCTGCGCGAAGTTTCCAGCGCCTCGATGGCCGCCAGATAGCGCAGACGCTGGCGCCATTCACCGAAACTCATGCCCAACTCGCGCACAAACAGCCGCGCCAACGTGCGTTCGCTGACATGCACTTGTAGAGCCCAATGCGCCAATGGCTGGTTGTCGCCGGGTTCGGCCTGCAGTGCTTCGAGAATACTCAGCAGCGCCGGGCTGCTGGCGTACGGCAAATAGCATTGATGAACCGGCGCCTGACGCAGTTGATCAACCAGCACCTGCGCCAGTCGCTGATCGGTATCCGACTCGGGAATCTTCACATCGCGACTGGCGAAGTCCTTGAGAATCGCTTTAAGGATTTCGCTGATTGCCAGCGTGCAGGCAGTTGGCGGCAGATCGGCGCACACCGCAGGCTCCAGGCATACCGCGCGATAATTCACCGGTTGATGACTGTAGAAACTGTGTTCCACCTGCGGCGGCACCCACACCGCGTATTGCGGCGGCGACATGAAGCGGCTGCCGTCGACATCCATGTGCAACACGCCATGCGCCGCATACTCCAGAGTCCCCCACGGATGGCGGTGCGGCGCGGCGTATTCGTGGGTGTTGAAGTCGGCGTAGCGGAAGTAAACCGGCGCTGGAAGTTCGCTGAAATCCAGCAGGTCGATGTGTTTGCTGTTCATGTTGTCCGTCGCAAGGGGCGCTCTGTCTGTTTTGCAGTATAGGGCTGCATCCAGACAGTGGATAATCGCGTTTCATCAACGTAATGGTTTTCCCCCCATGCAATACGCGTTTCCCCTGCTGGCAATTTTCATCTGGGCCGGCAACACCGTGATCAACAAACTGGCGGTCGGTGCGATCTTTCCGGCCGAGATCGGTTTTTATCGCTGGCTGTTCGCCGCCGTGTTATTCACGCCGTTCATGCTGAAAAAGGTCATTGTGCACTGGCCGCAGATTCGCCCGAACCGGGGCAAGATCTTCGTCCTTGGTGTGTTGGGCATGGCGGTTTATCAGAGCCTGGCTTACTTCGCCGCGACGCTGACCACGGCCACCAACATGGGCATCATCCTGTCGCTGATGCCGCTGATGTCGCTGGCCATGGCAATCGTCAGCCTCGGCCAGCGCCTGACCGCCGGTGCGCTGGTGGGTGCGGTGTTGTCGTTCGCCGGGGTGCTGGTGGTGGTGTCGTCCGGCAGTCTCGGCGCGCTGCTGCAACACGGGGTGAATCTGGGCGATGCGATGATGTTGATCGCCACTTTGGCCTACGCGATCTACAGCACTTTGCTGAAGAAATGGCAGCTGCGTTTGCCGCCGCTGGTGCTGTTGTACTTGCAGGTGCTTGTGGCGGTGGTGGTGTTGTTTCCGTTGTTCGCGGTTTCAGAGAAAACCGGGCTGACCCTGCAGAACATTCCGCTGGTGCTGTACGCGTGCCTGCTGGCTTCGATGGTCGCGCCGCTGGCGTGGATGCAGGCCGTGGTGCGGCTGGGGCCGAGCCGGACCACGTTGTTCTTCAATCTGCTGCCGTTGATTACGGCGCTGATTGCGGCGTTGGTGTTGAAGGAGCAATTGGCGCTGTATCACTTGGTGGGCGGGTTACTAACGCTGGGCGGAGTGATTTTGTCTGAGCGCTGGACCACCGTGCTTGGCCGCAAACTCAGCGTCGCCTGACCGGTCACCTGTGGCGAGGGGATTTATCCCCGTTGGGGCGCGCAGCGGCCCCGCTTTTCAACTCAAAAGCGGGGCCTGCTGCGCAGTCCAACGGGGATAAATCCCCTCGCCACAAGGACGGATTAAACCCCGGCGGCTTTCAGCCGGGCCGCATGCTCGACAAACAAGCGCACCGGGTCCGCGCCCTTGCCCACCAGCCCCAGCGACTGGTTGACGATGTCGAAGTGATCCAGCGGATAGTCATCGCCAATCACCGTGCCCAAGTGCGAGCTGTAGCGGCCGACCATGCCGTCGCACTGCCCCGGCTCGCGCACGAAGGTTTTGGCGAATAACCGGCAGCTGCGATTGGTACCGTCGAACAGATTGCCGCCACGGTCGGTCTTGCCCGGTTGCAACGTCCCTGACCACGAGTAATAGCGCACGCCATTAACTTCCTCCGGCCCCTGCCCGCCCCAGGTTTCGGGCAAGCCCTGTGGATAACGCTGATTGAACAGCGCGACACCTTCAGTCGTCAGCGATTGGTGCGAGGCGTGAATATCCACCGGCAGTTTCGGCCCGCGATAACCGGTTTCCAGCAGGCTCATCAATGCGCCGATCAAGCGCAGCAAAACCTCGAGAATACGGCCCTTTGCACTGTCCGCCGGGTAGTGTTTTGCCAGATAGTCAGCCAGTTCCGAACCATGGTTCGGCCCGGCCACGGATGTCACCGAAGCCACCAGATCCGGGCGTTTCGCCGCTGCATAACGCGCCGTCAGCGAGCCTTGGCTGTGGCCGAACAGATTGACTTTCTGCGCGCCGGTCTCGCGCAGAATCTCCTCGATCCGCGCCAGCAACTGCTCGCCACGCACCTCACTGGAATTCAGCGGCGACACCTGAACGGCAATCACCGTGGCACCACCTCGGCGCAGCGCCGCGATGATCCCGTACCAGTACGGGTATAGCAGCAAGCGGATAAACCCGAGCATGCCGGGCACCAGCACCAATGGATAACGCGTAGCCGAACCTTGCGACATGGGGCAGACATCCTTGTGGTCGGTGAGTGACGCAAGGCGTGCAAGACGCCCGCCAAGCATCACTCGCGATGATGACAACTCGACGAGCAGTCTAGCTAATCTTGAACATCTGCCGTGGCCGCAGGCCCCGCGCTGAATCAGATAAAACTTTTCGCCTCACGCGCAACTCACAACTTGGGTAGCGATCACGCCTGTAGAGCGTGGCGCCAATCGGATTAGCCTCCAGGAGACTGAAATGAGCGACCTGCATTTGTCTGATGTTCAAACCCTGCGCGAGCGCGCGCGGCAAAACGTGGAAAACGGTGCCGTCACCGAAGGCTACAGCGCCGACCGCGACGAAGTGCTGCGCCTGCTCAATGAATCGCTGGCCACGGAACTGGTCTGCGTGTTGCGCTACAAGCGCCACTACTTCATGGCCAACGGTGTGAAGGCGCATGTCGCTGCCGAGGAATTTCTGGAACACGCCACTCAGGAAGCGCAGCACGCCGACCGTCTGGCCGAGCGCATCGTGCAATTGGGCGGCGAGCCGGAGTTCAATCCTGACCTGCTGTCGAAAATGTCCCACGCGCAATACGTCGCCGGGAACACCTTGAAAGAGATGGTTTACGAAGATCTGGTGGCCGAGCGCATTGCGATCGACAGCTATCGCGAGATCATTCAGTACATCGGCGAAAAAGACCCGACCACGCGGCGCATCTTCGAAGACATCCTCGCGCAGGAAGAAGAGCATGCGGATGACATGGCCGACATCCTCAACGATTTGTAAGCCCTTCAAGATTGTCATCGCGGGCAAGCCCGCTCCCACAGGGTCGAGTACAAATCCTGTGGGAGCGGGCTTGCCCGCGATGGCGTCGGTACAGGTTTAGCGATTTACTTGGTTGGTTTGACAGTGACCGGCGCCTTGCCCGCCTTCATCTGTTCGAGCAACGGCGCACACTGATTCGGCTCACCGCCGCTCGGCGCTATCAGGGCCAACAGCCCCGCCGCCGGCGCAGCAATCACGCCCAGCGCCACCATCCCCGCGCCACGCAGCAACAACGGCACCGCTTTCACCCCGGCATCCGGCTTGATGAACTTGCCGCGCACATACAGCGGCGAACGCAGCGAAATCAAACGCCAGCCCTTGGATTCCGGCGTCACGGTCAGGTCCAGTTGTTCGGTGGCCATGTTCGCCGTTCCGTCGACGTAGATGATCGCGTTCTCGGTATCGAACACAAACAAGCGCGTCGAGGCCAGGCCGGTCTTGATGTCGAAGTCCGCCGCCGCGCAGTTGATCTTTACTTCCTTGTCGCCAAAGATCTTGCCCATCACGTAGTTGCCGACGTTAAGCCCCGCCAACTCCATCAACTCACGACTGATCGCACCGTCGTTGATCAGCATTTTCAGATTGCCATTGGCGCTGCCCAACAGCTTCGCCACCGAGTTGCCGCGACCGCTGATGTCGGCGTCGCCATTCAGCTCGCCGAAACTGGTTTTCATCGGCTCGAAAGTCGGGAACAGCTGTTTGAGCTTGAAGCGCCGCGCGGTGAGTTTGGCCCGGCCTTCGAGTGGTTCGGTACGGCCATTGAGGCGGATTTGCGCGTCGAGATTGCCGCCGGCCACGCCGAAACGCAGCGGCTCCAGGCTGAGGACGCCATCGGTCAGCACCAGATGCGTATAGAGGTCGGTGAACGGCAACTCTTCGCTGTGAACGATGCGCTTGCCGGTGAATTCGACGTCGGCGTCCATGTCGCGCCAGCGCTCGGTCTTGAATTCTTCGACCGGCAGCACTTTATCCGTTGGCTGCTTGCTTTCGCCGCCGCGAGCCTTCTGCTTGGCGTTGGAATCGGCGCCGATCAGCGGTGCGAGGTCGGCGAACAGCAATTGATTGGACAGCAGCGCGCCGCTGAGCTTTGGTCGTGGCTGACTGGCGACGTAGGCCAGATCGCCGTGAATATCGCTGCCGCCGATCTTGCCGTTGAATTTTTCGTAGCGGAACTGCGCGCCAGCAGGGTCTTGCAGCTTGGCGATCAAATGGCCGTCGGTGGCATATGGCGGAGTATCCGGCAGGGTCACGCCGGTCAGCGGATACAAGTTACCGAGGCTGGCGCCAGCGAGTTTCAGGCGCAGATCGAGGGCGCCAAGGTTGAGCGGATCGGTCAGGGTGCCGGCGAGTTCGATGCTGGTATCGCCAATCTTCGCCTGCGCCTGCAACGGGAACGGTTTGCGCGAATCCTGCAATGCCAGCAGGCCGCCGATCTTGCCTTGGCCGGCAAGTTTCTGGCCGTGGTACTGGCCAGTGACTTTCAGGCCGAACGCATAATCCTGCGGCGCAGCATGCTTGTCCTGCGCAGCTTTCGCGGCTTTGTCACCGACGATCTCGCTGAACGGAATCGGCTTGCCCAGCGGATCGATCAACACATCGAGACTGGTTTTCAGCGTCTGGTCATCAAGGGTGACGTGGCCCTTGTCGAAACCGATGGCACCGATGTCCACCACCCAGTTCGAGGGTTCGGCATTCGGGTCCTTGGGATCGAATTTGAACGTCCAGTTGGCGCGACCATCGGCCAGGCGTTGCAGATCGGCATTCGGCTCAGTCAGGTCGATGCGCGGAATCGCCACGCGCTGGGTCAACAATGCCAACGGCGAGATACGCAGTTCGACGCGCTTGAGCGTGACCATTTGCGGCTTTTTCGACCACTCGGGGTTGCCCAGGCTCAAATCCTCGGCCACCACGTGCGGCCACGGCACCCAGGCGCGCCAGCCGCCCTCGTCCAGCTCACGCCGCCAGACCACCGCCAGGTTGCCATTGATGGCAAACGGTCGGTGCAGTTCTTCCGAGACTTTGGCGTTGAGCGGCGGTTTGATGCGGTTCCAGTCGAAGAACACGATGACCAACACCAGCACCGCTAATAGCAGAACAAAAATGGTGAAGGTCCAGGCGAGGATTTTACGAGTGCGCGTCATTGCACAAAGCTCCTGAAGACGACTGCGTCCGAGAACACGACGCAGCTGAAACGGTGGGCCGAAAGCGGCCCCATTATGAGTTCTGTGACTGACAAAGCAGCCGCAGGTTTAATTGAAAGTCCGATTCGCGGGTAAAAAGCTGCCGCGATTCTGACCGATCAGTCGAGCTGGCGTTACCGGCCCCGCACTTTTGCGAGGCGCGAGTGGGTGGAAAATACCCACCTCGGTGCAAAACCACTCGCCTGAAAGGCCCGGTCTAGAGCCTCCCAGCAGAACAATCAATTCTGTTGATTATTACCATTGCGTTTATGAACTTTTATATCGACTTATCGAGAGTAGCATTGCCCTCGTACCCACTTTATCGCCCTCCCGAGGAGCAACCCATCATGAAACGCCAATTACTGCTTAGTCTTACCCTCTCGATGCTGGCCAGCACTGCCTTCGCTCTGCCAGCCGCTGATCAAGCTACTCCACAAGTCAAAGCCAGCCACTCTGTGTTCAGCCAGACCCTCGCTGAAGACGGCTACGACAAGACTCCACAGGGCCAGACTGTCGCCGAAAACGGTCGCAATCGTCTGGAAGAAAAAGGCCTGGTCGAAGATGGCTACGACAAAACCCCACAAGGCCAGGCTGTAGCCGAAAACGGTCGCAATCGTCTGGAAGAGAAAGGTCTGGTTGAAGACGGCTACGACAAAACCCCACAAGGCCAAGCTGTTGCCGAAGGTGGTGGTGACCGTGTGATCGAACGCAACAGTGCCTTGAGTTAAGCCCTTGGCGGCCTGGAAAAAAAGCCCAATCACCGGATTGGGCTTTTGACTTTTAGAACGCCGGCATAAACAAATCGCTAATTCCCCGCTACACCCCCGCTGCCGTTCGACGCCAACGAAGCCGATTTGCTAGAGTGCGGCGCTTGTCCCGACCAGAACACACCTTGCGATGCTGCCCCGCGCCGAACAGAAACAACAGACCCGCAACGCCCTGATGGACGCTGCCCGCCATTTGATGGAGAGCGGCCGAGGATTCGGCAGCCTGAGCCTGCGTGAAGTGACGAAAACCGCCGGCATCGTGCCTACCGGTTTCTACCGCCATTTCGCCGATATGGACGAGCTCGGCCTGGTGCTGGTCAGCGAAGTCGGCCAGACCTTCCGCGAAACCATTCGCCTGGTACGCCACAACGAATTTGTCATGGGCGGCATCATCGATGCGTCGGTGCGGATCTTTCTCGATGTGGTCAGCGCCAACCGTTCGCAATTCCTGTTTCTCGCGCGCGAGCAGTACGGTGGATCGCTGCAAGTGCGCCAAGCGATTGGCCGCTTGCGTGAAGACATCAGCTCCGACCTCGCGGCCGATCTGGCCTCCATGCCGAAACTGCAGCATCTGAGCCGCGATGGTTTGAGCGTGATTGCGGATCTGATCGTCAAATCGGTGTTCGCCACTTTGCCCGAGATCATTGATCCGCCGGCCGAGGCGCTGCCCGAGCATTTGATGCCGCAGGCGAAGATCACTCAGCAACTGCGTTTTATCTTCATCGGCCTCAAGCACTGGCAAGGCCTGGGCAGCACCGAATAAAAATCAAAAGATCGCAGCCTTCGGCAGCTCCTACAGGAGGCTGCGAGCTTTTTTGCGCCGCAAATTGGTGCATGTAAAAACCTTCATGCACCAAAACCCCTCATATTCCTGCAACATTCTGAAACACCCACTACGCTCCGACAGGGATTTCCCACATCTCGTCCGATTGGCAAGCCCCTTGCTCTAGCCTGAGCATTGTCCATTGCTGGAAGCTTTCCGATGCTGGTGATTCATCGCAGAATCGCGCCTCAACCCGTCTGGGCCGCCGAGTTGCACCTGACCTTCGAGGCACGCAGCAAAAGCCGTTTGCGCTGTTTCAGTGCCGAGGGTGAAGACGTCGGGCTGTTTTTGGAGCGCGGTCAGCCGCCGCTGTTTGATGGCGAATGCCTCGAGGCTGAGGACGGCCGCATCGTCAAAGTCTGCGCCCGTCCCGAGCAACTGCTGCACGTCACCTGCGCCAGTGCCTTCGAACTGACCCGCGCCGCGTATCACCTGGGCAACCGCCACGTCGCCCTGCAAGTCGGCGACGGCTGGCTGCGCCTGCTCGACGATTACGTGCTCAAAGCCATGCTTGAACAACTTGGTGCACAGGTCGAAGCGATTGAAGCGCCGTTCCAGCCGGAACACGGTGCCTACGGTGGCGGCCATCATCATTCACGCCACGGCGAGGAAGCCTTTAATTACGCACCGAAACTGCACCAGTTCGGCGTGCGTTTATGAATCCGGCCTGGGCGCTGCTGCGCCTGGCCAGTCCGCAATTGCCGATTGGCGGCTACAGCTATTCGCAAGGTCTGGAAATGGCGGTGGATAACGGTCGAGTCAGCAATCCCGACAGCGCGCGGCGCTGGATCAGTGATCAACTGCTGCTCAACCTCGCGCGCTTCGAAGCGCCGCTGTTACTCGCCCATTGCCAGGCCGCTGCCGAGGAAAACTGGGGTGAACTCCGGCAAATCTGCGAAACCCATCGCGCCAGTCGGGAGACGCGCGAGCTGCATCTGGAGAGCCGGCAGATGGGTTATTCGTTGCAGCAGTTGCTCAACGGCTTGCCCGAACTCGATCAACCGGCGCGCGATGTCCTCGAACAATGCAGCGAACCGCATCTGGCCCTGTGCTGGTCGCTGGCCGCGCGTGCCTGGCAGATCAGCCCGCAGGACGCGCTGGCCGCGTGGTTGTGGAGTTGGCTGGAAAACCAGCTCGCGGTGCTGATGAAAACTCTGCCGCTGGGCCAGCAAGCCGCGCAGCGCCTGACCAGTCAATTGCTGCCGCTGTTGCAACAGGCGCAGCAGGACGCTACTCGCAGCAATCCCCAACACATCGGCAGCGCCGCTTTCGGCCTGTCCCTGGCGAGCATGGCCCATGAGCGCCAGTACAGCCGCCTGTTCCGTTCTTAGGAGAAACAACCATGACCTCACAACCTCTGCGCGTCGGCATCGGCGGCCCGGTCGGTTCCGGCAAAACCGCGTTGACTCTGGCGCTGTGCCTGGCCTTGCGCGAGCGCTACAACCTGGCGGTGGTCACCAACGACATCTACACCCGCGAAGATGCCGATTTTCTCGTGCGCAACGAAGCCTTGGCGCCGGAACGCATCATCGGCGTGGAAACCGGTGGCTGTCCGCACACGGCGATTCGCGAAGACGCCTCGATCAACCTTGAAGCGGTCGATCAACTGAACCGACGCTTTCCGGGGCTGGATCTGATTTTGGTGGAGTCCGGTGGCGACAATCTGTCCGCGACCTTCAGCCCGGAACTCTCCGACCTGACCATCTACGTGATCGACGTTTCGGCCGGCGACAAGCTGCCGCGCAAGGGCGGGCCGGGCATCTGCAAGTCCGATCTGCTGGTGATCAACAAGATCGACCTGGCGCCGCTGGTGGGCGCCTCCCTGGAGCTGATGGACAGCGACACCCAACGCATGCGCAACGGCAAGCCGTTCGTTTTCAGCAACCAGAAAACCGGTCAGGGCCTGGAAGCAATCATCGCCTTCATCGAACGCCAGGGCTTGCTCACCGCAGCCTGATTTTCATCAACAAGGAAGCTTATTCATGACACTCAAACGCATTCTCGGCGCGGTCGCGCTGCTGCTGACCCCGGCGCTGGCCTTCGCTCATCCGGGGCATGGCGACACCGGTTTGATCGCCGGCATCAGCCACCCGATTGGCGGCCTTGATCACTTGCTGGCGATGCTCGCAGTGGGCCTGTGGGCTGCGCAGCAACAAGGCACCGCGCGCTGGGCGCTGCCGTGCACCTTTGTCGGCACCATGCTGATTGGCGGCATGCTCGGGTTTGAAGGGCTGGAATTGCCCGCGCTGGAAAGCGGGATTGCGGCGTCGGTGCTGGCGCTGGGTCTGGCGGTGGCGCTGGCAGTGCGTCCGCCGCTGGTGATGGCGGTTGCGGCGACGGCGGGGTTTGCGCTGTTCCATGGTGTGGCGCATGGGCTGGAGTTGCCGGAGATGTCCAGTCCTTGGGCGTATGCGGCGGGGTTTGTGGTGGCGACTGCTGCGCTGCATGCAGCGGGTTATGGCGTGGTGCGGGTTTTGCCACGAGCGGCGGCACCATTGGTGCGACTGGCCGGAGCGGCTTCGGCGGTGACTGGTGCGTGGTTGCTCGCCGGTTGATGTCTATCGTCTGATCCGGCCTCATCGCTGGCAAGTCGAATCGTCGCACCGCAGCTCCCACAGGGTTTTATGCTATGCCACAGATTGTGTGAGCAGCAAAGTTCTCTGTGGGAGCTGGCTTGCCAGCGATGACGGCCGATCAGACACCGAGTCTCTAATGCCAGTCTCTCTGCTACCATGTCGCGCAATCGCCCCTGCCGTGACGACGTCCGCCCATGCCCCACGCTTCCCGCTCTGCCTCCCAGCCTGAATTGACCGCCCTGTTCGGCGACGTGCACCAGCACTTTCTCGACGTGATCGTGCCGCTCTGGCAAGGCCCGGGCTGGAATGCCGACATGGCATTGCCCTACGAGGCGCTGGACGCCGCGCATCAACCACTGCCACCGCAGCGCTATCGCGCCATGGCCTGCGCGCGGCAGCTGTATCTGTTTTCCAGCTTGATCGGGGTTGTGGATAACGCCGAGGTTCGCGCGGCAGCGCTGTTCCAGTCCCTGCATCGGCACTTTCACGATGCCGAGCACGGCGGCTGGTTCTACAGCATCGATCCGCAGGGCAAACCGCTGGATCAGCGCAAGGATCTGTACACCCACGCCTTCATCCTGTTCGCCTGCGCGCACTACTGGGGAAAATCCCGCGAGCCGCTGGTGCAATCGACCCTGAACGCTGCGCTGGAAGTCATCGGTCGGCGCTTTGCCACCGGCGACGGCCTCTACGAAGCCTGTCTTGAGCGCGACTGGGCAACCCTGCAAACCGGCCCGCTGCAAAATCCGCTGATGCACTTGGCCGAAGCCTTCCTCGCGACCATCGCAGTGCGTGAAGACCCGGTGGCGCAGAAAGCGTTGAGCGAGTTATGCACAGCCATGCACAAGCAATTCGTCGATCCGCAATACGGCGTGTTGATGGAAAAACCGCTGGGCGCTGTGGATAACTGGTACGAGCCGGGGCATCAGTTCGAATGGTATTTCCTGCTCGAATCCTCGCCGTTACTGCGCGGTTCGAAACTGCACGCGGATCTGGATCGGGCGTTTGCCTTCACCGAGCAGTTCGGCGTGGTCGAGCCATCCGGCGCCGTACGCGCGATGCTCGATCTGGAGCTGGATGGACGGCCAAAGGACTCAACCCAACGCATCTGGGCGCAGGCTGAATACCTGCGGGCGCTGACCTTGCGCCCGGACGCCGAAGCCGCTGTGCTGCGCCAATTGCTGGCGCTGCAACAGCACTTCCTGCATGCCGGTGGCTGGTATGAGTGTCGCGACGAGCAGGGCGAGGTCAGCCGCAAAGACATGCCGTCGACCACGCCGTATCACCTTGCGACCTGCTATCGCGGGCTGGCTGAATACCTGCGCTGACCTACAGTCAGGCGACCCACTTCTTGTCGCCGGTGAAGCTGATGGTCAGCCATCGGGCGGCATCCGGCTTGCCCAATCTGGCCGAGATATCCTCGCGCAAGACGTCGAGTTGACCGACGCTCTCCAGTCGATAATCCGCCGGCAAAATCACATGAATCTCGATGAACCGCGCCCGGCCGTGCTTCTGCACGTAGGACATGTAATCGTCGAATCCATGCTCGACTTTCGCCGCCTCCATCACCTGACGCACCTGTTCATCCAGAGTGTTCGGGGCGATTCCCAACACATCACGCAATGCCGGGCGCACAATTTTGAACGCCGGAGCGAGCATGCTCAGGGCCAGCAGAATCAGGATCAACGGGTCGACGTAAAGCGCCCATTCGTCATAGCCCTGGGACTTGAGCAACAACGCCGTGAGAAAACTCACCAGCAGGCCGACAGAAAGCATCGCGTCCACCAGCCAACTGATGTTGTCGAACCGGATCAGCGTCGACTTGAGCTTGCGATTACGGCGACGGATGTAGAAGAAGTAGGCGAACTCTACAACGGTAAACACGGCCGCATAGATGATCACCATGCCCAGCTCGACTTCACGCCCGCCGCTGATGATGCCGAACACGCCGTTGAGAAATGCATAGATGGCGATCAAGAACAGGAAACTGCCTTCGATCAGCAGCACCATCGGCTCCAGATGCCAGAAGCCGAACTGAAATCTGTGATTGCTTTGCTTGGCGATCAACTTGGCGGTGATCAGCATCAGCACTTTGATGAAGGTTGCGATCAGGGAGAAAAAACCATCGAACAGGATGGATTCGGCACCAGAAATAAAACCGGTCACGATCCCGGCGATCGATACGGCGAACATCAGAATGGTGGATTGTTTGAGCAGCGACTGCTCACCTCGGTTACTCACTTTAACTCCTCGAAAACCTTGAAAACCGCAGGGGTGCGGTGGGGTTGTGCGGGGGGAGTTTACCTTATGCAGCTTTTTTGCCTGTTCTGGCCTCATCGCTGGCAAGCCAGCTCCCACAAGTACCGAGTCGGTCACAAGGTTTGTGTACACCGATAATCCTGTGGGAGCTGGCTTGCCAGCGATTGGCCGTTACTCGGTCTTAAGCCTTGTTACGCTCGATAGCAAAACCGGCCCAGGTCTGGCTCACCGGCATCAGTTCAAGGCTGTTGATGTTGATATGCGCCGGCGCATTCATCACCCAGAAAATCGTCTCGGCAATGTCCTGCGGCTGGATCGGCTCGGCACCCGCGTAAGTCGCGTCGTAGCGCGCCTGATCGCCAGCAAAGCGCACCAGCGAGAACTCGCTCTCGCACAGGCCCGGCTCGATGTTGCTGACGCGCACGCCAGTACCCTGCAAGTCGCAACGCAGGTTCAGCGAGAACTGCTTCACGAAGGCTTTGGTCGCGCCATACACATGGCTGCCCGGATACGCGTAGTTGCCCGCGATCGAGCCGAGGTTGACGATGCCGGCGCCACGGCCATGGGCGATCAGGCGCGGCAGCAACAGGCGGGTGGCGTACATCAGGCCTTTGACGTTGGTGTCGACCATGGTGTCCCAGTCGTCGAGGTCGCACTTGGGCGCCGGATCGACACCCAGCGCCAGCCCGGCGTTGTTGATCAGGCCACGCAGTTTGGCGAACGATGGCGGCAGGTTGGCAATCGCCTCCTCCATCGCCTTGCGATCACGCACATCCAGCACCAGGCCATGCACCTCGGTCTGCTTCGACAGCTCGGCACACAGGGCATTGAGGCGTTCTTCACGACGACCGGTCAGCACCAGTTTCCAGCCAGCCTCGGCAAAACGACGGGCACAGGCTTCACCAAAACCGGAAGTAGCGCCGGTGATAAACAGGGTGTTGGACATCGTGTTCTCCTGACTTCGACCGCCGTGGCAGCCATTGAAATGGACCATCAGCGGGCAGCATGCCCGGCTCGGCAATCACAGGCAACCACCGAACCCTGTACAAAAAACGATCAACACCTTGAGCGCCATATCCTGCGCGGCCTGTAGCCATGTGCGCGCATGTTATCCACAGTCTGCTCCACAGATAACGGGGGCAAGTGCAAAAGCGCAAAGCCGCGGCACACAAGGCTTTGCGCAAGATTTTGAAAGTTTTTTGCTTGACCCTGAACCGAGGGATGTGCGGGACAGGGCATTTTGCACGACTGACCGTTCATGGACGTGATTGCGCGAGGCCAGCAATCACGGCCCTTAGCGCAGTCTTTCCAGAGTTTAATCACAGACTTATCCACAGGTTGATGCACTAGCCCTTCACCGATTTTCGTCGCCTATAAAAAGGTTGACAAGCGAAGCGTCTGCTTACCAGAAAACGCCTGATCAAAAAACAACCACAAGCCTGCAAGCCACGGTTTCAGAGGCTTTCAGCCAGCTACTCCCACGTTATTCACAGCCAGCTCCACAGCGAATGGGGACAAGTCAAAACTGTGCAAAAACAGCCATTTGCAGCGTCTTTATGTCGCGCTTTACGAGCTTGGCGAATTTGTTTTCCACAATTTCAGAAACTCCTCGAAATTCAGATCGAGTAGGAGGCGGATTTACATCCGCCGTCCTCTCACACCACCGTACGTACGGATCCGTATACGGCGGTTCAAGCTATGCGGCTAAGCCGGTTTATCGTATCCAGTACCGAGAC
>NZ_JAFCUQ010000019.1:0-120750 GCF_049896625.1 Pseudomonas sp. TWP3-1
TACTGCACGCAGTAGATGCGCTCGGGGTAGATCGAACCGGTCTGGAAGGCGTAGGCGTTGCTCTGGATGCCGTGTTCTTCCAGCACCATGCCGATGATTTTCGGCACCGTGAGGTTCTGGAAGATTCGCTGATTGACGCGATGCGCCAAGTACGACAACTGCGGGCGCAGGGTCACGGCATAGCGGGTCAGGCGCTTGCCGGAATCGCCTTGCGCGGCGCGGTAGATCTGGCCGTGAATGCCGCTGCCGTCGGGCGACAGCTGCAGAAAGGCCGGTTTGTGCAGCAGGGTTTCGAGGTCCAGCGACGGCTGCTCACTGACCAGCTCCACCTCGAACACAAAAGGCTGGCTGATGGCTTCCCGGCCTTGCAGGGAAAACACCTGAAAGTCGGCGGAAAGACCTTCAATGGTCAGAGCAAAATGGGTTTCATTGGCCGGCGCGAACATCCCTTGTTCCTCGTGCTGTACAGCGGCGCTCGTCGATGACCGCCAGGCGGATCAACGCGCGCGAAATTCTGGGGGGGTGCAAACAACATCGACCAGCAGAGCTGGCCGATGTTTTGTAGCGATCAGCCGTAATTAAACGACTGGAGCACGCCAGTCATCGGAACCCGAAGTACCGGATACTTCGTGGGTCCAGGTGATTTTACGGTAGGTGAACTGCACTTCTTCCAGGTGGGTGAAGTGCGAGTTGCCTGGATCCTGGCAGTTGTGCATTTTGTTGTTGATGGCGACGATGATCGCGTCTTCCAGTTTGGTGGTGTAGTAGTGCTCTTGAGTACCTTGAGCCGAAGTACGGAACCACTGGATAACGATTTCGCTCATGCGCTCGCCCGAAGTCAGAGCGGCTTGCAGCAGTGGCGAAGCCTTGTCGTAGACCTTGGTGATCACAACTGGCTTGTGAACGCGCTGACCGGTTGGTTGGCCGGATTGCGGATCACGCGGGATGATCACGTCGTGGCTGAACGCCTGAACCATGACCTGGTCTTCGTGACCTTCCTGGTAGGTGTTGCCAACGGAGTCAGCGGTGAACGCGCCGGCAGTGATCAGGCCTTGTTTTTCGCCGGTAACCGACATGTACGCTGGTGTAGCCATGGGTGTGCTCCTTGCTGAAATTGAGAGTGCCCGGAGGCGAAATCGCCCGGTGGGTGGCTGAACTGTTATCAAGAGTCGTGCCACTTTTTGGTGCAGCCCCGGGAGCCGGGGACTAGAGCGCTCTGACTCAACAAATTGAGTGTTTTTTGATCAGTCGCAAGGCTGAAAGTGCGCAACTTCTTGCGCAGTACTGCGCAAGAAGTTGCGCACTCGTCTGTAGGGGACGCACTGCTTGCCTCTCCGCAATGTATCCACACGGTTATCCACATTTGAGTGCGCAAGAAGTTGCGCACAATGGCCGGATGACATCATTGCTGGCGATTCTCGAACTGGCGTTACAGGATTCGGCAAAAGCGTCTTATAAATGAAACACCGCCCTCAGCTATACTCCCCGCATTTCGACCGACCGCACGAGGATTTACTGTGAAGAACTGGACGTTGCGCCAACGCATTTTGGCGAGCTTTGCGGTAATTATCGCCATCATGTTGCTGATGGTGGTCGTCTCGTATTCACGGCTGTTGAAGATCGAAGCCAGTGAGAGCAGCGTGCGTGACGACGCGATTCCGGGGGTCTACTACAGCTCTATGATTCGTGGCGCGTGGGTCGACAGTTATCTGCAGACTCAGGAATTGCTCGGCCTCAAGGAAGGTCAGGGCGTCAGCACTGAAGACGCTGCCGAATACAAGGCGTTCGAGAACCGTCTGCAAGAACACATGGCCAGTTACCGCACGACCATGTTCACTGATAAGGATCGCAGCGAATTCGCGGTGTTCGAGAAGTACCACGATGTCTACATGCAAATTCAGGAATCGGTGCTGGATTTGCACAAGCGCAATCTGGAAGCCGATGCAATCAAGCTGTTCAACGAGAAGCTGACGCCGGCGTGGTACAGCGGGCGGATGAAGCTTAACGACATCATCGGTGAGAACAAGAGAATCTCCGACCAGGCCATGGCCAATATCGACGAGGCGGTGGCAGCGGCCAAGGTCAGCATGCTCATCTCATTGCTGATCGCGATAGTCGCGGCCGGCCTCTGCGGTTTGCTGTTGATGCGCGCGATCATGGCGCCGATGAATCGCATCGTGCAGATTCTCGACATCATGCGCACCGGCGACTTGAGCAGCCGATTGAATCTCGACCGCAAGGACGAATTCGGCGCGGTGGAAACCGGCTTCAACGACATGATGGCCGAGCTCACTTCGCTGGTTTCTCAGGCTCAGCGTTCGTCGGTGCAGGTCACCACCTCGGTGACCGAGATCGCCGCGACTTCCAAGCAACAACAAGCCACCGCCACCGAAACCGCTGCCACCACCACTGAAATCGGCGCCACCTCGCGGGAAATCGCCGCGACTTCGCGCGACCTCGTTCGCACCATGACCGAAGTCTCCACCGCTGCCGATCAGGCTTCGGTGCTGGCCGGTTCCGGGCAGCAAGGCCTGGCACGCATGGAAGACACCATGCATTCGGTGATGGGCGCGGCCGATCTGGTCAACGCCAAACTGGCGATCCTCAATGAGAAGGCCGGCAACATCAACCAAGTGGTGGTGACCATCGTCAAGGTCGCCGACCAGACCAATCTGCTGTCGCTGAACGCGGCGATTGAAGCCGAGAAGGCCGGTGAATACGGCCGTGGTTTTGCCGTGGTTGCCACCGAAGTTCGACGTCTGGCGGATCAGACTGCCGTCGCTACTTACGACATTGAACAGATGGTGCGCGAGATCCAGTCGGCGGTGTCGGCGGGTGTGATGGGCATGGACAAGTTCTCCGAAGAAGTGCGCCGTGGAATGTCCGAGGTGCAGCAGGTCGGCGAGCAGTTGTCGCAGATCATTCATCAGGTGCAGGCGCTGGCGCCGCGGGTGTTGATGGTCAACGAAGGCATGCAGGCCCAGGCTACCGGCGCCGAGCAGATCAACCATGCGCTGGTGCAGTTGGGTGATGCCAGCAGCCAGACCGTCGACTCATTGCGTCAGGCGAGTTTTGCCATCGACGAACTGAGCCAAGTGGCGGTCGGTCTGCGCAGCGGCGTTTCGCGATTCAAAGTCTGATGAGCGACATCATCGCCAAACGCAGCGCGGCGCCGCTAGCGAAGCAGGCCCTGTTTCTGCTGTTTCGCATCGGCAGCGAGCGCTACGCCTTGCGCGCCACCGAAGTGGCGGAAGTATTGCCGCGTCTGCCGTTGAAGCCGATTGCCCGAGCGCCCGAGTGGGTCGCCGGCGTGTTCGCCTATCGCGGCACAGTGGTGCCGGTGATCGATCTCAGCGCGCTGACTTTTGGCCAACCCGCCGAGGCGCGCACCAGCACGCGATTGGTGCTAGTGAATTATCGCGGCGACGATGCGCAACCGGCGCAATGGCTCGGATTGATCCTCGAACAGGCCACCGACACCCTGCGTTGCAGCCCGGAAGATTTCCGCCCGTACGGCCTCGACAATCGTCAGGCGCCGTACCTCGGCCCGGTGCGCGAAGACGCCCACGGATTGGTGCAATGGGTGCGGGTCAATGACCTGCTCGATGAGGCGGTGCGCACGCTGTTGTTCCCCAGTCCGCCGCGCGATCCTGCGCAGCTCGAGGAGCAACCATGAGCAGCGATCAGCGCTTTTTCGATTTCCTCAAAGAGCGCATCGGCCTCGACGTCGCCTCGGTCGGCCCGGCGATCATCGAGCGCGCCGTGCGTCAGCGCATCACTCTTTCGCAATCAGCTACAGCCGATGAGTATTGGCTGAACCTGCAAGGTTCGCGCGATGAACAGCAGGCACTGATCGAAGCGGTGATCGTCCCCGAAACCTGGTTTTTCCGGTATCCGGAATCCTTTGCGACCCTCGGCAAACTCGCACGTAAACGTCTGGACGAGCTGAACAATATGCGCGCGCTGCGCATCCTCAGCCTGCCGTGCTCCACCGGCGAAGAACCCTATTCGATTGCCATGGCGTTGCTTGATGCCGGCCTCAAGCCGCATCAGTTCAAGGTCGATGGCATGGACGTCAGCCCCCTGTCGGTGGACAAGGCCAAGCGTGCGCAGTACGGCAAGAACTCGTTTCGCGGCGATGATCTGGCCTACCGCGATCGGCATTTCATGCCGGAAAATGATGGCTATCGCCTGAATGAATACGTGCGTGAACAGGTGCGTTTGCAGTCTGGCAACGTGCTCGATCCGACCCTGCTGGCGAATGAACCGCCGTTTGATTTCGTGTTCTGCCGCAATCTGTTGATCTACTTCGATCAGCCGACGCAGAAGCAAGTGTTCGAAGTGCTCAAGCGCTTCACCCACGATGACGGCGTACTGTTTATCGGACCGGCCGAGGGCAGTTTGCTTGGACGTCTGGGCATGCGTTCGATTGGCATCCCGCAGTCGTTCGCGTTCAGTCGGCACACCGAGCCGCAACCCGAACCGTTGCCGACGCTGGTGCCCGCACCGCTGCCAATGCGTCAGCCAATTCGCAGTGCGCCACCGCCGCCAGTGCGCAGTCGCCCGTTCGCCTCGGTGGCGCCATTGCCGACTACCGGCAAAGCGCAAAATCCCGATGCTGCGACGTTGCTGGCGAACATCGCCGCACTCGCCAACGAAGGCAAAAGCGCCGAAGCCCGCGCCGCGTGCGAACAGTATCTGCGCAGCCACGAACCGGTCGCGCAGGTGTTCTATTGGCTCGGTCTGCTCAGCGATGTGGCCGGCAGTACCCTCGAAGCTCAGGGCTTTTATCGCAAGGCGTTATACCTCGAACCGCAACACCCCGACGCGTTGATGCATCTGGCGGCGTTGCTGCAAGCCCAGGGCGACACAGCGGGCGCCAGACGATTGCAGGAGCGCGCCGCCCGCAGCGGCCGCACCGCTGACAGTGAGCGTAAATGATGATCGCCGACACCTTGAACGTCACCCACGAAGACGCCCGCGCGATCGACGACTGCTGGAACCGCATCGGTATCCACGGCGACAAATCCTGCCCGTTACTCGAAGACCATATTCATTGCCGCAACTGCGCGGTGTATTCCGCCGCCGCCACACGGCTGCTCGACCGTTATGCGTTGCAACAGGACGAGCGCGATCCGGTGGCGACGGCGGTTGAAGTCGACCTGAAAACCCGTTCGCTGCTGATGTTCCGGCTCGGCGAAGAATGGTTGGGGCTGGCGACGCGCAGTCTGGTGGAAGTCGCGCCGTTGCAAGCGATTCACTCGCTGCCGCATCAGCGCTCGCGGGCCTTGCTCGGCGTGGCCAATGTACGTGGCGCGCTGGTGGCGTGCCTGTCGCTGGTTGAACTGCTCGACCTCGACAGCAACGTCGCCCCGGCCACTGGCGCGCGAATCATGCCGCGCATGCTGATCATCGCAGCGCAAGGCGGACCGGTGGTTGTACCTGTGGACGAAGTGGACGGTATTCACGCCATCGACGAGCGAATTCTTGAGGCCGCTTCACGCTCAGGCACTCAGGCTAGCGCCAAATACACTCGCGGGGTTTTGCCCTTCAAGGGGCGCAGCCTGCGCTGGCTGGATGAAGAACAGTTGTTGTCCGCCGTGTCCCGGAGCCTCACATGACCCCCGAGCAAATGCGCGACGCCTCGTTGCTCGAACTGTTCAGCCTTGAAGCCGAAGCTCAGACCCAGGTGCTCAGCGCAGGATTGCTGGCACTAGAGCGCAATCCGACTCAGGCCGATCAACTCGAGTCGTGCATGCGTGCAGCGCACTCGCTCAAGGGCGCGGCGCGGATCGTCGGTATCGACAGCGGCGTCAGCGTTGCCCATGTGATGGAAGATTGTCTGGTCAGCGCGCAGGAAGGGCGGCTGTTTCTGCGTCCGGAGCATATCGACGCATTGTTGCAAGGCACCGATCTGCTGATGCGCATCGCCACGCCGGCCAACGGCCCGCAACCGGCGGATATCGAAGCTTATGTGGCGTTGATGGGTAATTTGCTGGATCCATCGGTTCCCTTCGCCGCGCCACCGATGGCTGAATTGCAGCTTGAAGCGCCTGCTGTGCCCGAAGCTGCGCCGCTGGTTGAGTTACCTGTGGAAGTCTCCGAACCGACGCCACGGCAGAACCGCCGCACCACCGAAGGTGGCGAGCGCGTGCTGCGCGTCACCGCCGAGCGCCTCAACAGCCTGCTCGATCTGTCGAGCAAATCGCTGGTGGAAACCCAGCGCCTCAAGCCGCATCTGGCGACCATGCAACGCCTCAAACGCATGCAGAACAACGGTCTGCGTGCCCTCGAAAGCCTCAACGTCCATCTGAAAGAACACGCACTGAGCCTCGAAGCCCAGGAAGCGCTGGAAGATGCGCGACGCCTGCTTGCCGAATCTCAGCACTTGCTCGCCGAGAAAAACGCCGAGCTCGACGAATTCGCCTGGCAAGCCAGCCAGCGTGCACAAGTCCTCTACGACACCGCACTGGCCTGCCGCATGCGCCCGTTCGCCGATGTGCTGTCGGGGCAGGCGCGGATGGTGCGTGACCTCGGGCGCAGCCTCGGCAAACAGGTGCGACTGGAGATCGAAGGCGAGAAGACTCAGGTCGACCGCGATGTATTGGAAAAACTCGAAGCGCCGCTCACGCACTTGCTGCGCAACGCGGTCGATCACGGCATCGAAGCGCCGGAACAGCGGCTGCTCAAAGGCAAATCCGAAGAAGGCCTGATCCGCCTGCGCGCCTCGCATCAGGCTGGATTGCTGGTGCTGGAACTCAGCGATGACGGCAACG
Organism: Pseudomonas sp. TWP3-1; assembly: GCF_049896625.1. Taxonomy (NCBI): domain Bacteria; kingdom Pseudomonadati; phylum Pseudomonadota; class Gammaproteobacteria; order Pseudomonadales; family Pseudomonadaceae; genus Pseudomonas; species Pseudomonas sp. TWP3-1. Next base: position 6,777 of record NZ_JAFCUQ010000019.1, read on the forward strand.
GCGTCGATCTGGAAAAAGTCCGCCGCAGCATCGTCGAACGGCAGTTATCCCCAGCCGAAACCGCCGCGCAGTTGAGCGAAGAAGAACTGCTGACCTTCCTGTTTCTGCCGGGATTCAGCCTGCGCGACAAGGTCACCGAAGTGTCCGGCCGCGGCGTCGGTCTCGACGCGGTGCAGCACATGGTGCGGCAGTTGCGCGGCGCCGTGGTGCTGGAGCAGACGGCGGGCGAGGGCAGTCGTTTCCATCTGGAAGTGCCGCTGACCCTGTCGGTGGTGCGCAGTCTGGTGGTCGAGGTCGGCGACGAGGCTTATGCGTTTCCGCTGGCGCACATTGAACGCATGTGCGATCTGGCGCCGGACGACATTGTTCAGCTTGAAGGTCGCCAGCATTTTTGGCACGAAGGGCGGCACGTCGGGCTGGTCGCGGCCAGTCAGTTGTTGCAACGTCCGGCCAGTCAGAACAGCGGTGACACCCTGAAAGTGGTGGTGATTCGCGAGCGTGACGCGATTTATGGCGTGGCGGTCGAGCGCTTTGTCGGCGAGCGCACGCTGGTGGTGCTGCCGCTGGATGAACGGCTGGGCAAGGTTCAGGACATTTCCGCCGGAGCCTTGCTCGACGACGGCTCGGTGGTGCTGATCGTCGATGTCGAGGACATGCTGCGATCGGTGGACAAATTGCTTAACACCGGTCGTCTGGAGCGTATTGCCAGAACCGGTAATCACGCAGCAGAAGCAGCGCGCAAACGGATTCTGGTGGTCGACGACTCGCTGACCGTGCGCGAACTGCAACGCAAACTGCTGCTCAATCGCGGTTACGACGTGGCCGTGGCGGTCGACGGCATGGATGGCTGGAACGCGTTGCGTTCGGAGGATTTCGATCTGCTGATTACCGACATCGACATGCCGCGCATGGACGGCATCGAACTGGTCTCGCTGCTGCGCCGCGACAACCGTTTGCAATCGCTGCCAGTGATGGTGGTTTCCTACAAAGATCGCGAGGAAGACCGCCGGCGTGGACTGGACGCCGGGGCCGACTATTATCTAGCCAAAGCCAGTTTTCATGACGACGCCCTGCTCGACGCGGTGGTTGAGCTTATAGGAGGAGCGCGGGCATGAAGATCGCAATCGTCAACGACATGCCGATGGCCGTGGAGGCGCTGCGCCGCGCGCTGGCTTTCGAGCCGGCGCATCAGGTGGTGTGGGTCGCCTACAACGGTGCCGAGGCCGTGCGTCTGTGTGCGGAAAATACCCCGGATCTGATCCTGATGGACTTGATCATGCCGGTGATGGACGGCGTTGAGGCGACGCGGCGAATCATGGCCGAGAGCCCGTGCGCGATTGTCATCGTCACCGTCGATCGCCAGCAGAACGTGCACCGGGTGTTCGAAGCCATGGGCCACGGCGCACTGGATGTGGTCGATACCCCGGCCATCGGTGCTGGTGATGCTCAGCAAGCCGCGGCGCCACTGTTGCGCAAGATTCTGAATATCGGCTGGCTGATCGGCGAGAAGCCTGCGCGCTCCCGACAGGCGCCCGCTGCACCACGCAGTTCCGGTTCATGTCAGCGGCTGGTGGCAATCGGTTCCTCGGCGGGCGGGCCGGCGGCGCTGGAAGTGCTGCTCAAAGGCCTGCCGCGCAATTTCACGCCGGCAATCGTGCTGGTGCAGCATGTCGATCAGGTGTTTGCCGCCGGCATGGCTGAATGGTTGGCGAGTGCCAGCGGCCTTGACGTGCGTCTGGCCCGCGAGGGCGAGCCGCCGCAGAGTGGCGCAGTGCTGCTGGCCGGCACCAATCACCATATCCGTTTGTTGAAAAACGGCACGTTGGCCTACACCGCCGAACCGGTCAACGAGATCTACCGACCCTCTATCGACGTGTTTTTCGAAAGCGTCGCCAGCTATTGGAACGGTGATGCAGTCGGGGTTTTATTGACCGGGATGGGACGCGATGGCGCGCAAGGGCTTAAGCTCATGCGCCAACAGGGTTACCTGACCATCGCGCAGGATCAGCACAGCAGTGCGGTGTACGGCATGCCCAAGGCCGCTGCGGCGATCGATGCGGCCGTAGAAATCCGTCCACTGGAAAAGATAGCGCCACGTTTGCTGGAGATTTTCCCCAAATGAACCGATCCCTCCACAACCCTGGCCCCCGCAGCACTCAGGTGACCGCCCATGAATGACTTACAGATCGATGGCATCAAGACCGACGAAAACGCCGCCATGGTGTTGTTGGTGGACGATCAGGCGATGATCGGCGAAGCGGTGCGCCGTGGGCTGGCCAATCAAGAGAACATCGACTTTCACTTCTGCTCCGACCCGCATCAGGCCATCGCCAATGCGGTGCGGATCAAGCCGACGGTGATCCTGCAGGATCTGGTGATGCCTGGCCTCGATGGCCTGAGTCTGGTGCGCGAATACCGCAATCATCCGGCGACCAAGGACATCCCGATCATCGTCCTGTCGACCAAGGAAGACCCGCTGATCAAGAGCGCGGCGTTCTCGGCCGGCGCCAACGATTATCTGGTGAAGTTGCCGGACAATATCGAACTGGTGGCGCGCATACGCTATCACTCGCGCTCCTACATGACGCTGCTGCAACGTGACGCGGCGTATCGCGCGCTGCGCGTCAGCCAGCAGCAGTTGCTCGACACCAATCTGGTGCTGCAACGCCTGATGAACTCCGACGGCTTGACCGGGCTGTCCAATCGCCGCCACTTCGACGAATACCTGGAGCTGGAGTGGCGCCGTTCGTTGCGCGATCAGACTCAGTTGTCGCTGTTGATGATCGACGTCGATTACTTCAAGTCGTACAACGACACCTTCGGCCACGTTGAGGGTGACGAAGCTCTGCGCAAGGTCGCCACCGCCATCCGCGACGCCAGCGCCCGGCCTTCGGACTTGCCTGCGCGCTACGGTGGCGAGGAGTTTGCGCTGGTGCTGCCGAATACTTCACCGGGCGGCGCACGCCTGGTGGCCGAGAAGCTGCGCCAGACCGTGGCCGCGCTGAAAATTCCGCATCATTCGCCGGATGATGGCGCGATCCTGACCATCAGCATCGGCCTGGCGACCATGGTGCCGGAGGCGGGCAGTGATTGCCGGTTGCTGATTTCGGCGGCGGATCGCGGGTTGTATCTGGCGAAGAACAATGGACGCAACCAAGTTGGGATTGAGTAACGGCCTTCCCCCTCACCCCAGCCCTCTCCCGGAGGGAGAGGGGGCCGACCGAGGTGTCTTTCGTCAAACTTCGACCTGAAAAATCCTGGCGATTATGGATTCACTGAAGATCGCTCAGGTCGCCGAATCTCTCAAGCAACCCCGAATCGGTCCCCTCTACCTCTGGGAGAGGGCTAGGGTGAGGGCAGGCAATCTCAAGCCAGACACCAACCCGCAAGACATTCCCCCAACACCCGCCAGACGGGCTGCCGTCCCAGCCCGATTACGTTATACTCGCCGGCTTTCAAAAGTTCGCCAACGAGTGCTGCCTGCCATGGAAATCAACCCGATCCTGAACACCATCAAGGACCTGTCCGAGCGCTCCGAAACTATTCGGGGGTATCTTTGACTACGATCAAAAGCATGAGCGTCTGACCGAAGTCAATCGCGAGCTTGAAGATCCGAGTGTCTGGAACAAACCTGAATACGCCCAGGAGCTGGGCCGCGAGCGCTCTGCGCTGGCGCAGATCGTCGACACCCTCGACGAATTGAACACCGGTCTGGCCGATTGCCGCGACCTGCTGGACATGGCCGTTGAAGAGAATGACGAAGGCGCAGTAGGCGATGTTGTCGCCGAGCTGGCCCGTCTCGAGGAAAACCTCGCCAAGCTCGAATTCCGCCGCATGTTCAGCCACGAGATGGACCCGAACAACGCCTACCTGGACATCCAGGCCGGTTCCGGCGGCACCGAGGCTCAAGACTGGGCCAACATCCTGCTGCGCATGTACCTGCGCTGGGCTGACAAACGCGGTTTCGACGCGACCATCATGGAACTGTCGGCCGGTGAAGTTGCCGGGATCAAAGGCGCCACCGTGCACATCAAGGGTGAATACGCCTTTGGCTGGTTGCGTACCGAGATCGGCGTGCACCGTCTGGTACGCAAGAGCCCGTTCGACTCTGGCAACCGTCGCCACACCTCGTTCTCCGCTGTATTCGTCTCGCCAGAGATCGATGACAAGGTGGAAATCGAGATCAACCCGGCAGACCTGCGGATCGACACCTATCGTTCCTCGGGTGCCGGTGGTCAGCACGTAAACACCACCGACTCGGCCGTACGTATCACGCACGTACCGACCAACACTGTGGTCAGCTGCCAGAACGAACGTTCCCAGCACGCCAACAAGGACACCGCCATGAAAATGCTGCGGGCCAAGTTGTACGAGCAGGAAATGCAGAAGCGCAACGCCGCTTCGCAAGCGCTGGAAGACACCAAGTCGGACATCGGCTGGGGTCATCAGATTCGCTCCTACGTGCTCGACGCGTCGCGAATCAAGGACCTGCGCACCAACATCGAACGCAGCGACTGCGACAAGGTGCTCGACGGCGATATCGACGAATACCTGGAAGCCAGCCTGAAATCCGGGCTGTAAAAAATTGTGGGAGCCGGCTTGCCGGCGACCCTCAGCCGCAGGCTGGGGGCAACGAACCTGATGGAATATTTAAAGACATGAGCGACCAACAACTCGATCCGCAAGCCCTGCAACAGGAAGAAAACTCCCTGATCGCCCTGCGCAAGGAAAAGCTTGCTGCCGAGCGCGCCAAGGGTAACGCCTTCCCCAATGACTTCCGCCGCGAAAACTACTGCGATGCACTGCAGAAACAGTACGCGGACAAGACCAAGGAAGAGCTGGCAGAAGCTGCGATTCCGGTCAAGGTTGCGGGTCGCATCATGCTCAACCGTGGCTCGTTCATGGTGATTCAGGACATGACCGGCCGGATTCAGGTTTACGTCAACCGTAAAACCCTGTCCGAAGACACCCTGGCCGCGGTGAAAACCTGGGACATGGGCGACATCATTGCTGCTGAAGGCACCCTGGCCCGTTCCGGCAAAGGCGACCTGTACGTAGAAATGACCAGCGTGCGCCTGCTGACCAAGTCCCTGCGCCCACTGCCGGACAAGCACCACGGCCTGACCGACACCGAACAGCGCTACCGTCAGCGCTACGTTGACTTGATCGTCAACGAAGACGTGCGTCAGACTTTCCGCGTACGTTCGCAAGTGATTGCGCACATCCGCAGCTTCCTGATGCAGCGTGACTTCCTCGAAGTCGAAACGCCGATGCTGCAGACCATTCCTGGCGGCGCGGCAGCCAAGCCGTTCGAAACGCACCACAACGCGCTGGACATGGAAATGTTCCTGCGTATCGCGCCAGAGCTGTATCTGAAGCGCTTGGTTGTCGGCGGTTTCGAGAAAGTGTTCGAGATCAACCGCAACTTCCGTAACGAAGGCGTTTCGACGCGTCACAACCCTGAGTTCACCATGTTGGAGTTCTACCAGGCGTACGCCGACTACGAAGACAACATGGACCTGACCGAGGAGCTGTTCCGCGAACTGGCGCAGCTGGTTCTGGGCAGCACTGACGTGCCGTACGGCGACAAAGTCTTCCACTTCGGCGAGCCGTTCGTGCGTCTGTCGGTGTTCGACTCGATCCTCAAGTACAACCCTGAGCTGACGGCCGATGATCTGAACGACATCGACAAGGCCCGCGCCATCGCCAAGAAGGCCGGCGCCAAGGTGTTGGGCTTCGAAGGGCTGGGCAAGCTGCAAGTGATGATTTTCGAAGAACTGGTCGAGCACAAACTCGAGCAGCCGCACTTCATTACTCAATACCCGTTCGAAGTGTCGCCACTGGCCCGTCGCAACGATGACAACCCGAACGTCACCGACCGCTTCGAGCTGTTCATCGGTGGCCGTGAAATCGCCAACGCCTACTCCGAGTTGAACGACGCGGAAGACCAGGCCGAGCGCTTCATGGCGCAGGTGGCCGACAAGGACGCCGGCGACGACGAAGCCATGCACTACGACGCCGACTTCGTGCGTGCGCTGGAGTACGGCATGCCGCCAACGGCGGGTGAAGGTATCGGCATCGACCGTCTGGTGATGTTGCTGACCAACTCACCGTCGATCCGCGATGTGATCCTGTTCCCGCACATGCGACCGCAAGCGTAAACGTTTCAGTAAAAAAGCCGCCTAAAACAGGCGGCTTTTTATTGCCTGTCTGGTACAAACGTATCAAATGGTTACTTTTGAAATAACAGAGGAATGCCTGTCGTGATTGGTGCAATGGCTCAAGAAGGTGCAGCGGGGATCGCTACGGCGGTTGCCGAAAGTGTTCAGTACCAAGGCCGCAAGGCCAGCCGGCAGGGCAGCGAGCAGCGTCGACAGGATATTCTCGACGCAGCGATGCGCATTGTCGTGCGTGATGGCGTGCGGGCCGTACGCCATCGGGCAGTGGCGGCCGAGGCTGCGGTGCCGCTGTCGGCGACCACTTATTACTTCAAGGACATCGATGACCTGCTCACCGATACCTTCGCCCAATACGTGGAACGCAGTGCCGAGTACATGGCCAAGTTGTGGAACAACAACGAAGGCCTGCTGCGTGACATGGTGGTCAGCGCCGATGGCAGCCCGGAGTCGCGCTCGCAACTGGCGGACGACATCGCGCGGCTGATGGCGGACTATGTGCATCGGCAACTGGTCAATCGGCGTGAGCATCTGATGGCGGAGCAGGCGTTCCGTCAGGAAGCGCTGCTCAACCCGCGTCTGGCGGTGTTGGTGCGTTCGCATCAGCAGATTCTGTTGCAGGGCACTTGCCAGTTGTTCCAGGTATTGGGCTCGCGTGAGCCGCAGCAGGATGCCAAGGTGTTGACGGCGATTATCGGTCGGATGGAATATCAGGGCCTGCTCAACGACGCCGAGCCTTTGGCCGAAGAAGAAATGCTCGGCATTCTGACGCGCTACATGCATCTGGTGCTCGCGTCGGCGTGATCCCCGGCGGGGAAAGCGTGTGCATAGGGAGTTTTGCATGAAAGCCAATCAGGCTATGTACATCAGGTTTTCTACAGGAGTTTCGGGTGGACGATTACCAGCAGACGATACGCATTTTGTCCGATCGCATAGTGCTGGCGCAGACGCCGATCCGTGTCCTTGACGCGGTCAAGTGGGACGAGAGCATTCGCAAGGGGTTCCTCAAGGCCAAGGGCAAGGAAATGCCCGCGGTGGATCGCGACTACTACCTCAATCGGCCGCTGGCGTTCGATTCGAGCAAGGTCAAACTGGAATTCCAGAACATCGAGCGCGACATCACCCGCCAGCTCGGCCAGTTCAACCCGGTTGGCCAGATCATGCGCCGGATGTGCAAGGAATACCGGATGGTGGTGCGCATGCTCGAAGCGCGCGGCACCGAGGATTTCGGCCTGATCTCCCAGGAACTGTATGGCGCGGCGTCCGATGCGTTCCACGCCGGCGACCCGACCCTGGCCGACCTCGGCCTGATGATGTCCGACTACCTGAATAACATCGACGGCCGTGGCGACCTCAAGGACGAACCGAAAATCCTCACCGCCAAGGATGCCGTACACCTGCTGCAAACCCGCCTGAACAAGGTCTTCGGCGAGGCCGAGGAAACCATCCGCGTATTCGAGTCCGACGGCATCGTCGCCGATGCGGCGGCGGGTGCCGACTACATCAAGATCCGCACCGACGCGATGTTCAACGACCGCGACGTGCGTGCGCTGGAAGTTCACGAAGGCCTGGTGCACGTCGGCACCACGCTCAACGGTTTGAACCAGCCGATCTGCACCTTCCTGTCCAAAGGTCCGCCGTCGTCGACAGTGACCCAGGAAGGTCTGGCGATCCTGATGGAAATCATCACCTTCGCCTCCTACCCGAGCCGTCTGCGCAAACTGACCAACCGTACCCGCGCGATTCATATGGTCGAGGAGGGCGCGGACTTCTTGCAGGTGTTCGAGTTCTTCCGCGAGCAAGGCTTTGAAATGGCCGAGAGCTACGGCAATGCCAGTCGGGTGTTCCGTGGATCGGTGCCGAACGGCCTGCCATTTACCAAAGACTTGTCCTATCTCAAGGGCTTTATCATGGTTTACAACTACATTCAGTTGGCCGTGCGTAAGGGCAAGCTTGAGCAGATCCCGCTGTTGTTTTGCGGCAAGACCACGCTTGAGGACATGCGCACCTTGCGTCAGTTGGTCGATGAAGGTCTGGTGGTGGCGCCGAAGTATCTGCCGGATCAGTTCCGCGATCTGAACGCGTTGTCGGCGTGGATGTGCTTCTCCAACTTCCTCAATCACCTGAGCCTGGACCGGATCGAAGCGGACTACTCGAACATCCTCTGAGCAATCACTGCGAGGTTTCACCGGATGAGAATCCTCGGCATGCTTTGCCTGCTCCTGACGCTTGGCGGTTGCAGCTCGCTGCTGTTCTACCCCGAGCCGGGCCAGTTGTTCACCCCGGAAAAGGCCAAGCTCGAATACCGCGCCGTAACCCTCACCACCGCCGACGGCCTCAAGCTGAATGCCTGGTGGTTGCCGGTCAAACCCGATGTTGAAGTCAAAGGCACGGTGCTGCATCTGCATGGCAACGGCGGCAATCTGCCGATGCACCTGGGCGGCAGTTGGTGGTTGCCAGAACAGGGTTATCAGGTGCTGCTGGTGGACTATCGCGGTTATGGTCTGTCCGAGGGCGAACCGAGTCTGCCGGCGATCTATCAGGATATCGACGCTGCATTCGCCTGGCTGGACAAGGCGCCAGAAGTCAAAGGCAAACCCCTGGTTTTGCTCGGTCAAAGCCTCGGCGGCGCGATGGCGGTACATTGGCTGGTGCAACATCCTGAGCGGCAAAAGCAGCTCAAGGCCTTGGTGCTCGACGGCGTACCTGCGAGTTATCGCAGCGTCGGCCAATATGCATTGAGCACCTCATGGCTGACCTGGCCATTGCAGGTGCCGCTGTCATGGCTGGTGCCGGATGCCGACAGCCCGATCAACTCGATCGCGCAACTCAACGGCGTGCCGAAACTGATCTTCCATAGTCTCGACGATCCGCTCGTGCCGCTTTCCAACGCGATCCGTCTGTATCAAGCTGCGCCGCCACCGCGCGTGCTGCAACTGACCCGTGGCGGCCATGTGCAGACCTTCGGCGATCCGGTCTGGCGTCAGGTGATGCTGCGTTACCTCGACGATCCCGAGCATTTCAACGGCCTGCGCCGCCTCGGTGAGATCCCCAATTACCCGCAACCCCCGAATTCTGAAGATGAGAGTCCGCAATGAGTGAAGAACGTAACGCCATCCCCCTGATCATCACCGGTATCGGCACCATCCTCGGCACCGTCGGTGCGCTGTGGTTCTACGGCTACCTGCATTTCGCCAAGCCTGAAGATGCACTGCTGCTGAGCGATTTCACCATGCTCAAGACCGTTCCGGGCGAAGACTACAAAATCTCCCTGGCCCCGGCACCGCAAGTCGCGCAGTGCATTGACGGGGTGCTGGTGTTGTTTGATACCGAGCAGAAAGGTTTGACCGGAGTCTTGGTCAACGCGCAGAAAAAAGCTGTGCGCTGCATGGGGGAAGAGACCCCGCAAAAACTTGAGCAGTAGTTCGCGGGAGTTGTGATTCTGCAGGCTCAGCCCTCACCCTCTCCCACAGGGAGAGGGGACTGACCGAAGTGTCTGACGCTATCCATCGACCTGAAAGATTATGGCGATTATGGATTCGGCGAAGCACTCTTAGATCGACGTATGCCTGAAGCATCCCCCGATCGGCTCCCTCTCCCTCGGGAGAGGGCTGGGGTGAGGGGCTACGGTCTCAAGCACGCCACACCCCGTAAGCCGAGCACCCTGAAGCAAATGCAAAAAGCCCCGCCTGATCACTCAGGCGGGGCTTTTGCGTTACAGCGTGAAGCTTAGTTCGAGCTGATAGCCGAACGCGGCATCACTGGCTGGTTGTCGTTGGAAATGGTCACTTCCACACGACGGTTCATCGCACGACCGGAAACGCTGCCGTTCTCGGCAACCGGGTATTCCTTGCCATAACCCTGAGCGACGATGCGCGCTGGATCAACGCCCATTTTCACCAGTGCAGTACGCACGGAGTTGGCGCGACGCTCGGACAGGCTCTGGTTGTAACTAGCGGCACCGGTGCTGTCGGTGTAACCCTCGACGATCACTTTGCGATCAGGGTTTTCCTGAAGGAACTGCGCCAGTTTGTTGATGTTCACCAGACCGCTGGATTTCAGATCAGCCTTGTTGGTAGCGAACAGCACGTCACCGAAAGTCACCAGCGTACCGCGATCGGTCTGCTTGGCGTTCAGGCTGTCCTGCAGCTGTTTGATCTGCTGATCGCGAGCATCCAGACGGGCCTGAGCACGTGCGGCGGCGGCGTTCTTCAGGTTGTTCTCAGCGGTACGCAGAGCGATGGTCTGCTTGGCCACTTCAACACGCTGGTTGGTCAGGTAAGCCAGTTGGTCAACCTTGGCCGCGTCCTGCTTGTCCATATAAGCCTTGTCGGCCTTGTCCAGGTAGTCGCTGGCGTCTTTGGTTTCCAGTGCCGCGACTTTGCTCGCCTGCGGGTTGGCTTGCAGGCCGGAGTAGTTGGTGCGAGCGTTTTCCAGGTTCGGATTTGGCGGCGTGGAGCAGGCAGCCAGTGCAACGCTTGCAGCCAGCAGAGCAGGAATCATCAGTTGTTTACGCATAATCGTTCGTCCTTTCTATCGATAAGAGTTTCAGCGTTGCGATCGGGATGCGCGCTTACTTCACAGTGCGCTGACTTTCCTGACGCAGTTCCTGAACACCTTTCTGGGAATCCTTCACAGCCAGTTCAGCCTTGGCCGCCTGAGCTTTGCGTTCTGCTACACGAGCGTCCCACTCAGCCTGCTCGGCCAAGGTACGAGCTTCTTCGTACTTCTTGTCGTGCATGGCGATTTCGGCTTGTTTGAGTTTGTCCTGCGCCTGCTTCATCTCGACAGCAGCGAACTCGGTACCACCGGCGCTGACCGCGCTGTTGACTGCAGATTGAGTCACGGCGTACTGCTCGGACGGTGGATTGCCGGCACAACCGGCCAGCACGAAGCTGGTGCCGATGGCGAGAGCGGCCAGTTTCAGACCGCGCAGGTGTGAGAACGAGGTTTGGGTCTTCATGGTCTTCAACTCCATTGGTTAACTCCTTAAGAACTGCGAATTCCATCCTGGTAGCGGAGCCGCAACCGTCATGTAGCTGGCGCGTTTTGAAACGCTCGTCCCAGGCGTGGTTAATGCTTCCGACCGGTGGCGTTTTTCAAAAGTTCAGAAAAGATGGCTAATCGCCAAAAAAAATCCTGATCGAGTGGACAAGGCTCTAAATCGGGAACTTTGGCGGTTTGCAGGTGTATGCCCGAGCCATTTGCGGCTCGGGCAGAAGGTTTTCAGCGCGGGGAAGGGTGGGGCAATTCAGTGTTTTTGCTTGTCGCTGCCGCTGGCCAGATCATGCAGATGACGCCGCGACAGGGCCAGAAAACGCGGGGTAGGGCCGACGTCTTCATACAGCGGATCGCCTTCCTCATCCGTCGCAACCACGGTCGAGCCTTTGATGTACGGCAGGCTCGCTTCGAACTCTTCGAGGGCGGCGCCAATCAGTTCGCCGAGCAGTTCTTCCGGGTGACGTTTGGGATACATTTCGGCAATCGCCGCCAGCCGTGCCGCGGCTTCCACATCCAGTTGGATCGTGTAGCCAGTGTCGGTCAGGCGACCCTTGGCGTTTTCTTCCCAATGCTGGGCGAGTTCACGAATTTTCATAAAAACCTCATGGCGTACCTGCTCGTGGCAAGTCCTGGTGAGTGTCCGGCGCGAGCCGGCGACAAGCCGTTGTGGGGCTCTCTCTTAAGACTAGCTTCAAGCCGCAAGGTTAGAAGTCCCTTCGTCGCCTGCTTGTAAGAAGCGCTCCAGAGCGGCACTCTCCCTGTTCGAGACGCTACTTTCCATGCAACCGGGATAACTGCTGGAGCTCTGCTGATGACCGATATTGATGCACGCTTGCGCGAGGACGTTCACCTGCTCGGTGAGCTGTTGGGCAACACCATCCGTGACCAATATGGCGAGGAATTTCTCGCCAAGATCGAGCAGATCCGCAAGGGCGCCAAGGCTGACCGACGCGGTTCAATGGACGCCGAACTCAGCGCCAGCCTCAATCAATTGAGCGAAGACGAACTGCTGCCGGTGGCGCGGGCGTTCAACCAGTTTCTCAACCTGGCGAACATCGCCGAGCAATACCAACTCATTCATCGTCGCGAAGAAACTCAAGCCGCGCCGTTCGAATCGCGCGTGCTGCCGGAGTTGCTCGCGCGTTTACGCAGCGAAGGGCACAGCGCCGATTCGCTGGCTCGTCAGCTATCGCGGCTGGAAATCGAACTCGTGCTGACCGCGCACCCGACCGAAGTTGCGCGGCGCACGCTGATCCAGAAGTACGACGCCATCGCCGCGCAACTAGCCGCACAGGATCATCGCGACCTGACCAGTGCCGAGCGCGATCAGATCCACACCACGCTGCAACGGCTGATCGCGGAAGCCTGGCACACCGAAGAAATTCGCCGCACTCGCCCGACACCGGTCGATGAAGCCAAGTGGGGTTTTGCGGTAATCGAGCATTCGCTGTGGCAGGCGATTCCGCACCACATGCGCAAGGCCGATCAGGCACTGCATGCCGCGACTGGCATGCGTTTGCCGCTGGAAGCTGCGCCGATTCGCTTCGCATCGTGGATGGGCGGCGACCGCGACGGCAACCCGAATGTCACCGCTGCGGTGACCCGCGAAGTGTTGCTGCTGGCGCGCTGGATGGCTGCCGATCTGTATTTGCGCGACGTCGATCACCTCGCCGCCGAATTGTCGATGCAACAGGCCAGCGATGCGCTCAAGGCCAAGGCTGGCGACAGCGCTGAACCCTATCGCGCAGTGCTCAAGCAATTGCGCGAACGCCTGCGTGCTACGCGCAACTGGGCGCATGCGTCCTTGACCGCAACGACCACGGCACCGGCCGATGTCCTGCACGACAACCGCGATCTGCTCGATCCGCTGGAGCTGTGTTTCAACTCGCTGCACGAATGCGGGATGGGTGTGATCGCCGATGGGCCGTTGCTCGATTGCCTGCGTCGGGCGGTGACGTTCGGTCTGTTCCTGGTGCGTCTCGATGTGCGTCAGGATTCTTCGCGGCACTGCGCGGCCATGACTGAAATCACCGATTACCTTGGTTTGGGTAAGTATGAAGAATGGGACGAAGAAGCCCGCATCAACTTCCTGACCCGTGAATTGGCCAATCGCCGGCCATTGCTGCCGGCGCATTTCAAACCTTCTGCAGACACCGCCGAAGTACTCGCGACCTGCAAGGAAGTCGCGGCGGCGCCGGCTGCTTCGCTGGGTTCCTACGTCATCTCGATGGCAGGTGCGGCGTCCGATGTTCTCGCCGTGCAACTGCTGCTCAAAGAATCCGGCGTGCTGCGGCCGATGCGCGTGGTGCCGCTGTTCGAAACCCTCGCCGATTTGGACAACGCCGGTCCGGTGATCGAACGTCTGTTGCTGCTGCCGGGTTATCGCGCACGCCTGCACGGCCCCCAGGAAGTGATGATCGGTTATTCCGATTCGGCCAAGGATGCCGGCACCACAGCTGCGGCGTGGGCGCAATATCGGGCGCAGGAACGTCTGGTGGAAATCTGCCGCGAGCAACAAGTCGAACTGCTGTTGTTCCACGGTCGCGGTGGCACCGTGGGCCGTGGCGGTGGTCCGGCGCACGCGGCGATTCTCTCGCAGCCGCCGGGCTCAGTGGCCGGACGTTTCCGCACTACCGAGCAAGGGGAAATGATTCGTTTCAAATTTGGCCTGCCGGACATCGCCGAGCAGAACCTCAATCTGTACCTCGCGGCAGTGCTCGAAGCGACGTTGTTACCACCGCCGCCGCCGACGCCTGAATGGCGCCATCTGATGGACGAACTGGCCGCAGACGGTGTCAGCGCCTACCGCGCCGTGGTGCGCGAGAATCCGCAGTTCGTCGAGTATTTCCGCCAGTCGACGCCGGAGCAGGAGCTGGGTCGCTTGCCGCTCGGCAGTCGCCCGGCCAAGCGCCGTGCCGGTGGTATCGAAAGCCTGCGCGCGATCCCGTGGATCTTCGGCTGGACTCAAACGCGGCTGATGCTGCCGGCGTGGCTCGGCTGGGAATCGGCGCTGAGCAAAGCGCTGGAGCGTGGCGAGGGGGAACTGCTGGGGCAGATGCGCGAGCAGTGGCCGTTCTTCCGCACGCGCATCGACATGCTGGAAATGGTCCTGGCCAAGGCTGACGCGGATATCGCGCAGTCCTACGACGATCGTCTGGTCGAGTCGGGCTTGTTACCTTTAGGTGTGCATTTACGCGACCTATTGTCGCAGGCATGTTCCGTGGTACTTGGCCTGACTGGCCAGTCGCAGCTGCTGGCGCATAGCCCGGACACCTTGGAATTCATTCGTCTGCGCAACACTTATCTCGATCCGCTACATCTATTGCAGGCTGAGCTGTTGGCACGCTCGCGGCAGCAGGAAGTGGAGCAGGGCAGCCCGGTGGAACAGGCGCTGCTGGTGTCTGTAGCGGGGATCGCCGCCGGTTTGCGAAATACCGGCTAAGGTTTCCTGCACGGGCGGGGCACCCGAGGGGAGACTCGGGCGCCGCTTGATCGGCACCGATTATGTGCGGGCAGGCGACAGTTAATGATGGGGTTGCGACCAGGGCAACCGCGTCGCAAGGTCGCGGCGGGCGTCGGTTTCTCCGACTTTTGGCGTCTTGTGTGGGCGCAGCCTGCTGTGTATCTTGATCAGCCTTTGGCCGTTTGGGCGGCCACGACCCTATTTTTCAAGATTCGCCCCACGAGGCAAGTCTGTTGTTTTTTATATAAAAAATTGAGGAGCACATCGATGCGCGTCATTCTGCTGGGAGCTCCCGGGGCCGGTAAAGGTACTCAGGCTAAGTTCATCACCGAGAAATTCGGCATTCCGCAAATTTCCACCGGCGACATGCTGCGTGCTGCGGTCAAGGCCGGCACCCCGCTGGGCGTTCAAGCCAAGGGCATCATGGATGCTGGCGGCCTGGTGTCGGATGACCTGATCATCGCGCTGGTCAAAGACCGCATCGCTCAAGCTGACTGCGCCAACGGTTTCCTGTTCGACGGTTTCCCGCGCACCATTCCGCAGGCTGAAGCCTTGGTCACTGCCGGTGTTGAACTGGATGCCGTGGTCGAAATCGCCGTTGAAGACGAAGAAATCGTTCAGCGTATCGCCGGTCGTCGCGTTCACGAAGCCAGCGGCCGCGTGTACCACATCGTCTACAACCCGCCGAAAATTGCCGGTAAAGACGACATCACCGGTGACGAGCTGGTGCAGCGCAAGGACGACACTGAAGAAACCGTGCGTCATCGTCTGTCGGTCTACCACTCGCAGACCAAGCCGCTGGTGGATTTCTACCAGAAGCTTTCGACTGCCAACGGCAAGCCGAAGTACAGCCACATCCCTGGCGTCGGTTCGGTTGAAGCAATCACCGCCAAGGTACTTGAAGCGCTGAGCTGAAAAACCTGATTTGCTGCATCATCCACGGCCCGCTTGCGGGCCGTAGTTGTTTATACTGGCGCACTTTTTCCCTTCCTGATTTACGGACACATCGATGAGCACCTTGCTGGCCCTGGACACCGCGACTGAAGCTTGCTCCGTTGCTTTGCTGCATGACGGCAAGGTCACGAGCCATTACGAGGTGATCCCGCGCCTGCACGCGCAGAAACTGCTGCCGATGATTCAGCAATTGCTGGCCGATGCGGGCACCACGCTGCAAGCGGTCGATGCCATCGCGTTTGGTCGCGGGCCGGGTGCGTTTACCGGTGTGCGGATTGCCATTGGCGTGGTGCAGGGTTTGGCGTTTGCGCTTGATCGTCCGGTGCTGCCGGTGTCGAACCTGGCGGTGCTGGCCCAACGTGCCTTGCGTGAACACGGCGTGAGCCAGGTCGCGGCGGCCATCGATGCGCGCATGGATGAAGTGTATTGGGGCTGCTATCGCGAAACGGCGGGGGAGATGCGTCTGGTGGGTGTCGAGGCTGTGCTGCCGCCGGAAGTGGCGGCGTTGCCGGCTGATACCAGTGGCGAATGGTTTGGCGCCGGTACTGGTTGGAGTTACGCAGAGCGCATTGCGGTCGATCTGACAGGCTCGGACGCCGGCATGTTGCCCCACGCCGAAGACTTGCTGACGTTGGCGCGCTTCGCTTGGGAACGCGGCGAATCGGTTCCGGCCGACGATGCTCAGCCTGTCTACCTGCGCGACAAAGTGGCCACCCCCAAAGCCCGCTGAATATTCCCCTGTGGCGAGGGGATTTATCCCCGTTGGGCTGCGCAGCAGCCCCCAAATCACCAATCGCGGTGCATCAGGCAGACCGCATTTGTTGGATTTACGACTGCTTCGCAGCCGAACGGGGATAAATCCCCTCGCCACAAAAACCTGCCCCGACGACTTAATACCGTGCGCTTCGCTGCCAACCGTCACTTTCTAACCCCGCGCTTTAAACCTTTTGCGCTTTATGTGTTCTAGTTATCACTCGGCAGTTTGCTAAGTCGGTCAAGTGCCGCTAAATTGCCATCATTGATTCCGAGCATGACTTTATGCGTATAGACGGCGTTTCCTCTCATTCCTACCCCATCAAGCGCAAGCCTCGCAAAGGCAATCCGGCGCTGGATGAGTCCGTCGACGATATCGACGGCGAACTGGAATTTCCCACCGAAGAGCAACTCGCTGCCCGTCGTACCGCTAAAGAAACAGCGCAACGCCTGAGCAATCTGCCTGCCCGTCAACAAGACATGATTTATCACCGCGCAATGAAGCGCAGCGTGGCCATGGCTCTGGCCAGCTACCTGAGCACTGCCGGTTTTGTCGATTGGGATGCAGACGTGCTGGGCCTCGATCTGTACATCTGATGGATCTGCCTTACTACCTCGGTTGCCCGTCCTGGAGCGAAAATGCCTGGCGCGAGTATCTGTATCCGGTAGACGCCAAGACTTCCGATTTCCTCGGCCTCTATTCGCAAGTGTTCAACGCCGTGGAAGGCAACACGACCTTCTACGCGAGTCCGTCGCCGGCCACCGTGCAGCGTTGGGCCGAGGTCATGCCCGCGCACTTTCGCTTCACTGCCAAGTTCCCTGGTGACATCAGTCACGGCGGCGACTTGCGCGATCAACTGACCGCCGCCGAAACCTTCACGCAATTGATCAGCCCGCTCGGCGAGCGCGTGGCGCCGCTGTGGCTGCAACTGTCGAAAAGCTTCACTCCGCAACGCTTGCCCGAATTGACCGCGTTCATCGACGCGCTGGACCGACCGCTGGCGGTGGAAGTGCGGCACGAGCAGTTCTTCGCCAAAGGTGAGAGCGAGCGCCTGCTCAATCGGCTGCTGCTGGATCGTGGCGTCGAGCGCATTTGTCTTGATCCGCGCGCGCTGTTCAGTTGCCTGTCGACCGAGTCCTCGGTCATTCACGCGCAGTCGAAAAAGCCGCGAGTTCCGACACGCCCGGCAGCGTTCACGCAGTTTCCGCAGGTGCGTTTCATCGGCCATCCCGAGCTTGAAGCCAACGACCCGTTTCTGCTGCCGTGGGTGGCGAAAATCGCCGAGTGGATCGAAGAAGGCCGCACGCCGTATATCTTTCTGCACACCGCCGACAATCTGCTGGCGGCGAAGCTGGCGCAACGTTTCCACGCACAACTGATGCAACGTTTGCCTGGCTTGCCACCCCTGCCTGAGCTATATAGAGAACCCGCCGCCGAGCAACTTGGCCTGCTCTGAGGCGGATTTCTTTTCCTGCCCAGGAGCCTGCCGATGGACGCCCAAGCCCGTCAACAACAAGCCCTTCAACAACAAGTGCGTAAAGCCGAAGCCTTCAAAGCCTTGCATGAGCGTCCGGGGATTTTCGTCATTCCCAATCCGTGGGATGCCGGTTCGGCGAAGATGCTCGCCAGTCTGGGCTACGCGGCATTGGCGACTACCAGCGCCGGTTATGCGTTTTCCCAAGGCAAGGCGGACGGCGGTTTGGGCCTGGAAGATACGCTGGCCAATGTCCGTGCCATTGTTGCGGCGACCGATCTGCCAGTGGCGGTGGATCTGGAAAACGGCTTTGCCGACGCTCCGGCAGAATCCGCGCTCAGTCTGATCCGCGCAGCCGAGGCGGGCGCCGTTGGCGGATCCATCGAAGACGCTACCGGCCGCGCGGATGCGCCGATCTATTGTTTCGACCATGCCGTGGCGCGCATCGAAGCCGCGGTCGCCGCGGTGCGCACGCTGCCATTTCCCTTCATCCTGACCGCCCGCGCGGAAAACTACCTGCACGGCAATCCCGATCTCGATGACACCATTCGCCGCTTGCAGGCCTTCGCCGAGGCTGGCGCCGACGTGCTTTACGCACCGGGCCTGCGCAACGCTGAAGAAGTGCTGGCGGTAGTGCGCGCGGTGGCGCCGAAACCGGTCAATGTGTTGATGTCCGGCGGCTTGAAATTGACCGTGCAGCAACTGGAAGAAATGGGCGTGAAGCGCATCAGCACTGGCTCCGCACTGGCGCTGGCGGCGTATGGCGAGTTTTTCCGCGCGGCTGAAGAAATCCAGCAATCGGGCACGTTCGCTTTCACCGGACATTCGATGCCGTACGCCAAGGCCAACGCTTTTTTCAAAACATGAGCTTTAAGGCATGAGGCGCTGGTTTCTACCGCTGCTGTTGCTGAGCATCGCATGTGCGGTCGTCGCTGTCTGGCGCGGTTGGCTCGACGTGCCGCCCGAGTGGAATCCCTGGGCGCCGCTCGACGTCAAGGCAACGCCTAACTGGCTGACCGGCTACAAACTGATGCGCCTGCGCAGCGATGCGCAGTTGTGTGAACAGGCGCTGAGCAGTTCTGAGCTGCGCGTTGCGCCTCAGGCCAACAGCCCTGACGCCAAGTGTCCTTTGATCGGCGCTTTGCGCGTGCAGGGCGGCGAGGTGGCGCTGAGCAGCAGTTTCCTCGCCAGTTGCCCTCTGGCGGTCGCCTACGCGATGTTCGAACGCCACAGCCTGCAACCGGCGGCGCAAGCCACTTACGGCCAGAAAGTAACGCGCGTCGATCATCTCGGAAGCTTTGCCTGTCGCAATATGTACAACCGTGAGAATGGCGCGCTCAGCCTGCACGCGAGCGCCAATGCGCTGGATATCGCCGGGTTTCGTCTGGCCGATGGCCGCACCATCAGCGTGCTCAAGGGCTGGCCCAAGCAAAATCAGGACGCACAGTTTTTGCGCAGAGTGCGTGACGGCGCCTGCGCGGCGTTCAGTGTGGTGTTGAGTCCGGACTACAACACAGCGCATCGCAATCACTTTCATGTTGATGTCGGGCGCTGGAGCGTGTGTCGCTAAGGGATCAGGCGGCGATGCGCAGGTTCTGCAGCACGATCGGGCGTGCCCAGCCGTTGTCGAAATCCAGGGCTTTTTGTTGCTCAGTGATTTCTTCTGGCGTGAACGGCGGGAATGGCTTGTCGAGCAAGTCGAGATCGAATTCGGCAATCGGCAGGTACAGCGGACGTTTTTGCGGCGCGACGCCAGGCTCCGGCAGCGGCTGACCGTTATTGACCACAATCGGACGAACCCAGCTGCTGTCGAAATCCTGAGCCTTTTGCTGGGCCTGGATTTCTTCCGGCGGGAACGGTGGGAACGGCTTGTCAGCCAGCTCCATTTCGAATTCTGCGATCGGCAGGAACAGCGGCTCCGGGGGACGCACCTGAGTTTCGACCACATCGCATTCGCGCTGGCTGATGATGTGCGCGTGCAATTCGCTGCCGACGGTCGGCTCTTCAGCACTGGCCAGATCAACCGGTGGGAACGTGCCGCAGGCGGGCACCACATCACTCGACTGCTCGGCCAGCGCCTGGGCAAAGAAATCCTGCCACAGATGACTGACGCCGCTCAGTGCTTGAGTATTGTGACGGCTGAAATCGCCATGGGGCGAAATGTAGCCAATCGAAGTGGGAAGAATGCCTGACATTTTTTTCGGATGCCGCTCAGCTCTGGCAAAATGCACGTTGAATGAGTTATCGGCCGTTTTTGCCGATCCTTAACTTTTTGAGCGTGTTTTCCATGATTGAGCAACCCGCGGCCAGCCGCATCCATGTCGAGGCCCTCGGCCCGACGTATGCAGCGCAGGCCGAACAATGGGCCGAACGCCTGAATCTGCCGTTGCAGATCGCCGACGCCGAGTTCGCCGTGCAGTTCGGCGAGCAGGGTTTGCAACTGCAACAGCTGGGGCCGGACGCACCGGGGCCGGTGCGCGTGGACTTCGTCGAGGGCGGCGCGGCGCATCGCCGGTTGTACGGTGGCGGCAGCGGCCAGATGATCGCCAAGGCTGTCGGCGTCGCGCAAGGCGTGCGTCCACGAGTGCTGGATGCCACGGCGGGGCTGGGCAAGGATGCGTTCGTGCTGGCGAGTCTCGGCTGCGAGATGAGCCTGATCGAGCGTCAGCCGCTGATTGGCGCGTTGCTTGAGGATGGTCTGGCGCGTGGCGCGGAAGATTTCGAGGTGGCGCCGATTGTCGCGCGGATGAAGCTGCTCAAGGGCAACTCGATCGAGGTGATGCGCAACTGGGAAGGCGAGGCGCCACAGGTGATCTATCTCGATCCGATGTTCCCGCACCGGGAGAAAACCGCGCTGGTGAAAAAGGAAATGCGCCTGTTCCGGCCGCTGGTCGGTGATGATCCGGATGCGCCGGCCTTGCTCGAAGCTGCTTTGGCGTTGGCCACGCATCGGGTAGTGGTGAAGCGCCCGCGCAAGGCACCGTGCATTGAAGGGCCGAAGCCGAGTCATGCGCTGGATGGAAAGTCGAGCCGCTATGACATCTATCCGAAGAAAGCGTTGAAGTCCTGAGACCGAGTTGACCCGATCGCTCGCAAGCCAGCTCCCACAGGGATTTGCAGTGTGTTCACAACTTGTGTGCACACCGCTAAAACCTGTGGGAGCTGGCTTGCCAGCGATGGCATCAGCCCTGACACCAAAGAACTCAGGGCCGATACGCGCGCATGAAGAGCTCAACCACTTCCAACACATGACTCTGTGCCGCCTCGGCATCCAGTGGCTCACCGCAGCCATACAACAATCTGAAATTCCCCGCCCCTTTGATCAGGCAGAAAAAGTGCTCGGCCGCATTGCGCGGCTTGTCGATGCTCAGCACGCCCGTCTCGTGAACCTTCGTCAGCAGACGCGACATCCCGTCCACCATGCGCTGCGGACCCGCTTCGAAGAAGATCAGCGACAGTTTCGGATCCTGACTGCCGAGCGCCATGATCAAGCGATGCAGATTCACCGATTCATCGCTGTTGATCAGTTGATGAAAGCCCCGGGCAATGTTCAGCAACACATTTTCGACGGCGATGCCTTCCGGCAATTCGAAAAACAACGGCGGTAATTGCTCCTCGCATTTGGCCATTACGGCGGCGGAGAACAGCGTCTCCTTGTCGTTGAAATGGCTGTAGACCGTCAGCTTGGACACGCCAGCCTCAGCGGCCACCGCGTCCATGCTGGTGTTGGCGTAGCCATTACTCAGAAACAGGATTTTCGCCGCCTCGAGGATTGCCTGGCGCTTGGCCAGATCCTTGGGACGGCCCGGGCCGTTTGAAGTGGAAAGATTGTTCGACATTCTTCGCTTTTAATACTGGACTGGTGAGTTTGCTATTAATAACATACCGGCCAGTATAATTATTCCAAGCACCATTAGCGAAAGGTCCGTCACCATGTTCCGCCATGCGTTGTCCTTTGCGTTGCCAGTCAGTCTGGCGTTGTTGTTATCGGCGTGTGGCAAGGAAGAGGTGACGCCAGTCGCCGTGCGAC
Organism: Pseudomonas sp. TWP3-1; assembly: GCF_049896625.1. NCBI lineage: Bacteria > Pseudomonadati > Pseudomonadota > Gammaproteobacteria > Pseudomonadales > Pseudomonadaceae > Pseudomonas > Pseudomonas sp. TWP3-1. The sequence continues at coordinate 28,629 of NZ_JAFCUQ010000019.1, forward strand.
CGGCCATGGTGGTGCAGCCAGAGCCTTCAGCGCAGGCGATGGAGAGTTATCCCGGCGAGGTACGCGCCCGCTTCGAGCCGGATCTGGCGTTCCGCATCGGCGGCAAAGTCAGCCGACGGCTGGTCGAAGAAGGCCAGCGGGTGAAGGCCGATCAACCTCTGGCCGAACTCGACCCGCAAGATGTACGCCTGCAACTCGAAGCCACCCGCGCCCAGGTCAGTGCCGCTGAGGCCAATCTGAATCTGGTACGCGCCGAGCGCGATCGCTACAAGACCCTGATGGATCGGCAAATGGTCAGCCGTTCGGCTTACGACAATGCCGAGAACCTCTATCGCTCCGGCGAAGCGCGTCTTAAACAGATCAAAGCCGAATTCAACGTCTCGACCAATCAGGCCAGCTACGCCGTGCTGCGTGCGCCACAGGACGGCGTGGTTGCCAAGCGTTCGGTGGAAGTCGGGCAAGTGGTCGCTGCCGGGCAAACGGTGTTTACCCTCGCCACCGATGGCGAGCGCGAGGTGTTGATCAGCCTGCCGGAACAGAGTTTCGGCCGCTTCAAGGTCGGCCAACCGGTGTCGGTTGAGTTATGGACGCAGCCGAACCAGCGCTTCGCCGGGCAGATTCGGGAGCTGTCACCAGCCGCCGACCCGAAATCCCGCACCTTCGCAGCACGCATCTCTTTCACCGCCGGCAAAGTCCCGGCCGAACTCGGTCAAAGCGCCCGAGTGTTTGTGCAGACGGCCGGCGTCATTCCGCTGTCAGTGCCGCTCTCGGCGCTGACCGCCGAAAACGGCGCGACCTACGTCTGGGTTGTGAACGCCAATAACACTCTGAAGAAAACCCCGGTGCGCGTTGGCGCGTTTGGCGAAAAAACCGTGGCGGTCCTCGAAGGGCTGAACGCCACTGATTGGGTGGTGGCGGCCGGTGTGCATGTGCTGCTCGACGGGCAACAGGTACGCCCGGTGGATCGCTCCAACCGCGTGGTCAATCTGGCGGACAAGGAGTAAGTCCCGATGGATTTCAATCTTTCCGCCTGGGCGCTGCGCAATCGTCAGATCGTACTGTTCCTGATGCTTTTGCTCGCGATTGTCGGCGCGTTGTCCTACACCAAACTCGGCCAGAGTGAAGATCCGCCGTTCACCTTCAAGGCCATGGTGATTCAGACCCGTTGGCCGGGTGCGACCGCTGAAGAAGTCTCGCGCCAGGTCACTGAGCGTATCGAAAAGAAGCTGATGGAAACCGGCGAGTACGAGCGCATCGTGTCGTTCTCGCGTCCCGGAGAATCACAAGTCACGTTCATTGCCCGCGACTCGATGCATTCGGTGGAAATCCCCGATCTCTGGTATCAGGTGCGCAAGAAGGTCGGCGACATTCGCCAGACCCTGCCACCGGGGATTCAGGGGCCGTTCTTCAACGATGAGTTCGGCACCACTTTCGGCAACATCTACGCGCTGACCGGCGACGGTTTCGACTACGCAGTGCTCAAGGATTATGCCGACCGCATCCAGATCCAGCTGCAACGGGTCAAGGACGTGGGCAAGGTCGAACTGCTCGGCTTGCAGGACGAAAAAATCTGGGTCGAGCTGTCCAACGTCAAACTCGCCACCCTCGGCTTACCGCTGGCGGCGGTGCAGCAGGCGCTGGAGGAGCAGAACGCGGTATCGACTGCGGGGTTCTTTGAAACGGGCAGCGAGCGCTTGCAGCTACGGGTCTCGGGTAACTTTCAGACAGTCGACGAGATAAAAAACTTCCCGATCCGCGTCGGTGATCGTACGTTCCGCATCTCCGATGTCGCCGACGTGCGGCGCGGTTTCAATGATCCACCGGCACCACGCATGCGCTTTATGGCCGAAGACGCGATTGGTCTGGCGGTAGCCATGAAGAGTGGCGGCGACATTCTGGTGCTGGGCAAGGCGCTGGAAATCGAGTTCGACCGCATCCAGAAAAACCTCCCGGCCGGCATGCAGTTGCGCAAGGTTTCCGACCAGCCGGCTGCGGTGAAAACCGGGGTTGGCGAGTTCGTTCAGGTGTTGGTCGAAGCGCTGGCAATTGTGTTGCTGGTGAGCTTCTTCTCCCTCGGCGTGCGCACCGGCATGGTGGTGGCGCTGACCATTCCGCTGGTGTTGGCGATGACCTTCGCCTGCATGTACTACTTCAACATCGGCCTGCACAAAATCTCGCTCGGCGCGTTGGTGCTGGCGCTGGGGTTGCTGGTGGACGACGCGATCATCGCGGTGGAGATGATGGCGATCAAAATGGAGCAGGGCTTCGACCGGATCAAAGCCGCAAGCTACGCCTGGACCAGCACCGCGTTCCCGATGCTCACCGGTACGTTGATCACTGCCGCAGGCTTCCTGCCGATTGCTACCGCTCAGTCCGGCACCGGCGAATACACCCGCTCGATCTTCCAGGTAGTGACCATCGCCTTGCTCGCTTCATGGGTGGCGGCGGTGGTGTTTGTGCCGTATCTGGGGGAAAAACTCCTGCCGGATCTGGCGAAAATTCACGCAGCCAAACACGGCACGTCTGACGGGCAGACGGACCCTTATGGCACGCCGTTCTACCAGCGGGTGCGGCGTCTGGTCGGTTGGTGCGTGCGTCGGCGTAAAACCGTGATCGTGCTGACGGTGCTGCTGTTTATCGGCTCGGTGGCGTTGTTCCGGTTTGTGCCGCAGCAGTTCTTCCCGGCTTCCGGACGGCTGGAGTTGATGGTCGATCTGAAGCTTGCCGAAGGCGCGTCGCTGAGCAACACCGCTGGCGAGGTCAAACGCCTCGAAGCGCTGCTCAAAGATCACGCCGGTATCGACAATTACGTGGCTTACGTTGGCACCGGTTCCCCGCGTTTCTACCTGCCGCTGGATCAGCAATTGCCGGCGGCGAGCTTCGCGCAGTTTGTGGTGTTGGCGAAGACCATCGAGGAGCGCGAAACCCTGCGCACCTGGCTGATCGACACGCTCAACGAACAATTCCCGGCGCTGCGCTCGCGTGTCACGCGGCTGGAGAACGGCCCGCCGGTTGGTTATCCGGTACAGTTCCGCGTGACTGGCGAACACATCGAAGAAGTCCGCGCGCTGGCACGCAAAGTCGCGGCCAAGGTTCGCGAGAATCCGCATGTGGTCAACGTGCATCTGGACTGGGAAGAGCCGAGCAAGGTCGTATACCTGAACGTCGATCAGGATCGCGCCCGGGCGCTGGGTGTGAGTACGGCCAATCTGGCGAAATTCCTGCAGAGTTCGCTGACGGGCTCCAGCGTCAGCCAGTACCGCGAAGACAACGAATTGATCGAGATCCTGCTGCGCGGCACCGTGCATGAGCGTACTGAATTGTCGTTGCTGCCGAGTCTGGCGGTGCCGACCGATAACGGCCGCAGCGTGGCGCTGTCGCAGATTGCCACGTTGGAATATGGCTTTGAGGAAGGCATCATCTGGCACCGTAATCGCCTGCCGACTGTGACCGTGCGTGCGGACATTTATGGCAAGGAGCAGCCGGCGTCGCTGGTGAAACAGATCATGCCGACGCTTGATCCGATTCGCGCTGAATTGCCCGACGGCTATTTGCTCGATGTCGGCGGCACGGTTGAGGATTCCGAGCGTGGGCAGAAGTCGGTGAATGCCGGCGTGCCGATGTTTATCGTGGTGGTGCTGACGTTGCTGATGGTGCAAATGCGCAGTTTTTCGCGCACGGCGATGGTGTTTCTGACGGCGCCACTGGGGCTGATCGGGGTGACGCTGTTTTTGCTGGTGTTCCGCCAGCCGTTCGGGTTTGTGGCGATGCTCGGGACGATTGCGCTGTCGGGGATGATCATGCGTAATTCGGTGATTCTGGTGGATCAGATCGAGCAGGATATTGCGGCTGGGCTGAAGCCTTGGGATGCGATTATCGAGGCGACCGTGCGGCGATTTCGGCCGATTGTGTTGACTGCGCTGGCGGCGGTTTTGGCGATGATTCCTTTGTCTCGTAGCGTTTTCTTTGGGCCGATGGCGGTGGCGATCATGGGGGGGTTGATTGTGGCTACGGCTTTGACGCTTTTGTTTTTGCCGGCGTTGTATGCGGGGTGGTTTCGGGTGCGTAAGGAGGGTTGAGTTTTTTTGAGCGTGGCGGCCTCTGGGCCGTCCAGGCTCTTGGGGTTTTGGGTGTATATCCGTTTTTTGGGGTGTCTTTGCTGGCGGTTTCGCTCTTACAGCGACTCCCTTTGGCAAACGCCCCAAAGTAAGCAAAACGCTGGGCCCCGGCGTTCGGCCCGCTCGCTATGGCTCGGGGTTCCTTCGTTACGGGTTTCATCCGGGGGCATCGCCTCCGGTTTGCTGCGCTGCACCTCCTCTCGATGTGTTCGACTGCGTCGAACGGCGCTACGCGCCAGCCCCGGATGAATCCCTCCACTCAGCCTGCCGAAGGGGCCTTGAGATCAAAAGCGGTACTCGAGCTAACGCTCATTGTGTTGAGTGGGGCGGTTGCGCCGCTTGGGGATGTAGTGGTGGGGTGGTCTGATCTGGATTTTGTGTTGGACTCGTCCCTCACCCCAGCCCTCTCCCGAGGGAGAGGGAGCCGACCGAGATGTCTCCGGACTTACATCGACCTGAATTTGTGTATCGATTATGGATTCACAAGAGCTCTTTCAGGTCGGCGTATTTCCCAAGCATCTCACGGTCGGTCCCCTCTACCTCTGGGAGAGGGCTAGGGTGAGGGCAAGTTGTCAGTGGCAACACCGATCTCGCAAAACACCTGATCCATGGCAATGGACAACACATACAAAAAAAACCGCTGAACCTCTAAGGTCAGCGGGCTTTTCATCAAACGGTGAAATTAAAGCGTCCCAAACACCTTCTTCGCCAGACTCGTCGCTGCAGCAGCCGGGTTCTGGCGAATAGTCTCTTCCTGCTTGCCGATCATCTCGAACAAGCCGTTCAACGCTTGTTCAGTCACGTAGCTCTCAATGTTGGCGCTCTTCGCGTCCACCACGCCCAAAGTCGCTGCCTGGCCGGCGAACGAGTTGTACTTCTGCGCCACGCCAACTTTGTCGGTCGCCTGTTTGACGATCGGCATGAACTTGGCGCGGATCTGTTCACGGCTGGATTTGTCGAGGTATTGGGTGGCCGAATCCTTGCCGCCGCTGAGGATGCCTTTGGCGTCGGCCACGCTCATTTTCTTCACGGCGTCGACGAGGATTGGCTGGGCCTGGGTCACGGCGTTTTCTGCCGCTTTGTTCATGGCGGTTTCCAGTTCATCGACCTGGGCGCCCATGCCGAAGGCTTTCATCTTGCTCGCGACTTTGCCGAGTTTGCCCGGCAGTTCGATTTTGACTTCCGGGTTGTTGCTGAAGCCGCCCGGAGTGCCGAGCTGTTTGACGGCCAATTGCGCGCCTTGGGTCAGGGCGTCTTTGAGGCCGCCGGTGGCGTCTTGTTGCGACAGGTCATTGAGCGACAGGGCCAGAGCGCTGGCGGAGATCATCAGGCCGGCGCACAGGGCGGAGAAGCGAAGGATGGGGCGGAGCATGGCAGCTTCCTTGTTCGAAAAATTAGCGGGCGGCGTCGACGCGGATTTTCAGCGGCTGCGGATCGTTGCCGTCGAGTTGTACGGCGTGATGCTCGGTGGTGATGAACATCAGTTCGCCGTTGACTTCGATGCGTGCGCTGACCGAGTAACGGTGCCCGGGTTTGACCTGGGCCGGATCGTAGCTCAAGTGGAACGGCAGCGGCACCTGGCCTTTGACCGGGCCTTTCTGTTCGTCGAGTACCACGGCAGGCGCGTCGGCCAGTGAGACGTCTTGCAGGCTCACGCTCAGGGTCGCGCTCGGCGGCAAAGCGATGCGTTGCAGGTAGAACACTTCGCCTTCGAGGCTGACTTTGCCGGCTGGTGAAGTTGATTGGCAGGCGCTGAGCAGGGTGGCCGCGGCCAGTAGAGTAATTCTTTTCATGCATTGAATCCTTGTCATCGGCGCCTGAAGAAGGCCAGCGCCAATGACAATCTAGCGGATTTCACCAGCAATTTCGTCTGCGAATTTTTAGCCCGTGCCTGCTGAGGGGGACCCCGTCGGTCAAAGCCAATCGCGTGGCTGGACTGGACTCAAATAATCAGAACCGGTTCCAGATAAAGATCCTCGTGGTGCCGACTACCGTAATTGAAGTCGACTTTGATGATGGTTTTTGCACTGGCAAGAAGTTCGCCCTGCTCGATAAATACCTCGGCAACAATCTGGTATTGGTGTTGTGAAGCTTCGCCAGGCGCTTGTTCGATCAAAAATTCGAACTCCCACCAATCATGAACAAGTGAGTTTTGCGAGTTGGTTTTTACCAGTTCGTACTCGGCAGAGTTAACAAGTTTGTAAAGGCTGGTGCTTGTTTTGAAACTCTTGCTAACTACGTAAGGCGTGTTGCTGAAAAGAACTTTCCCTGAGATATATTTGTTCATGTTGATCTCCTTTTATATGGGCCTGTTGTCAGGCCCGGAGATACTAGCGTTGTTTGAAAGTGTGTTCGCCGCAGAAATACATCCGTTTATTTCTGCGTGGAGAACTTTCGTGTAGTTGTTAACTTGGGGCTGTCTCTGCGGCCTGTTCGTTTCCATGTAACGCTACTTGTCGGATCGACAAACGTATATCCGCCGGCAACACGCGTTTCGCCGCGCCTTCAGCCAGTTCACCGAGCAGTTCGTGATAACTCAACTTGCCCGCTTCGTCGCGACGCAGTACGCCCAGATCGAGCATGGTCTGGATGAAGTGGCGGAACAGGCTCTTGTCGAAGAACTCCGGTGCGTTCAGACCATGCAGGATCGACAGACGCTGGGCCATGACTGTGCACAGGTCTTCCAGTTCTTCGGCGCTGATGCTGTTCTGGCCGCTGTTGAGCAGCAGGGAAACGGTCATGTAGAAGCGTTGCAGCGTCTGCGCAATGCTCTTCGACAGCAGGGTCAGCAACACGAAGTGCCGTGAGCTCGGCGCCGGGCGCAGGTACACGTCTTTTTCGAAACGCAGCAGGCCTTGTTCGACAAATGCTTCCAGCCACTGATCGACCACGGCGTCGAGTTCTTCGGTTTTCCAGCGAATGAACAGTTCCGATTGCAGGTACGGATACAGCGCGTGGGTGTAGCGCAGGATCTGTTCGCGGCTCATGCGCGAGGTGCTCTGGAAGAAGCTCGCCAACAGAGACGGCAGGGCGAAGATGTGCAACACGTTGTTGCGGTAGTACGTCATCAGGACGGCGTTCTGTTCGTCCAGATACAGGATTTTGCCCAGCGCATCGTTCTGCTCGGCCAACAGATCCATGCCCTTTACATGCTCGATCAACGCGCGGCCATCACCTTCTGGCAGCGTGGTATGCGGCGAGTAAGGGACTTTGCGCAGCAATGCCAGATACAGATCCAGCACGCGTTCCATGGCGCGGTCATCCAGCGCCAGGCGAGTGGTCGACAGCAGTGCCAGCGCTACGAGGTTGACCGGGTTGATCGCCGCCGCTTCGTTCAGATGCTGGGCGACTTTATCGCCGAGGCGGTTGGTGGTTTCATTCAGCCACGCCGGTTTGAATTGCGGACCGAGTTCCTGTAGGCGCCAGTCCGGCTGCTCGCTGTCGAGGAATTCTGCAAGTTTGATCGGCTCGCCGAAGTTCACCGCTACTTGGCCGAAGCGTTGTTTGAGCGCGCCGATGACTTTGAAGATGTCGAAGATCGATTCTTTCTTCTTGCTCGCGCCGCGCAGTTCGCCGAGGTAGGTACGACCCTCGAGAACACGTTCGTAACCGATATACACCGGCACAAACACAATTGGCATCCGCGATGAGCGCAAGAAGCTGCGCAGGGTAATTGCGAGCATCCCGGTTTTCGGTTGCAGCATACGCCCGGTGCGCGAGCGGCCGCCCTCGACGAAGTACTCGACCGGGAAACCTTTGGTGAACAGCGTGTGCAGGTATTCGTTGAACACCGAGGTGTACAGCGGATTACCCTTGAACGTGCGGCGCATGAAGAACGCGCCACCCCGGCGCAGCAGGCTGCCGATCACCGGCATGTTCAGGTTGATCCCGGCGGCAATGTGCGGCGGGGTCAGGCCGTTGCGAAACAGCAGATACGACAGCAACAAATAGTCGATGTGGCTGCGATGGCACGGTACGTAGATCACTTCGTGACCCTGAGCGACCTTCTGCACGCCCTCGATGTGATTGACCTTGACCCCGTCGTAGATCTTGTTCCAGAACCAGCTCAGCATCACTTCGAGAAAACGGATCGCGGTGTAGGTGTAGTCCGAGGCGATCTCGTTGCCGTAGCGCAAGGCTTGAGCCTTGGCTTTTTCCGGGGAGATATTTTCGCGTTCGGCTTCGTCGAGGATCGCTTGCTTGACCAGCGGCTGGTTGAGCAGGCCTTTGACCAGATTCCGGCGGTGGGAAATGTCCGGGCCGATCACGGCAGCTTTGAGGTTGCGAAAGTGCACGCGCAGGATGCGCTGGGCCATGCGCACGGTGCGTTCATGGCCCTTGTTGTGTTCGATCAGCTCGCGCAGGTGGATCGGCGCGGAGAACTGCACGCGGGTTTTGCGCCCGAGAATCATGATGCTCAACAGGCGACGCAGACGCCCGGTGACCGCCCAGCTGTCGGCGAACAACAGTTTCCACGGGCTCGATTCGCTATCCGGCGACTGGCCCCAGAACACGCTGACCGGAATGATCTGCGCGTCTTCGGCAGCATTCTGGCTCAGGGCGCTCACGAGGCGGGTCAGCGCCGGCGGTGCGCCGCGTTTGTCCTGGCGCCCGAGCCAGTCCGGCTCCGGCGTCAGGTAAAAGAACGCCGCCGGTTCCATCAAATTACCCACCGACACCGGCAGCACCGGCCGTGGCAATCCGGCCTTGGTGCACTCGGTATCGAGCACCGCCAGATCGGTCAGCGATGGATTTTGCAGGACGTAGAACACCGGACGGCTGCGGTCGAGGTTGAGGGTGAACGACGACTGGTTGATCGTCTCCGAGCGAACCCAGAGGTACAACAGTCGGCGCAAGGTGCCGAACACAAGACGACGGAACGGGGAGCGGGTCATACGGCTTCTGCGTGAGTGGATAAAACCGAGCGTTTGCTCGGGCGGTCGATAGTGTGCCGGATTAGCGGAAAATCGGCAAAAAAGCCGCGAAGTAAACTCCTGTTGAGAGTTTTCGCGCCTGTCATATACTCGGCGCTCTGTCGCCGGGGCCCTTTATGGACGTCGGATGCAGGCTGACGTTCCTGAGGCTTTCCTGCGAAAAGCCCGACCAATAATAAAAAAGGAGTATGAACAGATGGCAACACGTGAAACCGGCAACGTGAAGTGGTTCAACGACGCCAAGGGCTACGGCTTCATTCAGCGCGAGGACGGGGTGGACGTGTTCGTGCATTACCGCGCCATTCGTGGCGAAGGCCATCGCTCGCTGACGGAAGGTCAGCAGGTGGAATATGCGCTGGTCACCGGTGACAAGGGTTTGCAGGCTGAGGATGTTGTAGGGTTGTAAGCGCAGACCTGTGGATCACACATAAACACTGTGGGAGCGGGCTTGCCCGCGAAGACGGCGGCACATCCAGCATCGATGTGACTGATCTACCGCCATCGCGGGCAAGCCCGCTCCCACAGGTTTTGTGTAGATTCTTACGCAGTTTTCCAGGTGATTTCTTCTTCACCGTCTTCGCTGATACGCATCCAGCGATCCGCCGTTTCTTCACCTTCTTCCTCGACCCACGTGCCCGGCGCGCAGCGCACTTCAACGTTCAGCGCAGCAAACGCGGCGCGGGCGCAGGCGATGTCGTCATCCCATGGCGTCTGGTCGCTTTCCAGGAACAAGCTGTTCCACTTGCCCACGGCTTTCGGCAGCCAGGTCACCGGGACGTTGCCGGCCTTGCACTTGTAGGTCTGGCCTCTCTGTACCCAGTCGGTGCACGGGCCCAGTGCTGCGCCGAGCCAGGCCGCAATGGCCTTGTGGTCGACGTCGGCGTCTTTCAGGTAAATCTCGATGTCCGGTTGGCGCATGGATGTCCTCACTGCGGGTCTGAAAAATCCATTCGCGGATTTAGCCGGCCCCGGGCATTGGCCCGAGACCAAAAGTTATTGAAGAACGAAATAATCGTAGCGCATCGAGACCGTGGTCTCGAACGGCTCGGCCTGCTCGATCACTGCCGCGCGACGTTCGGCACTCGCGCGCCAGCCGTGCGGGGTCATGGCCAGCAGGTTGGCGCGATCCTGAGGTTTATCCAGCGTCAGCTTGAACTCCAGGGTTTCACTGTGCGCCAGCGTCATGCCTTGCGGCACCAGAGCCAAGTGCTTGTCGTCGGTGTACTCGCGCACTTCGTCGTACAGGCGTTCGCGCAGTTCCATCAGGTGGCCGCTGGTCGGGCCGACTTTCATCAGACCGCCGCCGACGCTGAGCAAGCGCTTGGCTTCCTCCCAATCCAGTGGACTGAAAACACTCGCCAGAAACTGGCAACTGCCGGACGCCAACGGCACGCGGGCCATGCTGGCGATCAACCACGTCAGGGCCGGATTACGTTTGCACGCGCGCTTGACCGCTTCGCGCGAAATGTCCAAAGCGTAACCATCGGCATTTGGCAGTGCATCGGCGATTTGCGCGGTGTAGTAACCCTCGCCACAGCCGATGTCGACCCAGCGATCAGGCGCATAACTCGCCGCTAGTTCGGCCAGACGCTTGGCCACCGGCGCGTAATGGCCGGCATTCAAGAAGTCGCGGCGCGCCTCGACCATCGCCTGATTGTCGCCAGGATCGCGGCTGTTCTTGTGCTGCACCGGCAGCAAATTCAGGTAACCCTGGCGCGCTCGGTCGAAGCGATGTCCGGCGGGGCAGGCCACGCCGTTGTCCACCGCGCTCAGCGGCGCACTGCAAATCGGGCACGCGAGCATCAGGCGAGCAACTTGATCAGGGTCTGGTAGTAGATTTCAGTCAACACGTCGAGATCGGCGGCCAGCACGCGTTCATTGACCTGGTGAATGGTCGCGTTGACCGGCCCCAGTTCGACAACCTGCGTACCCATGGTCGCGATAAAGCGGCCATCGGACGTGCCGCCGCTGGTAGACGCCTTGGTCTCGCGACCGGTGATGTCCTTGATGCTCGATGCCACGGCATCGAGCAGCGCGCCCGGCTCGGTGAGGAATGGCAGACCGGACAATGCCCAGTCGATATGCCAGTCCAGACCATGCTTGTCGAGGATATCGGCAACGCGCTTTTGCAGGCCTTCGACGGTGGATTCGGTGGAGAAACGGAAGTTGAACACCGCCACCAGATCACCCGGAATCACGTTGGTCGCGCCGGTGCCGGAATTGACGTTGGAAATCTGGAAACTGGTCGGCGGGAAGAAATCGTTGCCGTGATCCCAATGCTCGGCGGCCAGCTCAGACAGCGCCGGGGCCGCGAGGTGGATCGGGTTTTTTGCCAGATGCGGGTAGGCGACGTGGCCCTGAATGCCTTTGACGGTGAGCTTGGCGCCCAGCGAACCGCGACGACCGTTTTTCACAACGTCACCAACCAGCGTGGTGCTCGACGGTTCGCCGACGATGCACCAGTCCAGACGCTCGTTGCGCGCGGCGAGGCGTTCGACCACAGCCTTGGTGCCGTGATGCGCCGGGCCTTCTTCGTCGCTGGTGATCAGGAACGCGACCTTGCCTTTGTGGTTCGGGTAGTCGGCGACAAAACGCTCAGCGGCGACGGTCATCGACGCCAGGCTGCCTTTCATGTCCGCCGCGCCACGGCCGCAAAGCATGCCGTGTTCATCGATCAGCGCGTTGAACGGGTCGATCTGCCACGCGGTGACCGGGCCGGTGGGTACCACGTCGGTGTGGCCGGCGAAGCACAGCACCGGGCCGTCGTTATTGCCGTGAGTGGCCCAGAAGTTATCCACATCCTCGATGCGCATTGGTTCGAGGGTAAAACCGGCATCGCCCAGGCGCTGCATCATCTGCTTCTGGCAATCGGCGTCGACCGGCGTCACGGACGGACGGCGGATCAGGTCGATGGCGAGTTGAAGGGTCGGCGAAAGGTCGGCGTGGGCCGTCATGGAAAACTCCGAAAGCTGGGGGCAAGGCGCGCAAAATGGCGGTTATCTTAAAGCAAAACGGCGACCATTGGCCGCCGTTTAGTGCATCGGTGAGGATTTAGACGGCCGGCACAGGCTGAGGCGCCGGCGCCGGTTTTGGCAGCGACGACAGGAACGCCATGATCAGTGCCGCCAGGTACGGCAGCGACTGCACCAGCAACATCGTCACCCAGAAGCGCATGTCGTTGCTCGGCAGGCCCTGCACGAGGAAGATCCCCAGCGCCGCGCCCCACAACAGCAGCATGATGAACATCTCTTCGCGCGCTTCGGAAATCGCTACCCAGAAACCATGATTGTCAGCGTTTTTCGGCGTGCGGAAGAACGGAATGCTGCTGGTGAAGAACCCGTACAACACCGCTTTGGCGATGGTGTGCGACAACGCCAACCCGGCCAGTGCCGCGCAGAACGCATCCTTCAGATTCACGCCAACCGCGCGACGATAAAGGAAGATGATCTTGCCGACCTTGAACACGAACAGCGCCAGTGGCGGGATCGCGAAAATCAGCAACGGCGGATCGACCCGCTGCGGCACGATGATCATCGCCGCCGACCACAACAGGGCGCCGACGGTGAAGAAGATGTTCATGCCATCCGCGACCCACGGCAACCAGCCCGCGAGGAAGTGATAACGCTGGCCGCGCGTCAGTTCGGTGTCCTGGCCGCGCAGCAGGCTGCGGGTGTGACGCTTGATGATCTGGATCGCACCGTAAGCCCAGCGGAAACGCTGTTTCTTGAAGTCGATGAAGGTATCCGGCATCAGGCCCTTGCCGTAGCTGTCGGGGTAGTACGCCGCCGACAGGCCTTTTTCGAAAATGCGCAGACCGAGTTCGGCGTCTTCACAGATGCACCAGTCAGCCCAGCCAAGTTCCTCGAGCACGGAGCGGCGGGTCATGGTCATGGTGCCGTGCTGGATGATCGCGTCGCGGTCGTTGCGGGTGACCATGCCGATGTGGAAGAAGCCTTTGTACTCGGCGTAGCAGAGCTTTTTGAAGGTACTTTCGTTCTGGTCGCGATAATCCTGCGGCGACTGCACCACAGCGATCTTCGGGTCGGCGAAGTGCGGCACCATGTGCTTGAGCCAGTTCGGGTGCACGCAGTAATCGGAGTCAATCACCGCGATCACTTCGGCATCCTTGGCGGTATGCGGAATCAGGTAATTCAGCGCGCCGCCCTTGAACCCGGCCAATGGCGCAACGTGGAAGAACTTGAAGCGCGGGCCAAGCGTTTCGCAGTAATCGCGCACCGGCTCCCACACTGCCGGGTCCTTGGTGTTGTTGTCGATGATCAGGACTTCGTAGTCCGGGTAATCGAGCGCGGCCAGGGCGTCGAGAGTCTGTTTGACCATCTCCGGCGGCTCGTTGTAGCACGGCACGTGGATCGAGACTTTCGGTCGATAGTCCGAGTCGCCGAGCACCGGCAGAAACTCGCGGCGGCGCTTGTGCGTCCAGACCGCTTCGGCCAGTTCATGCGCCTCGGTGAGCAACACGATGAACACCCCGAGCGCACCGAGCGCCAGCAGGAAGCCCACGGTCAGGCTGAACCACGTGCTGTATTGCTGGCTGTAGTCGTAACCGATCCACACCAGCACCGAACCGCACAGGAACGCGGTAAAGGTCAGGAAGGTGCGACCGCGCTGACGCAGGGCCGAGCCGTCGATCATCAGCAGGGTCAGCGACAACAGCGCCAATACCACCGAACCGACCGCCAGCACGCGCCATTGCGGAATCGCGACCACCGGACCTTCGAAGTTGAATTTCTGCTGACGCGCGGCGTTGAACACGCCCCAGTAGGCGCCCACCGAACCTTCGTCGCTGGCCTTCCACGGCTGGTCAAACGCTTCGATCACGAAGTAGTTGAAGCCTTGGCGGTTGAGCTTGTTGACCAGCGTGCGCAGGTAGATCGCCTGATCTGCCGGCGACGCATCGGCGCCACCGCGCATGCGCCCGTTGCTCGGCCAGCCGACCTCGGACAGCAGCAGCGGTTTTTTCGGGAACATCTTTTTCAGATCGCGGGCGCGGTCGAGAACGAACTGCCCGGCCTTGTCCACCGGAATAAACTCCCAGTAGGGCAGAACGTGGGCGGCGATCAGGTCGACGTGCTTGGCCAGTTCCGGGTGTTCTTCCCAGACGTGCCACTGCTCGGAAGTGGTCACCGGCACTTTGACTGCCGCGCGCACGCGGTCGAGAATCATCGCCAGTTCGGTGGCGGTGATTTCCTTGCGGAAAATCGCCTCGTTACCCACCACCACACGCACTACGCTGCGCGAAGTATTGGCCAGTTCGATGGCGCGCACGATCTCGCGTTCGTTGCGCTCCTGGTCCGGACTGATCCAGATTCCCAGGGTCACGCGCAGGCCGAATTCCTCGGCGAGTTTCGGGATGTCCTGCAGCGAGCCGTCGACCGAGTAAGTCCGGATGTTGTCCGTGAGCTTGCTCATGATTTCCAGATCGCGGCGCATTTCCTCGTCAGAAGGAAACTGATCCTTCTGTGGGAATTGGCCCTGCTGGAACGGCGAATAAGAGAAACCGGATATCTGCTCCGGCCAGTTGGGCGCGGAGACCGGGCGGTTAATCAGCGCCCAGAAGCCGGTGAACAGGGCGGCGATTGCCAGAACCACCACCAGGTTGAGTCCAAATTTACGCGATGACATAGCTGTATCAGGTTCCAAAGGCTGTGGAACGAAGGATCGGCTGGATGACGCCAAGAGGGCGCGCATCCTACACCGGCACTTCCCAGAGTCATACAACACGCAGGGAAATGCCTGACGTTGGGCAATCCACTTTGACTTAAGTTCTTACACTTTTAGCTCGAAGGTTAATACTTGTCGCCGGGTAGCCCTATAATGCGCGCCGGTTTTTGGGGTAATGGTCATGAGTACAGAAGATCCGCGGTTTGCAGGCATCGCCCGTTTGTATGGCATCGAGGGCCTGGCGCGCCTGCGTGCGGCCCATGTGGCGATCGTCGGCGTCGGTGGCGTCGGTTCCTGGGCGGCGGAAGCCATGGCCCGCTGCGGCGTGGGCGAGATTTCGCTGTTCGACCTCGACGACGTTTGCGTGAGCAACGCCAACCGTCAGTTGCACGCACTCGACAGCACGGTCGGCAAACCCAAGGTCGAAGTGATGGCCGAGCGCCTGCGCGGGATCAACCCGAATTGCACGGTGCACGCAGTGGCGGACTTCGTTACCCGCGACACGATGGCCGAATACATCACGCCGAACATCGACTGTGTGATCGATTGCATCGACGCCGTCAACGCCAAGGCTGCGCTGATCGCCTGGTGTAAGCGGCGCAAGATCCAGATCATCACCACTGGTGGCGCGGGCGGGCAGATTGATCCGACGCTGATCCAGGTCTGCGACTTGAACCGCACGTTCAACGATCCGCTGGCCTCGAAAGTCCGTTCCACGTTGCGTCGCGACTATGGCTTCTCGCGCACCATGACCCGCCATTACAGCGTGCCGTGCGTGTTTTCCACAGAGCAACTGCGCTACCCGAAACCGGATGGCAGCATCTGTTTGCAAAAGAGTTTTGTCGGTGACGGGGTGAAGCTCGACTGCGCCGGAGGGTTTGGTGCGGTGATGATGGTCACGGCGACGTTTGGTATGGTCGCGGCGACCAAGGCTGTGGATAAGATTGTGGCGGGCGTGCGACGCCCGGCAGAGCGGGTTAAACCTGAAGCTTAAGTGCTGAGGCTAATGGCCTCATCGCTGGCAAGTCGAATCGTCGCACCGCAGCTCCCACAGGTATTGCAGTGAGTTCACTGGATCTGTGAGCACCATAGAATCCTGTGGGAGCTGGCTTGCCAGCGATGGCGATTAACCGGCCAACTCATTCATCCGCTTGAGCACAGCATTCAGGCCATTACTGCGTGAAGGCGACAACTGGCGCGAAAGGCCGAGGTGATTGAACCACTCCGGCAAATCCACCTGCTGCAACTCGGTAGCCGTCAGCCCGTTGACCCGCAATAGCAACAACGCCACCAACCCGCGAATCATCCGTGCATCGCTGCTGGCGCTGAATTGCCAGTGCCCGTCGTGCAACTCACCGACCAGCCATACCTGGCTTTCACAGCCATGCACACGGTTGGCCTCAACCTTGTCTGCATCGCTCAACGCTGGCAGACGATCACCAAACTGCATCAGCAGTCGCGCGCGTTGTTCCCAGCCGGCGGCGTTTTGAAAAGTCTGTAATGCTTCTGCGGCCTCGACCGGCAAACTCATCGCAGCAACTCCAGCGCCTGATCCAACGCCTCGAAAAAGCGCTCCAGATCCTCGGAATCGTTGTACAGCGCCAGCGAAACCCGAATCGCCCCGGCCAATTCAAAACTTTTCAGCAGCGGCATCGCGCAGTGATGCCCGGCGCGCACGGCAATGCCTTGCTCGGTCAGCAAATGCGCGAGATCGGCGTTATGCACACCTGCGACGACAAAACTTGCCAGCGCCAGTTGCGGCTTGCCCAGCAGACGAATGCCATTGCGCGCAGCGAGGCCACGCAACAAGTAGTCATGCAGCGCCGCCTCGTGGACTGACACCGCGTCCTGATCCAGGCCCGTCAAATAATCGAGCGTTGCGCCGAGGCCGATCACGCTGGCAATCGGCGGCGTCCCGGCCTCGAAACCCAGCGGTGCCGCACGGAAACGCGCATCGTGATAATTGGCTTCCAGCACCATTTCGCCGCCGAATTGCCACGGGCGCAGTCGCTCCAGCGCAGCGTTGCGCCCGAACAGCACGCCGACGCCATCAGGGCCATACAACTTGTGGCTGGAAAACACGTAAAAATCGCAACCCAGCGCCTGCATGTCATGCCGGCCGTGGACGACGCCTTGCGCACCATCGACCACGGTCAGCGCGTTCTGCGCCTTGGCCATCGCCAGCAGGGCCGGCAACGGTTGCCAGGCACCGAGTACGTTGGACAACTGACTGACCGCCAGCAAGCGCGTCCGCGGGGTGATCAGGCGCAGCGCGGCGCCAAGGTCGATCACGCCGTCAGCGTCCAGCGGCAGGACCACCAGTTTCAGGTCACGACGTTGTGCCAGTTGCTGCCACGGCAGCAGATTGGCGTGATGCTCCAGAGCGCTGATGACAATTTCATCGCCCGGATGGAATAGATGTTCCAGGCCATAGGCCAGGAGATTCAGCGCACTGGTGGCGCCGTGGGTGAAGATGATCTGCCCGCTGTCTCCGGCATTCAGCCATTGCGCAACCTTGAGCCGACTGTCCTCGAAGGCCTGCGTGGCGTGGGCGCCGGGCAGGTGTTGTGCGCGATGCACATTGGCTGCGCCGTTGGCGTAGTAATGCGTCAACGCATCGAGCAGGGCTTGGGGTTTTTGCGTGGTGGCGGCGTTGTCCAGATAGGTCTGGTCTTGCCGTTGCAGAGCGGCGATGGCCGGGAAATCGGCGCGCCACGGGGAGGGAATCATCACGGTTTCTAGCCCTTGTGAAGATGGGCGGGTTAACGCCGAACCCTGTGGGAGCGGGCTTGCCCGCGATGGCGTCCTTGAGGACGCCGAAAATTCGCGAGCAAGCTCACTTCTACATAGGCAACGCAGCTGCTTAGTTGTGAGCGTGCAGCGCTTCGTTCAGCTCGATGGCCGATTTGTGGGTTTTGCATTCCACGGCACCGGTTTCCGAATTGCGACGGAACAGCAGGTCGGTCTGACCAGCCAGATCACGTGCTTTTACAACTTTGACCAGATTGTTGTTCTCGTCCAGCAGCGCGACTTTGGTGCCGGCGGTCACGTACAGGCCCGACTCGACGGTGTTGCGGTCGCCCAGCGGAATACCGATACCGGCGTTGGCGCCGATCAGGCAGCCTTCGCCAACCTTGATCACGATATTGCCGCCGCCCGACAGGGTGCCCATGGTCGAGCAGCCGCCGCCCAGGTCCGAACCCTTGCCGACGAATACGCCGGCGGATACGCGGCCTTCGATCATGCCTGGGCCTTCGGTGCCAGCGTTGAAGTTGATGAAACCTTCGTGCATCACGGTGGTGCCTTCACCGACATAGGCGCCCAGGCGCAGACGCGCGGCGTCAGCGATACGCACGCCAGCCGGAACCACGTAGTCGGTCATTTTCGGGAATTTGTCCACCGAGAACACTTCCAGCAGCTCGCCGCGCAGACGCGCTTCGAGTTGCATTTCAGCCAGTTCGGCCAGGTCGATCGCGCCCTGGCTGGTCCACGCTACGTTCGGCAACAACGGGAAGATCCCGGCCAGGCTTACGCCGTGCGGCTTGACCAGACGATGCGACAGCAGGTGCAGCTTGAGGTAAGCCTCCGGCGTGGAAGTCAGTTGTGCGTCTTCGGCCAGCAGGGTGGCGACCAACGGCTTGTGGCTTTCAGCCAGGCGGGTCAGCAGTTTGCCTTGTACTGCGTCGATGCCCTTCACCGCTTCAGCCAGTTGCGCAGCCTGCGCGGTGGTGAAGGTGATGGCCTGGTTGCCTTCGGTGTAACCGAGGATCGGCGCAACAGCCGCAACCAGCTCGGCCGACGGATTCAACAGCGGCTGTGCGTAAAACACTTCCAGCCACGCGCCTTGACGATTCTGGGTGCCGACGCCGAAAGCGATACTGAACAGGGAATTGGACATGTGAATACCTCTACAAAGAATGACGGGCTGCTTACTTGAGGGCGGCCGCGTAGATATCTGGCTTGAAGCCAATCAGGGTTCGGTCACCGAGATCGAGCACCGGGCGCTTGATCATCGAGGGTTGAGCGAGCATCAGTTCGATGGCTTTGGCTTGGTCGAGATCGGCTTTGCGTTCGTCTTCGAGTTTGCGAAAGGTCGTGCCTGCGCGGTTCAACACCGTTTGCCAGCCATGTTCGTCACACCATTGGGTCAGGTGCTCACGGTCGATGCCGGCGGTCTTGTAATCGTGGAAATCGTAGCTGACAGCGTGATCATCGAGCCAGGTGCGCGCCTTTTTCATGGTGTCGCAGGCTTTGATGCCGAAAAGGTGCAACGTTTTGCTTGAAACGGTCAAGGAATTGCCCCCTTTACAGGTTGTCGGAAAGAAAAGGTGACGGATTATGCCATGACCAAACGGTTTCGGCGTCGCCGCTGGCCGGGGTTTGTCCCGTTGTTGCCGGCCTGATCTCGCGATTGTGCGACCTAGGTGCAACGGCCAGCCACAGCCTAAGCCGCTAATATGGCAGTTCAACGCTGTCGATTGTCTGAGATCTGCGCTTTATGCAAACCGCTTATACCGTCCTGATCCTGTTGATGCTGGTCAGCGTCTCGCGGCTGGTTGGACGCGTTATCCCGCTGCCGCTGCCATTGGTGCAAATCGCCGCCGGCGCCTTGCTGGCCTGGCCGACCCTCGGCTTGCACGTGGCCCTCGATCCCGAGTTGTTTCTGTTTCTGTTCCTGCCGCCGCTGCTGTTCTCCGACGGTTGGCGCATGCCCAAACGCGAGTTGTGGAAGCTGCGTGGGCCGATTCTGACGCTGGCGGTGGGGCTGGTGTTGTTCACGGTGGTGGGCGCCGGGTATTTCATTCATTGGTTATTGCCGACGATTCCGCTGCCAGTGGCGTTCGCTTTGGCCGCCGTGCTTTCGCCAACGGATGCCGTGGCAGTTTCCGCCATCGCGCAAAACCGCTTGCCGACGCCGCTGATGCACATGTTGCAAGGCGAGGCGCTGATGAATGACGCATCGGGCCTGGTGACGTTCAAGTTCGCTTTGGCGGCGGCGATCACTGGCGCCTTCTCGCTGGCCAATGCCAGCCTGACTTTTGTGCTGGTCGCGGTCGGCGGACTGGCGGTCGGCGTGGCCCTGAGCTGGCTGGTCGGGCGTCTGCGCGCCTGGATGATCGCTCGTGGCTGGGACGACCCGGCGACACACGTGGTGTTCATGTTGCTGCTGCCATTCGCCGCGTATGTGCTGGCCGAGCGGCTCGGCGCATCGGGGATTCTTTCAGCGGTGGCGGCGGGGATGATGCAGAGCTGGCTTGATCTGCTGCCGCGTCAGACCAGCACGCGCTTGCTCAACCGCAGCGTGTGGTCGCTGCTGGAATTTGCTTTCAACGGTCTGATCTTCCTGCTGCTCGGCCTGCAATTGCCGGACATCATCAAAGCCGTGGCCAGCCACGAAACCTCGCTGTGGCCGACGTTGTTCTATCGCTGCCTCGATGTGGTGGCGATCTTTCTGGCGCTGGTGCTGCTGAGATTCATTTGGGTGCAAAGCATCTGGCGCTTGTCGGTTCTGTTGCGCCGATTGCGCGGCAAGGGCGATCTGACGCAAGTGCCGACGGCGCGTTCCTGCTGGCTGCTGACCGTTGGCGGTGTGCGCGGCGCGGTGACGCTGGCCGGTGTGATGTCGGTACCGATGCTGATGGGCAGCGATGCATTTCCCGAGCGTGACCTGCTGATCTTCATCGCCGCCGGGGTGATTCTGCTGTCGCTGGTGGCGGCCTGCATCGCACTGCCGCTGTTGCTGCGCGGCATCGAAAAAAGCCCGGACGACAAACGCCACCAGGAAGTGCGTGACGCCTGGCGCAAGACTGCCGAAGCGGCTATTCATGCGCTGGAAGTCGAAGAAGCCAAGCCGGCAGATGCGGCTGAGGCGGCGCTGGCGGCTGAACTCAAGGCGCGGATCATGTCCGAATACCGTCATCAGCTCGAAGTCTTCAACGATTCGGACGAAGCGCAGGCGCTGGCGTTTCAGATGGATTTGCTGGAACGCCGCTTGCGACTCAAGGCGCTGCGGGCGCAGCGCCTTGAGTTGTACAACTTGAGTCGCCAGCACCAGATTGGCGATGATGTGCTGCGGGAGGTTTTGGCTGAGCTGGATCTGAGCGAGGCCAACTTGGGACAGGTCAAATAGCGGCTGTTATCTCGGGTAGAGCAACTTCATCAGGCGCTTGTCTTTCTTGCTGATCTTGCGGTTGATCGGCACTTCCCAGTCCCCGAGTGTCAATGTATTCGCCACTGGGTGGTGCATGATCGACCTGCGATCATAAGAAGTGTAGATCGCGTCCAGTGTGTCGAAAGAGGCAAACAGATTTCTGTCGACTTGCTCCGGCGTCAGTGGATTCATCTCGCGATTCTGATAGAACTCGTAAACTTTGGGCTTATCCCATGGAATGTTCGCCTGCGGGTGCTGGTGCTCATGCATCGCGCCCAGTGCATGACCAAACTCATGGATCACGATGACTTCAAAGTCTGCGTGCTCCGGTTTTACACCAAGGTTCATGGTTGGGTAGTCCGGGTGAATCAGCAGTGCGTCAGTACCGAGCATTGAGCTGTTGTCATTGTTTCGGGTGGCAATGCGGATGTCGCCCTTGAGGTCGTCGACGAACTCGAATTTGAGGTTGATATACGGCAACCATTGACTGGCCGCCGAGATGATCTTGTTTTTAAGATCTGCTTCTGGCTCGTCCATGAAGGCAATCTTCAACGTCCGACCATTCGCCCATAGTTTTGAATAATTGAATACCGAGCGTTTACGCCGGGTGCCGCTGGTTATTCCGGCATTGGCCGGGTTTTCATTTACGGCGGCCATGTAAGCCGCTTGATCGTCCGGCCATTGAATGAGTTGGCAGTCTGTTAATTTGGACATGGTGAACTTCATCCTTGAAGTTGAGGGTCAGTCGTTTTTCAGGCGCAGCATACTGCGCGGCTCAAGACTAACGTCTGGCCGACAGGGAAGTGCAATGCAAAGTTGTGTGAACTGTTACGTCATATTTGAACATCCCATGCCGGATTGTCCGGCATGGGATTTAAGCGGATTACTTGCGACGCAGAATGAAATCGCGGATGCGCTCGGCCGCTTCAACACACTCGGCCAGCGGCGCAACCAGTGCCATGCGCACGCGCCCGGCGCCCGGATTGACGCCATCGACATCGCGCGACAGGTACGAGCCCGGCACCACGGTCACGTGTTCTTGCTCGAACAGGTCGCGACAGAACGCTGCATCGTCGCCCTGTACGTTCGGCCACAGATAGAAACTGCCGTCTGGACGCTGAACATCCAGCACCGGGCTGAGAATCGCCAGCACCGCGTCGAACTTCTCGCGATACAGCGAACGGTTGGCACGAACGTGGGCTTCGTCATTCCACGCGGCAACGCTGGCCAGTTGCGTTTGCACCGGCATCGCGCAGCCGTGGTAAGTGCGGTACAGCAGGAAACCCTTGAGGATGTCGGCATCACCGGCAACGAAACCCGAACGCAGGCCCGGCAGGTTCGAGCGCTTGGACAGGCTGTGGAACACCACGCAGCGCTTGAAGTCTGTACGGCCCAGTTCAACGCACGCGGTGAGCAGGCCCGGCGGCGGAGTTTGCTCGTCGAAATACAGTTCGCTGTAGCACTCGTCGGCGGCGATCACGAAGTCGTATTCGTCAGCCAGCGCGATGAGTTTCTTCAGCACATCGACCGGAATCAGCGCGCCGGTCGGGTTGCCCGGCGAGCACAGGAACAGGATCTGGCAGCGTTTCCAGATGTCTGGCGAGACTGCATCGAAATCCGGGTTGAAGCCGTTTTCATCCAGGCACGGCAGATAATGCGGCTTGGCCCCGGCGAGGAACGCTGCACCTTCGTAGATCTGATAGAACGGGTTCGGGCTGACCACCAGCGCGTCGTCGCCACGGTTGACCACGGTCTGGGTGAAGGCGAACAGCGCTTCGCGGGTGCCGTTGACCGGCAGTACATTGCGTGCCGGGTCGAGCCAGCCGTCTGGCACGTTGAAGCGACGTTCGCACCATCCGGCGATGGCTTCGCGCAGGGCTGGAACGCCCAGCGTGGTCGGGTACACGGCCATCTGATCCAGATTGCTCGCCAGCGCCTCGGCGACAAAGCTTGGCGAGCGGTGTTTCGGCTCACCGATGGACAGCGCGATCGGGCGCTGGTCCGGGTTTGGCGTGACGGTACCGAGCAGGGCGCGGAGCTTTTCGAACGGGTAGGGCTGCAACTGGTTCAGAGCGTTGTTCATCGGTGCGGGGTCTCGTGCAAAGCGGTTAATCCGGGCGCGCAGTCAGATACTGATGCGCGACAGTTTGATATCGGGTTCCTGATTGACGCTCAACTGGTCGACGATCGCATCCTGCAAACGGCTGCACAGCAGTGGGTCGGACAGCGGCTGGTTGTGCGCGTCGGTGATGAAGAACACGTCTTCCACCCGTTCGCCCAGCGTGGCGATCTTGGCGTTTTGCAGCGACAGATCGAACTCAAGGAAAATCCCGCCGATCCGCGCCAACAGGCCAGGACGATCAGGCGCAGTCAGTTCCAGAACTGTCACTGGGCGTTGCGCGTCGTTGTGGATTGTCACCTGCGGTGCGAACGCGAAATGCTTGAGCTGGCGCGGCACGCGGCGCTGGATAATTGTCGGGTAGTCATCCGGATTGCGCAGCGCTTCGGTCAGACCTTCGCGGATCTGTTTGACCCGTGTCGGGTTGTCGCCGATCGATTCGCCTTCGGTGTCGAGCACGATGTAGGTGTCGAGGGTGAACTTGCTGCTGGAAGTAATGACGCGCGCGTCATGAATGTTCAGGTTGAGCTGATCCATCGCCGCCACGGTCACGGCGAAGAAGTCGTGCTGATCCGGGGCGTAGATGAAGATCTGCGTGCCGCCTTCGAATTCGCGTTGGGTGGTTTCCTTGATCAGCACCAGCGGCCCGCCGTCGGCCGGTTGCTGCAAAATTGCGTCACTGTGCCAGGCCACGTCGCCAGCGGTGTGGCGCAGGAAGTAGTCATCGCCCAACTGCGACCACAACTGCTCGACATCGTCCGGATCGGTGCCGCCGCGTACCAGAATATCCAGCGCTGCGCTCTGGGTCTGGCGGATCTGCTCTTCGCGATCCACCGGGTTCTCCAGACCGCGACGCAAGGCACGCTTGGTCTCGGTGTAGAGCTGGCGCAACAGGCTGGCGCGCCACGAGTTCCACAGCGTCGGGTTGGTCGCGTTGATGTCGGCGACGGTCAGCACGTACAGGTAGTCGAGGCGCGTTTCGTCGCCCACCGCCAGGGCGAAATCGTGAATCACCTGCGGGTCGGACAGGTCCTTGCGCTGAGCGGTGGTCGACATCACCAGATGGTTTTGCACCAGCCACACAATCAGGCGACTGTCCCACAACGGCAACTGATGGCGCTGGCAGAACGCCTCGGCATCGACTGCGCCGATTTCCGAGTGATCACCATGCCGGCCCTTGCCGATGTCGTGATACAGGCCGGCCAGATAGATCAGCTCGGGTTTCGGCAGTTTGCCCATCAGCTTGCTGGCCAGCGGGAATTTCTCCGAGACCTGTGTGTACTGCAACTTGCGCAGGTGCTTGATCAGATTCAGCGTGTGCGCATCGACGGTATAGATGTGGAACAGGTCGTGCTGCATCTGCCCGACAATAAAGCCGAACTCCGGCAGGTAGCGCCCGAGAATGCCGTAGCGGTTCATCCGCCGCAGATTGCGGTGAATGCCGATCTTGCATTTGAACAGTTCGATAAACAGGCTGGTATTACGGATGTCATTACGAAAATCGTCATCGATCAGATGGCGGTTTTCGCGCAGCAAACGGATGGTATCGGCGCGCACGCCTTTGATTTCCGGCTGCTGCGCCATCAGCACGAAAATCTCGAGCATGGCGAACGGGGTGCGGCGGAACACGTAGTCGTTGCGTGCCTCGATGTAACCGTCATGCAACTGGAAACGCGAATTGATCGGCTGCGGCGGCGCTTCGTCTTCCGGCGCGAGAATGACTTCCTCGAAGTGCTGGATGATCAGGTCGCTGAGCTGGGCGATGCTCATCACCACCCGGTAGTACTGCTGCATGAAGTTTTCGATGGCTTGCTTGGCGTCATCGCCTTCAAAGCCGAGCAGCGTAGCGATCGAGCGCTGATGATCGAACAGCAGCCGATCTTCGGAACGCCCTGCGAGCATGTGCAGGGCGTAGCGCACTTTCCACAGAAATTCCTGGGAGGAGGCGAGCAGAGCGTTTTCGCTCTCGACCAGAAAGCCTTCGCCGGCCAGTGCGCGCAGGTTCAAGGTTCCGTACTGACGCCGCGCGACCCAGAGAATCGTCTGAATATCGCGTAGTCCACCGGGCGAGCCTTTGACGTTGGGTTCGAGGTTGTATTCGGTGTCGTTGTACTTGTGGTGGCGGGCTTTTTGCTCGGCGCGTTTGGCCAGGAAGAATTCCTTGGCCGGCCACATATGTGCGGTGCTGGTGACATCGAGCATGCGCTG
Organism: Pseudomonas sp. TWP3-1; assembly: GCF_049896625.1. Classification (NCBI taxonomy): domain Bacteria; kingdom Pseudomonadati; phylum Pseudomonadota; class Gammaproteobacteria; order Pseudomonadales; family Pseudomonadaceae; genus Pseudomonas; species Pseudomonas sp. TWP3-1. The sequence continues at coordinate 53,841 of NZ_JAFCUQ010000019.1, forward strand.
ACGCAAGCGCTCGGGGCCGCAGATGGTGCGGCTTTCCATCAGGTTGGTGACCACCGTCAGGTCGGCGCGGGCCTCAACGGCGCATTCATCCACCGAACGAACGCTCTGACCGACTTCCAGGCCTATGTCCCACAGCAGCGTCAGAAAACGCTCGATGGAATCACGAAAAACTTCGTGGTCGGCACTGTCCAGCAGGATCAGCAAGTCGATGTCGGAATACGGGTGCAACTCGCCACGGCCATAGCCGCCGACCGCGACCAGCGCGATGTCGGCGTCTTCGCTCCAGTCGAATTGGCTCCAGGCCTTTTGCAGGATGTTATCGACGAACCAAGCGCGGTCTTCGATCAGCCGGCGAATGTCACGGCCGCTGCGAAAACGTGCGTCGAGCACTTCGCGGGCCTGGCGGATAGCCTTCTTGAACGCCGCGATGGGGCTCGCTTTCAGGGCCAGTTCAGCCTGGAACTGGCCGCGGTCGAAGAGTTCGGGATCCACCTGCGGCATCGATTGGCTTTCCTTCTATAGGCTGGGAGCGGTGTGTGGATCAGGCCGATACGCGCGGGATGGTGTCATCGCTGCGCAAGGTGAAGATCTCGTAGCCAGTGTCAGTCACCACCAGGGTGTGTTCCCACTGCGCCGACAGCTTGCGATCCTTGGTGATCGCGGTCCAGCCGTCGCCCAGCACTTTGGTGTCGGCCTTGCCCTGGTTGATCATCGGCTCGATGGTGAAGGTCATGCCGGCCTTCAGTTCCATGCCGGTGCCGGCGCGGCCGTAGTGCAGGATCTGCGGTTCTTCGTGAAACACCTTGCCGATGCCGTGGCCGCAGAACTCGCGCACCACCGAGAAACCGTTTTTTTCCGCGTGTTTCTGGATCACTTCACCGATGTCGCCGAGGCGGCAGCCGGGTTTGACGATTTCGATCGCCTTGTACATGCATTCCTGAGTCACTTGCGACAGACGCTCGGCCCACACCGGGACAGTGCCGACGTGGAACATGCGGCTGGTGTCGCCGTGGTAGCCGTCCTTGATCACGGTCACGTCGATGTTCAGTGTGTCGCCGTTTTTCAGCGGTTTGTCATTCGGAATGCCGTGGCAGACCACGTGGTTGATCGAGGTGCAAATGGACTTCGGATAACCCTTGTAGTTGAGCGGGGCAGGGATGGCCTGCTGCACATTGACAATGTAGTCGTGGCAGATCTGGTTCAGCTCATCGGTGGTAATGCCCGGTTTGACGTGTTCGGCAATCATTTCCAGCACTTCGGCGGCCAGTTTGCCGGCGACACGCATGGCAGCGATGTCCTCGGGGGTTTTGAGGGTGACGGTCATACAGGCTCTCTCTGCGCTCGGCGGCGCTGGCTGATACGGATAGGGTGCGGGTGTGCATTTTGCGACCCTGAAAAACGCGATTCTAACAGACCAAAGGGGCAAATCCGCCCCTGCGTGCATCGCTTGTCCCTATACAATGGTGCGCCTTGTGCCGATTCCAAGGGGCCGGCGCGCATGTGCCTGACGCGAATGCAGATTCCGTGTTCCGTTTCTGCCATCGCTGTGGTATAAAATGCGCCGCTTTCCGGGGATACCTCCGAGAGCACTAACCCACACACGTGTCGACACGATGGCCTGGGTGCCTTTGATCTTCGGATCACTGGTTGGTCATTGGGATGCGTGGAGGCCCAACCCGACTTATCAAGGAACTATCATGTCCCAAGTCAATATGCGCGATATGCTGAAGGCCGGTGTGCACTTCGGTCACCAAACCCGTTACTGGAACCCGAAAATGGGTAAATACATTTTCGGCGCGCGTAACAAGATTCACATCATCAACCTTGAAAAAACCCTGCCAATGTTCAACGAAGCTCTGACTTTCGTAGAGCGTCTGGCCCAGGGCAAAAACAAGATTCTGTTCGTCGGCACCAAGCGTTCCGCTGGCAAGATCGTTGCTGAAGAAGCAGCACGTTGCGGTTCGCCGTACGTCGATCACCGCTGGTTGGGCGGCATGCTGACCAACTTCAAAACCATTCGTGCTTCCATCAAGCGTCTGCGTGACCTTGAAGTGCAAGCCGAAGACGGTACTTTCACCAAGCTGACCAAGAAAGAAGCGCTGATGCGCACTCGTGATCTTGAGAAGCTGGATCGTTCGCTGGGCGGTATCAAGGACATGGGCGGTCTGCCAGACGCACTGTTCGTGATCGACGTTGACCACGAGCGCATCGCTATCACCGAAGCCAACAAGCTGGGCATCCCGGTTATCGGCGTAGTCGATACCAACAGCAGCCCGGAAGGCGTTGACTACATCATCCCAGGCAACGATGACGCCATCCGCGCTATCCAGCTGTACATGGGTTCGATGGCTGACGCTGTAATCCGCGGTCGCAACCACGTTGCTGGTGGCACCGAGCAGTTCGCCGAAGAAGCTCCGGCAGCTGCAGCTGAGTAATTGACGCCCTGGCGTTGACTCAGTAAGCAAAAAGGGGGCTTGGCCCCCTTTTTGCCACCTCGAAAACCAATTGTCGGCAGCGCAGTTGCAGTATTTGTAACCTGCAGCGGCTACAAGATGGGGTCGAGAAGAATTGAACGCCCGATAGATCGGGTGGAATGGTTGAAAACCTATCCAAGAGGAATTTGAAAATGGCAGCAATTACTGCAGCGCTGGTCAAAGAACTGCGTGAGCGTACCGGCGAAGGCATGATGGATTGCAAGAAAGCCCTGGAAAAGGCTGACGGCGACATCGAAAAAGCCATCGACGACATGCGTGCTTCGGGCGCCATCAAGGCTGCCAAGAAAGCCGGCAACGTAGCTGCTGAAGGCGCTATCGCTCTGAAAGAAGACGGCAAATCTGCCGTTCTGCTGGAAGTGAACTCGCAGACCGACTTCCTGGCTCTGCAGGACGACTTCAAGGCCTTTGTTGCTGCAAGCGTTGAAAAAGCGTTCGCCGACAAACTGACTGACGTTGCTCCGCTGATCGAAGCTCAAGAAGCTGCTCGCCTGGTACTGGTCGGCAAAGTTGGCGAAAACGTCAACATCCGTCGTCTGGCGCGCGTTGAAGGTGATGTTGTCGGTGGTTACCTGCACGGCAACAAGATCGGTGTTGCGGTTGTCCTGAAAGGCGGCGACGTTGAGCTGGCCAAGGACATCGCTATGCACGTAGCGGCGACCAACCCTGAATTCCTGCTGCCATCGGAAGTTTCCGCTGAAGCGGTCGAGCGTGAGAAAGGCGTCTTCCTGAGCCTGAACGCTGACAAGATCGCCGGCAAGCCGGAAAACATCGTTGAAAACATGGTCAAAGGTCGTATCGCCAAATTCCTGGCTGAAGCGAGCCTGGTTGAGCAGGCGTTCGTCAAGAACCCTGAAATCAAGGTCGGCGACCTGGCCAAGAAAGCCGGTGCTGAAATCGTTTCCTTCACCTACTTCAAAGTAGGCGACGGCATCGAGAAGCCGGTCGACAACTTCGCTGAAGAAGTTGCTGCCCAGCTGGCTGCCGCCAAGCAATAAGACAGTTTTCAACTGTCGCCCTGAAGAGGCTGCCCGCTCACGCGCGCAGCCTCTTTTCAGATACGCTTACCAATTTTTAATTGGTTTGCGCTTGGAACTGACTTACAAAGCCATGTTCCGATGGCGCTGAAGCAGCGCCAAGCTAGAGTGAACGCCAGCTGTAAACAGCTCGCAAAGAATTTTTAAAATACGCCGCAGGAGAGATTCGCAATGGCTCAGCAGGGCAGTGGTTATCAGGCTCGCTATAAACGCATTCTACTCAAGCTTAGCGGCGAGGCCCTGATGGGCTCGGAAGAGTTCGGGATTGATCCGAAAGTTCTGGATCGCATGGCGCTGGAAGTCGGCCAACTGGTTGGCATCGGTGTTCAGGTCGGTCTGGTGATCGGTGGCGGCAACCTTTTCCGCGGCGCAGCGCTCAGCGCAGCTGGCATGGATCGGGTTACCGGCGACCACATGGGCATGCTGGCCACTGTGATGAACGCCCTGGCCATGCGCGACGCGCTGGAACGTGCCAATATCTCGGCCATCGTGATGTCGGCGATTTCCATGGTCGGTGTGACTGATCACTACGATCGTCGCAAAGCCATGCGTCACCTGAATGCCAAGGAAGTGGTGATTTTCGCCGCCGGTACCGGCAACCCGTTCTTCACCACGGATTCGGCAGCCTGCCTGCGTGCCATTGAAATCGACGCTGACGTCGTGCTCAAGGCAACCAAGGTGGACGGCGTGTACACCGCTGACCCGTTCAAAGACCCGCATGCCGAGAAGTTCGATCATCTGACCTACGATGAAGTACTGGATCGCAAGCTGGGTGTAATGGACCTGACGGCTATCTGCCTGTGCCGCGACCACAAGATGCCGCTGCGCGTATTTAACATGAACAAGCCCGGCGCCCTGCTGAACATCGTGCATGGCGGCGCTGAAGGCACTCTGATCGAGGAAGGTCAACAATGATCAACGAAATCAAGAAAGACGCTCAAGAGCGTATGCAGAAATCCCTGGACTCTCTGGCCCATGCATTTGGTCAGATTCGTACCGGCAAGGCTCACCCAAGCATTCTGGGCAGCGTGATGGTGCCGTACTACGGCGCAGACACCTCCATCACTCAAGTGGCGAACATCACTGTAAAAGACTCGCGCACCCTGCAAGTCGTGGCTTTCGAGCGCAACATGCTCGCCGCTGTCGACAAGGCAATCCAGAGCGCTGGCCTGAACCTCAACCCGACCAACCTCGGTGAGTTGTTGCTGATCTCCATGCCTGCCCTGACTGAAGAAACCCGCAAGGGCTTCACCAAGCAGGCGCGCAGTGCCGCTGAAGACGCTCGTGTTGCCGTGCGCAACATTCGTCGTGACGCCTTGGGCGATCTGAAGAAACTGGTTAAAGACAAAGAAATCAGCGAAGACGAAGAGCGTCGTGCTGCTGCCGATATCCAGAAGCTCACCGACAAGGCTGAAGCCGATATCGACGCGGCTACCAAGCAGAAAGAAGCGGATCTGATGGCCGTATAAGGGTCGAGTTTTTAATGGACAAGACCAAGCAGACTACGCCGTCCGCGGTGCCGCGCCATGTCGCGATCATCATGGATGGCAACAATCGCTGGGCGAAAAAACGCTTTATGCCGGGTGTCGCCGGGCATAAAGCGGGTGTGGATGCGGTGCGTGCGGTAATCGAAGTGTGCGCCGAGGCCAAGGTCGAGGTGCTCACACTGTTTGCCTTCTCCAGCGAGAACTGGCAGCGTCCGGCGGATGAAGTCAGTGCGTTGATGGATCTGTTCTTCAAGGCGTTGCGTCGTGAGGCCAAGCGCCTCAACGACAACAACATCAGCCTGCGCATCATCGGTGATCGCTCGCGGTTTCATCCGGAACTGCAAGCCGCGATGCGCGAAGCGGAAGCCATGACTGTCGGTGCCAATCGCTTTGTCCTGCAGATCGCCGCCAACTACGGCGGTCAATGGGATATCGCGCAAGCTGCGCAGCGTCTGGCTCGTGAAGTTCAGGCCGGTCATCTGCGCCCGGAAGACATTACTCCGGATCTGTTGCAAACCTGTCTGGCGACCGGCGATCTGCCGTTGCCGGATTTGTGCATCCGTACCGGTGGCGAGCACCGCATCAGCAACTTCCTGCTGTGGCAACTGGCTTACGCCGAGTTGTACTTCTCCGACCTGTTCTGGCCGGACTTCAAACACGATGCCATGCGTAATGCGCTGGCTGATTACGCTTCGCGTCAGCGTCGCTTCGGTAAAACGAGCGAACAGATCGAAGCGGGAGCCCGGGTTTAATGCTTAAACAACGAATCATCACTGCGCTGATCCTGTTGCCGATCGCCCTGTGCGGTTTTTTCCTGCTCGAAGGCGCAAATTTTGCGTTGTTCATCGGCCTGGTTGTCAGCCTGGGTGCCTGGGAATGGGCGCGTTTGGCTGGCTTCACTGCGCAGTCGTTTCGCGTGGGCTTTGCCGCAGTCGTCGCATTGATGCTGTTCGTCATGTACATCCTGCCCGGGCTTGCGCCTTGGGTGCTCGGCGCTGCCGTGCTCTGGTGGGCGGTGGCGACCTGGCTGGTGCTGACCTATCCGCGCTCAGCCGCCCACTGGTCCAGTGCTGCCTGCAAGCTGGTGATCGGGTTGTTGATCCTGCTCCCGGCCTGGCAAGGTCTGGTGCTGATCAAGCAGTACCCGCTGGGTAACTGGCTGATCATGGCGGTCATGGTGCTGGTCTGGGGCGCCGACATCGGCGCGTACTTTTCCGGTCGTGCTTTCGGCAAGCGCAAACTTGCGCCGCAGGTCAGTCCTGGCAAAAGCTGGGAGGGCGTGTACGGCGGTCTGGCACTGAGTCTGGTAATCACTGCGGTGGTAGGCCTGGTGCGCGACTGGACGGTAGTCGAGTTGCTCAAAGGTCTGATCGGTGCTGCGGTGATTGTGTTCATTTCGGTAGTGGGCGACCTCACCGAAAGCATGTTCAAGCGCCAGTCCGGCATCAAGGACAGCAGCAATCTGTTGCCTGGGCATGGTGGCGTGCTGGATCGCATTGACAGTCTGACAGCGGCAATCCCGGTATTTGCGGTGTTGCTGTGGATGGCTGCAGCGTGAGCCGTCCACAACAGATTACCGTTCTGGGAGCGACCGGTTCGATTGGTCTGAGCACTCTCGATGTCATTGCTCGCCATCCCGAGCGCTATCAGGTTTTTGCCTTGAGCGGTTTCACTCGCTTGAGTGAGTTGCTCGCTCTATGCGTGCGCCATGTGCCACAGTTTGCCGTGGTGCCCGAGGTGGGCGTCGCGCGCGGTCTGCAGGATGACTTGCGTGCCGCTGGCCTGCCAACTCGCGTATTGGTGGGGGAGGAGGGCTTGTGCGAAGTGGCCTCCGCGCCTGAAGTCGATGCGGTGATGGCGGCTATCGTTGGCGCTGCCGGGTTGCGTCCGACCCTGGCAGCCGTCGAGGCTGGCAAGAAAATCCTCTTGGCCAACAAAGAAGCGCTGGTGATGTCCGGCGCACTGTTCATGCAGGCGGTGCGTAAAAGTGGCTCGGTGCTGCTGCCGATCGACAGCGAGCACAACGCGATTTTTCAGTGCATGCCAACGGATTTCGCCCGTGGCTTGGGTAATGTCGGTGTACGTCGGATTTTACTTACAGCTTCTGGCGGCCCCTTCCGGCAGACGCCGATGGCTGAACTGATGCATGTTTCACCGGATCAGGCCTGTGCGCATCCGAACTGGTCGATGGGTCGCAAGATTTCGGTGGATTCGGCCAGCATGATGAACAAGGGCCTTGAGTTGATCGAGGCCTGCTGGCTGTTCGACGCCAAGCCTGCGCAGGTCGAAGTGGTAATCCATCCACAGAGCGTGATTCATTCGCTGGTCGATTATGTCGACGGCTCGGTGCTGGCGCAGTTGGGTAACCCCGACATGCGTACGCCGATTGCCAATGCGCTGGCCTGGCCTGAACGTATCGATTCGGGTGTAGCGCCGCTGGATTTGTTCGCAATTGCGCGCCTGGATTTTGAGGCGCCCGACGAAGAGCGTTTCCCGTGTCTGCGACTGGCGCGACAGGCTGCCGAGGCTGGCAACAGTGCGCCGGCGATGCTCAATGCGGCGAATGAAGTAGCGGTGGCAGCGTTTCTCGACGGGCGGGTTCGCTACCCGGAAATCGCGAGTATCATCGAGGAGGTCTTGAACCTTGAGCCGGTGGTTGCACTGGATGATCTCGATGCGGTGTTCACGGCGGACGCGGCAGCGCGAAACCTCGCTGGACAATGGCTGAATCGTCACGCTCGATAGATTTTGAAATACATGGCTTCACGCGGCACTGAACGGGATTGCGGAGAAAGTAGATGAGCGCGCTCTATATGATTGCCGGCACCCTGATCGCTTTGGGTGTGCTGGTCACCTTTCACGAATTCGGCCACTTCTGGGTCGCGCGTCGCTGTGGCGTCAAGGTTCTGCGTTTTTCCGTAGGCTTCGGCATGCCGCTGCTGCGCTGGCACGACAAGCAAGGCACCGAGTTCGTTGTCGCTGCGATCCCGCTGGGCGGCTACGTCAAGATGCTCGATGAACGCGAAGGCGAAGTGCCCGTTGATCAGCTCGACCAATCGTTCAATCGCAAATCCGTTCGTCAGCGCATTGCGATTGTCGCTGCCGGCCCGATTGCCAACTTTCTGCTGGCCTTGGTGTTCTTCTGGGTCCTGGCGATGCTCGGCAGCGAGCAGATCCGTCCGGTCATCGGTGCGGTCGAGTCCGGCAGCATCGCGGCCAAGGCCGGTTTGAATGCCGGTCAGGAAATTATCGCGATCGACGGCGAGCCGGTTTCCGGTTGGGCTGCGGTCAATCTTCAGTTGGTTCGCCGGTTGGGTGAAAGTGGTGCTCTGCAGTTGCTGGTCCGCGAGCAAGGCTCGACTGCTGACACGCCGCACGAACTGGCGCTGGATCAATGGCTTAAAGGCGCTGACGAGCCCGACCCAATTCGCTCTCTCGGCATTCGTCCATGGCGACCGGCGTTGCCGCCGGTACTGGCTGAGCTTGATCCAAAAGGCCCGGCCCAGGCGGCCGGTCTGAAAACCGGTGACCGTCTGCTGACACTTGATGGCCAGGCGCTGGGCGACTGGCAGCAAGTTGTAGATACCGTTCGTACGCGTCCTGATACCAAAATCATGCTGCGGATCGAGCGCGATGGTGCTCAAATCGACGTCCCGGTGACGCTGGCCGCTCGCGGCGAAAGCAAAGCACCGAGCGGTTATCTGGGCGCTGGTGTGAAGGCTGTCGACTGGCCACCGGAGATGATCCGCGAGGTCAGTTACGGTCCTTTGGCGGCAATTGGCGAGGGCGCCAAGCGCACCTGGACCATGAGTGTACTGACTCTCGATTCACTCAAGAAAATGCTGTTCGGCGAGCTCTCGGTAAAAAACTTGAGTGGACCGATAACCATTGCTAAAGTGGCGGGCGCTTCTGCCCAGTCGGGCGTCGCTGATTTCCTGAATTTCCTTGCTTATCTGAGTATTAGCCTGGGCGTTCTGAATTTGCTGCCCATTCCGGTACTGGATGGGGGGCATTTGTTGTTTTATCTGATCGAGTGGGTGCGTGGTCGCCCCTTGTCAGATCGGGTGCAGGGTTGGGGGATACAGATCGGTATCAGTTTGGTGGTTGGAGTGATGTTGCTTGCTCTGGTCAACGATCTGGGTCGACTGTAACGCTTCGCTGAATTGCGAATCTGCCGCATTTTGCGGCAGTTTGTTTATTGCCAGTTGGAATAAGAAAGGACTTCATGAAACGTCTGCTGCTAACTGCGGTTCTCACCGTATTGATGATCGCCGAAGTTCACGCCGAGTCCTTCACTATCTCTGATATCCGCGTCAATGGCCTCCAGCGGGTCTCTGCGGGTAGCGTCTTTGGTGCCTTGCCGTTGAACGTCGGCGAGCAGGCGGACGATCGTCGCCTGGTGGAATCCACTCGTGCGTTGTTCAAAACCGGTTTCTTTCAAGATATCCAGCTGGGCCGCGAAGGCAACGTACTGGTAATCACGGTCGTTGAACGTCCGTCGGTTGCCAGTATCGAGATCGAAGGCAACAAGGCGATCTCGACTGAAGACCTGATGAAAGGCCTGAAGCAATCCGGTCTGTCCGAAGGTGAAATCTTCCAGCGCGCCACCCTTGAAGGTGTGCGTAACGAGCTGCAACGTCAATACGTTGCTCAAGGCCGTTACTCGGCGACCGTTGATACCGAAGTGGTATCGCAGCCGCGCAACCGTGTTGGTCTGAAAGTGAAGATCAACGAAGGCACCGTCGCTGCCATTCAGCACATCAACGTGGTGGGCAACACGGTCTTCCCTGAAGAAGACCTGACCGACCTGTTCGAACTGAAGACCACCAACTGGCTGTCGTTCTTCAAGAACGACGACAAGTACGCCCGTGAAAAACTTTCCGGTGACCTGGAGCGTCTGCGTTCCTACTATCTGGATCGTGGCTATATCAACATGGATATCGCTTCGACCCAGGTGTCGATCACCCCGGACAAGAAGCACGTCTACATCACCGTCAACGTGACTGAAGGCGAGAAGTACACCGTTCGTGACGTCAAACTCAGCGGTGACCTGAAAGTACCTGAAGACCAGGTCAAATCCCTGCTGCTGGTGCAGAAAGGCCAGGTGTTCTCGCGCAAGCTGATGACCACCACCTCCGAACTGATCACCCGTCGTCTGGGTAACGAGGGTTACACCTTCGCCAACGTCAACGGCGTTCCTCAACCGCATGACGATGATCACACTGTAGATATCCTGTTTGCCGTCGATCCGGGCAAGCGCGCTTACGTCAACCGCATCAACTTCCGTGGCAACACCAAGTCGGAAGACGAAGTGCTGCGTCGTGAAATGCGTCAGATGGAAGGTGGCTGGGCTTCGACTTACCTGATCGACCAATCCAAGACCCGTCTTGAGCGTCTGGGCTTCTTCAAAGAAGTCAACGTTGAAACCCCGGCCGTTCCAGGTGTCGACGACCAGGTTGACGTCAACTACAGCGTAGAAGAGCAGGCTTCCGGTTCGATTACCGCCAGCGTCGGTTTCGCCCAGAGTGCCGGTCTGATCCTCGGTGGTTCGATCACCCAGAACAACTTCCTCGGTACCGGTAACCGCGTAAGCGTCGGCCTGACCCGCAGTGAATACCAGAGCCGCTACAACTTCGGCTATGTTGATCCGTACTGGACTGCTGATGGCGTGAGCCTGGGTTACAACGCTTTCTATCGCACCACTGACTACGATGACCTCGATGTCGACGTAGCAAGCTACGCGGTGGACAGCCTGGGCGCTGGCGTCAACGTCGGCTACCCGATCAGCGAGACGTCGCGCCTGACCTTCGGTGCGTCGGTGCAACAGGACAAGATCAAGACCGGTCAGTACACCGTCGACGAGATTTTCGACTTCGTTAACCGCGAAGGCGACAACTACCTGAACTTCAAGGCGTCCGCCGGCTGGTCCGAGTCGACGCTGAACAAGGGCGTTCTGCCGACTCGTGGCCGTTCCCAGAGCCTGACGCTGGAAAGCACGATTCCAGGCAGCGATCTGTCGTTCTTCAAACTCGACTATCGTGGCCAGTTGTTCCAGCCGCTGAGCGAAAACTACACCATGCGCCTGCACACCGAGCTGGGTTACGGCGATGGTTATGGTTCGACCGAAGGCTTGCCGTTCTATGAAAACTACTATGCTGGTGGTTTCAACTCGGTTCGTGGCTTCAAGGACAGCACTCTGGGTCCTCGCAGTACCCCGAGTACCGGTGCCAATGGTACTTTGCGAGACCCGGATCAGGATCCGCTGCCATTCGGTGGTAACGTTTTGATCCAGGGCGGTGTTGAAGTGCTGTTCCCGCTGCCGTTTGTGAAGGATCAGCGTTCCCTGCGTACCTCGGTATTCTGGGACGTCGGTAACGTGTTCGATTCCCAGTGCAAAGACACCAAAAATACCGATGGCTCGAAATCCAACACGCAGTGCAACGACATCAGCCTCAGCAACATGGCCAGCTCTGTCGGTGTAGGCGTGACCTGGGTCACCGCACTGGGTCCTCTGAGTTTCGCACTGGCGATGCCGATCAAGAAACCGGATGACGCTGAAACTCAAGTGTTCCAATTCTCCCTCGGCCAGACGTTCTAAGCGTCTGACCCAAGATAACGACAATGGATTTTGTAGGAGTGCATCGTGCGTAAGTTGACTCAATTGGTTCTCCTGGCCTCCGTACTGGTGGCAGGCCCGGCATTTGCCGACATGAAAATCGCCGTTCTGAACTATCAGATGGCTCTGCTGGAATCCGACGCGGCCAAGAAATATGCCGTGGACGCCGAGAAGAAGTTTGGTCCGCAACTGACCAAACTGAAGACTCTGGAAAGCAGCGCCAAAGGCATTCAGGATCGTCTGATGGCCGGCGGCGACAAGATGCAGCAAGGCGAGCGTGAGCGTCTGGAGCTTGAATTCAAGCAAAAGGCCCGTGATTTCCAGTTCCAGTCCAAGGAACTGAACGAAGCCAAAGCCGTTGCTGACCGTGAAATGCTCAAGCAACTGAAGCCGAAACTGGATGGCGCAGTGGAAGAAGTCATCAAGAAAGGTGCTTTCGACCTGGTCTTCGAGCGTGGTGCAGTCATCGATGTCAAACCTCAGTACGACATCACGCGCCAGGTTATCGAGCGTATGAATCAGCTGAAGTAACCCATGACCGTGACTATCAAACTCGGCCGGTTGGCCGAGTTCCTCGGGGCCACCCTGCGTGGCGACGCGGAAAAGCAAATTACTGGGCTAGCCACTTTGCAAGAGGCTGGCCCAGCTCAGTTGAGCTTTCTGGCAAATCCCCAATACCGTAAATACCTGGCTGACTCACAGGCTGCAGCACTGTTGCTCAAAGCTGCTGATGCCGAAGGTTATGCCGGTGATGCGTTGGTGGTGCCGGATCCTTATCTGGCTTACGCACGTATCTCCCATCTGTTCGATCCAAAACCGAAAGCCGCTGCGGGTATCCATTCCACGGCAGTGATCGCGGCGGACGCGGTAGTTGATCCTGCCGCCAGCATCGGTCCCTTTGTGGTGATTGAAGCCGGCGCGCGGATTGCTGCGGGCGTGACACTCGGTGCGCATTGTTTCATTGGCGCTCGCAGCGAGATCGGTGAAGGTGGCTGGCTGGCTCCGCGGGTGACGCTGTACCACGACGTGCGCATCGGCAAACGTGTGGTCATTCAGTCCGGCGCCGTGCTCGGCGGTGAAGGCTTCGGCTTTGCCAACGAGAAAGGCATCTGGCAGAAAATCGCCCAGATTGGTGGCGTGACCATCGGTGACGATGTGGAGATTGGCGTGAATACCGCCATCGACCGTGGTGCGTTGGCCGATACCGTGATCGGTAATGGCGTGAAGCTCGACAACCAGATTCAGATCGCCCACAACGTTCAGGTCGGTGATCACACCGCCATGGCCGCTTGCGTGGGGATCTCCGGCAGCACCAAAATCGGCAAGCATTGCATGCTCGCCGGTGGTGTCGGCCTGGTCGGACACATCGATATTTGCGACAACGTTTTCCTGACCGGGATGACCATGGTGACCCACTCGATTACCGAGCCGGGCGCTTATTCATCCGGTACAGCCATGCAACCGGCGGCCGAGTGGCGCAAAAGCGCGGCCCGCATTCGTCAGCTGGACGACATCGCGCGACGATTGCGCCAGCTGGAAAAGCGCTCCGGGGAAGTGACCCCTGACGGTAATGCTTCATCTGAAGGCTGATACCATTTCCATATCAAGAGTGCACAGCCTCTGGACTGCCTCCTTGATTTGCTAGAGGAGCGCGCGTCAGTCGCGCGTTCCCAATCTTTACATAGGCTTCCTCCCGAAATGATGGACATCAACGAGATTCGCGAATACCTGCCTCACCGTTACCCGTTCCTGCTGGTGGACCGGGTCGTGGATCTGGATGTGGAAGGCAAGCGCATTCGCGCCTACAAGAATGTCAGCATCAACGAACCGTTCTTCAATGGTCACTTCCCGGCGCATCCAATCATGCCCGGCGTACTGATCATCGAAGCCATGGCTCAGGCTGCGGGGATTCTGGGCTTCAAGATGCTGGACGTGAAGCCGGCTGATGGCACCCTGTACTACTTCGTCGGCTCCGACAAGCTGCGCTTCCGCCAGCCGGTCAAGCCAGGCGATCAGTTGATCCTCGAGGCAACGTTCATCAGCTGCAAGCGCAAGATCTGGAAGTTTGAATGCCAGGCTTCGGTCGATGGCAAGCCGGTCTGCTCCGCCGAAATCATCTGCGCGGAACAAAAAGTATGAGTTTGATTGACCCTCGCGCAATCATCGATCCGTCGGCCGTTCTGGCTGACGGCGTCGAGGTCGGCCCGTGGTCGATCGTCGGCGCAGGTGTGGAAATCGGCGAGGGTACAGTGATCGGGCCACACGTGATCCTCAAGGGTCCGACCCGCATCGGCAAACACAATCGCATCTACCAGTTTTCCTCGGTAGGCGAAGACACGCCTGACTTGAAGTACAAGGGTGAAGAAACCCGTTTGGTGATCGGTGACCATAACGTCATCCGTGAAGGCGTGACGATTCACCGTGGCACCGTGCAGGATCGTTCCGAAACGACGCTGGGCGATCACAACCTGATCATGGCCTACGCGCACATCGGTCATGACAGCGTTATCGGTAACCACTGCATTCTGGTCAACAACACCGCGTTGGCCGGGCACGTTCACGTCGATGACTGGGCGATCCTCTCCGGTTTCACCCTCGTGCATCAGTATTGCCATATCGGCGCCCACAGCTTTTCCGGCATGGGTACGGCGATCGGCAAGGATGTGCCAGCGTTCGTTACCGTGTTCGGCAACCCGGCCGAAGCGCGCAGCATGAACTTCGAAGGCATGCGCCGTCGCGGTTTCAGCGAAGACGCGATCCACGCTTTGCGCCGCGCCTACAAAACGGTTTACCGCCAAGGCTTGACCGTTGAGCAAGCGCTGGGCGAACTGGCCGAGCCTGCTGCGCAGTTCCCGGAAGTCGCCATTTTTCGTGACTCGATCCAGTCGTCGACTCGCGGCATCACTCGCTGATCATGGCCAATTTGCGTATTGCGCTGGTAGCGGGTGAGGCTTCCGGTGACATTCTCGGCGCCGGTCTGATGCGTGCTCTCAAGGCTCAGCACCCGACGGTCGAGTTCATCGGCGTCGGCGGCCCGCTGATGGAAGCCGAAGGCATGACCTCGCATTTTCCAATGGAACGTCTGTCGGTGATGGGCCTGGTGGAAGTTCTCGGGCGCTTGCGTGAGTTGCTCAAGCGCCGCAAGGACTTGATCGCGATGCTGATCGCGCAGAAACCGGACGTGTTCATCGGTATCGATGCCCCGGATTTCAACCTCAATATCGAACTCAAGCTGCGTCAGGCCGGGATCAAGACCGTGCATTACGTCAGCCCGTCGGTGTGGGCATGGCGCCAGAAACGCGTGCTGAAGATTCGCGAAGGTTGCGATCTGATGCTCACGCTGTTCCCGTTTGAAGCCAAATTCTACGAAGAGAAGGGCGTACCGGTACGGTTCGTCGGCCATTCGCTGGCCGATGCCATTCCCCTGCAGGCCGATCGCGAAGCCGCGCGTGCCGAGTTGGGCTTGCCTGACGGGCCGCTGGTGGCATTGATGCCCGGCAGCCGTGGCGGCGAAGTTGGTCGTCTCGGCGCGTTGTTCCTCGATACCGCCGAACGTCTGCGCGCGATGCGCCCCGGTGTGCGTTTCGTCATGCCTTGCGCCAGCCCGCAGCGTCGGGTGCAACTTGAAGAATTGCTCGCCGGGCGTGATCTGCCGGTAACCCTGCTCGATGGCAAGTCGCATCTGGCACTGGCGGCGTGCAACGCGGTGTTGATCGCCTCCGGCACCGCCACGCTTGAAGCGTTGCTGTACAAGCGCCCGATGGTGGTTGCCTACCGCCTCGCACCGCTGACGTTCTGGATCCTCAAGCGCATGGTCAAGAGTCCGTACGTGTCTTTGCCAAACCTGCTGGCCCAGCGCCTGCTGGTCCCGGAATTGTTGCAAGACGACGCGACGGTCGAAGCGCTGGCGCAGACTCTTTCGCCACTGATCGAAGGCGGGGAAGAGCAGACGCGCGGTTTTGACGAGATTCACCGCACCCTGCGTCTCGACGCTTCCAACCAGGCGGCGCAAGCCGTGCTGAACCTGATCGGTCAAACACGATGAGCAAGACAACCATGCAGATGGGCCTCGATTTCACCTTGGTCGCCGAAGTCGAAGAGCTGGTGGCCGGTGTCGATGAAGTCGGACGCGGTCCGTTGTGCGGCGCGGTGGTTACCGCTGCGGTGATCCTTGATCCGAACCGGCCGATCCTCGGCCTCAACGATTCGAAGAAGCTCACCGAAGCCAGGCGCGAAAAGCTCTACGACGAAATCTGCGAGAAAGCGCTGAGCTGGTGCATCGCGCGCGCCGAAGTCGAAGAAATCGACAAGCTGAACATCCTCCACGCCACCATGCTGGCCATGCAGCGCGCGATCGCCGGGCTGCATATTCAGCCTAAACTGGCGATGATCGACGGCAACCGCTGCCCGCATTTGCCGATGCGAGCTGAGGCCGTGGTCAAGGGCGACAGCAAGGTGCCGGCCATCGCGGCGGCGTCGATTCTGGCCAAAGTCAGTCGTGATCGCGAGATGTCGGCGTTCGAGCTGATCTATCCGGGTTATGGCATCGGCGGGCACAAAGGCTATCCGACGCCCGTTCATCTGGAAGCCCTCGCACGGCTTGGGCCGACGCCCATTCACCGTCGCTCGTTCGCCCCGGTGCGTCTGGCGTACGAGGCGCTGGAAGGCCTGACACAGGTTTAAGCGCAAGGCTGATGTTTTCGCCAAGGCCCGGTACAATCCGGGCCTTGTTGTTTTCATGACTATACGCAGGATCACTATGCCGGCTTCATTCGTTCATCTACGCCTGCACACTGAATACTCCCTGGTCGACGGGCTGGTGCGGATCAAGCCGCTGGTCAAGGCCCTGACCGGCATGGGCATGCCGGCCGTTGCGGTCACTGACCAGAACAACATGTGTTCCTTGGTCAAATTCTATAAAAACGCCATGGGTGCCGGGATCAAGCCGATCTGCGGCGCCGACCTGTGGCTGTCGAACAAGGATCCGGACGCGCCGCTGAGCCGGATCAGCCTGCTGGCGATGGACGCTCAGGGCTATCGCAACCTGACCGAACTGATTTCCCGTGGTTTCATCGACGGCCAGCGCAACGGCTCGGTGATCATCGAGCGCGAGTGGGTGGCCGAGGCCAGCGCCGGGTTGATCATGCTCTCGGCGGCGAAAGAGGGCGAAATCGGCATGGCCCTGATCAGCGGCAACATCGCTGAAGCCGAGGCCCTGACGCGCGAATGGATGAGTGTCTTCCCGGATCGTTTCTATCTGGAAATCCAGCGCACCAATCGCCCCAACGATGAAGAACAACTGCACGGCGCCGTGGCCCTGGCCGACAAGCTCGGCGCGCCGCTGGTGGCGAGCAACGATGTGCGCTTCATCAAGCAGGAAGATTTTGCTGCCCACGAAACCCGCGTTTGCATCGGTGAGGGCCGCGCCCTCGACGATCCGCGGCGATCGAAGAATTACAGCGATCAGCAGTACCTGAAAAGCGCGGAAGAAATGGCTGAGCTGTTCAGCGATATTCCCGAGGCGCTGGAAAACACCGTCGAGATCGCCAAACGCTGCAACATCGAAGTGAAGCTGGGTACGCACTTTCTGCCCAACTTCCCGATTCCCGATGGCATGACCATCGATGAATATTTCCGCAAGGTATCGTTCGAAGGTCTGGAAGATCGCTTGTCGGTCCTGCTGCCCAAGGACACCACCGAGGACTACGAGGCCAGGCGTCAGGTCTACGTTGACCGGTTGAATTTCGAGCTGGATATCATCATCCAGATGGGCTTCCCCGGTTACTTCCTGATCGTTATGGACTTCATCCAGTGGGCCAAGAGCAACGGCGTGCCGGTCGGCCCGGGTCGTGGATCGGGTGCCGGTTCGCTGGTGGCCTATGTGCAGAAGATCACCGACCTCGATCCGCTGGAATATGACCTGCTGTTCGAACGTTTCCTCAACCCGGAACGGGTATCCATGCCCGACTTCGACGTCGACTTCTGCATGGACGGGCGGGACCGGGTAATCGACTACGTGGCCGAGAAATACGGTCGCAACGCAGTAAGCCAGATCATCACCTTCGGTTCCATGGCCGCCAAGGCTGTGGTGCGTGACGTGGCGCGGGTGCAGGGCAAGTCCTACGGTCTGGCGGATCGTCTGTCGAAGATGATTCCGTTCGAAGTCGGCATGACTCTCGAGAAAGCCTACGAGCAGGAAGAGATCCTGCGCGACTTCATCAAGGTCGATGAAGAAGCGGCTGAAATCTGGGAGATGGCGCGCAAGCTCGAAGGTGTGGTGCGTAACGTCGGTAAACACGCCGGTGGTGTGGTTATCGCGCCAACCAAGCTGACCGACTTCTCGCCGATCTATTGCGACGAAGCGGGCGACGGTCTGGTAACCCAGTTCGACAAAGACGACGTGGAGGCTGCCGGTCTGGTGAAGTTCGACTTCCTCGGCCTGCGCACCCTGACGGTTATCGACTGGGCGCTGAAGACCATCAACCGCGACCGCGCCAAGGTCGATCAGCCGCCGCTGGACATCGCCTTCATCCCGCTGGACGACAAGCCGACTTATCAACTGCTGCAAAAAGCTGAAACCACTGCAGTGTTCCAGCTCGAGTCGCGCGGCATGAAAGAGCTGATCAAAAAGCTCAAGCCCGACTGCCTGGAAGACTTGATCGCACTGGTGGCGCTGTTCCGTCCTGGCCCGCTGCAATCGGGCATGGTTGACGACTTCATCAACCGTAAGCACGGTCGCGCCGAGCTGGCGTACCCGCACTCGGACTACCAGTACGAAGGCCTCAAGCCGGTATTGGCGCCGACTTACGGCATCATCCTGTATCAGGAACAGGTGATGCAGATTGCCCAGGTCATGGCCGGTTACACCCTCGGCGGTGCCGACATGCTGCGTCGGGCCATGGGTAAGAAAAAGCCCGAAGAAATGGCCAAGCAGCGCGGCGGTTTCATTGAAGGCTGCAAGACCAACAACATCGAAGCTGATCTTGCCGGTAACATTTTCGACCTGGTGGAAAAATTCGCCGGTTACGGCTTCAACAAGTCTCACTCCGCCGCCTATGGTCTGGTGTCTTACCAGACTGCCTGGCTGAAAACCCATTACCCGGCGCCGTTCATGGCTGCGGTACTGTCGGCGGACATGCATAACACCGACAAGGTCGTGACCTTGATCGAAGAAATTCGCACCATGAAGCTGCGTCTCGACGCGCCGGATGTGAACACTTCGGAATTCAAGTTCACGGTAAATGACGAAGGCCGGATCATTTATGGCCTTGGCGCAATCAAGGGTGTGGGCGAGGGGCCGGTCGAGGCAATCACCGAGGCGCGCCAGGACGGGCCGTTCAAGGATTTGTTCGATTTCTGCGCCCGGGTCGACCTCAAACGCATCAACAAGCGCACCCTCGACGGATTGATCCGCAGCGGCGCGCTGGATCGTCTCGGTCCGTACTTCCATGAAGAGCAAAAGGCGTATCAGGCCAACATCGATCGCAATCGCGCGGTACTGCTGGCGGCGATGGAAGGGGCGATCAAGGCTGCCGAGCAAACCGCGCGCACCCATGACAGCGGTCACGCCGACCTGTTTGGCGGGCTGTTCGTCGAGGCCGATGCCGATGTTTACGCGACCCATCGCAAGGCCAAGGAGCTGACGCTAAAGGAGCGGCTCAAAGGTGAGAAAGACACCTTGGGTCTGTACCTGACCGGTCACCCGATCGACGAATACGAAGGCGAAATCCGCCGTTTCGCCCGCCAGCGCATCATCGACCTGAAACCGGCCCGGGATACGCAGACCGTGGCGGGGATGATCATCGCCCTGCGGGTGATGAAGAACAAAAAGGGCGACAAGATGGGCTTCATCACCCTCGACGACCGCTCCGGACGGATCGAGGCGTCGCTGTTTGCCGAAGCGTTCCATTCCGCGCAATCGCTGTTGCAGACCGACGCGATGGTGGTGGTCGAGGGTGAAGTCAGCAACGACGACTTCTCCGGTGGCCTGCGCCTGCGGGTCAAGCGCGTGATGAGCATGGAAGATGCGCGTACCAATCTGGCTGAAAGCTTGCGTCTGAAGCTGCAGACTCAGGATCTGAAGGGCGATCAGCTACGCTGGTTGGGTGACCTGCTCAAGCGTCATCGCGGCGCGTGCCCGATCACCATGGAGTACACCAGCCCCGACGCGAAGACCTTGCTGACGTTCGGCGAGACCTGGCGAATCGATCCGGCGGATGCGTTGATTCAAGCCCTGCGTGACCAGTTCGGGCGAGACAACGTCTTCCTCCAATACCGTTGACCGGCAGGGTGCCACCAAGCGCCTTGCCCGCGACCTGAATTTTTAATCTCGACCTTAGCGCGCCTTTTCCTTAAGGTAGGGCGCGAATAGACAACCGGCCGGCCCAAGCTCATTTGGGACACGACCCAAGACGGACGCCTATGAACCCGAATTTTCTAGATTTCGAACAGCCGATCGCCGACCTGCAAGCCAAGATCGAAGAGTTGCGCTTGGTCGGTAATGACAATTCGCTGAATATCGGCGATGAGATCTCCCGCCTGCAGGACAAGAGCAAAACGCTCACCGAAGACATCTTCGGCAAACTGACCAGCTGGCAGATCGCACGTCTGGCGCGTCACCCGAAGCGCCCGTACACCCTGGACTATATCGAGCACATCTTCACCGAGTTCGACGAACTGCACGGCGACCGTCACTTCTCCGATGACGCGGCAATCGTTGGCGGTATCGCTCGCCTCGACGAGCAGCCGGTGATGATCATCGGTCACCAGAAAGGCCGCGAAGTGCGCGAGAAAGTTCGTCGCAACTTCGGCATGCCGCGTCCGGAAGGCTACCGCAAGGCCTGCCGTCTGATGGAAATGGCCGAGCGTTTCAAAATGCCGATCCTGACCTTCATCGACACCCCGGGTGCTTACCCTGGGATCGACGCCGAAGAGCGTAACCAGAGCGAAGCAATCGCCTGGAACCTGCGCGTCATGGCCCGCCTGAAAACCCCGATCATCGCCACCGTTATCGGTGAAGGTGGTTCTGGCGGCGCACTGGCGATTGGCGTCTGCGACCAACTGAACATGCTGCAATATTCGACCTACGCGGTGATCTCACCGGAAGGTTGCGCTTCGATTCTGTGGAAAACCGCCGAAAAAGCACCGGATGCCGCAGAAGCAATGGGCATCACTGCCGAGCGCCTGAAAGGTCTGGGCATTGTGGACAAGGTGATTGGCGAGCCTCTGGGCGGCGCCCACCGTGATCCGGCTGCGGCTGCTGCATCGATCCGTGCCGAGCTGAGCTCGCAACTGGCGATGCTGCAGAAGTTCGATAACGAAGCGCTGCTCAAGCGCCGTTATGATCGACTGATGAGCTACGGTCTCTAAGTCGACCGTAGTAACCCTGTAGGAGCTGCCGCAGGCTGCGATCTTTTGACCTTGTTTGTTTTAAGATCAAAAGATCGCAGCCTGCGGCAGCTCCTACAGGTTTTTATGAGAAGTGATCAATCTCCATGAATCCTTCGAAAAGTGATCTGCTCTCCCGGCTTCTGCTGAATCTCGAGCCTTGGCGCAATGCCGCCCACTGGCGCATCGCCTTCTCCGGTGGTCTCGACTCCACCGTCCTGCTGCACATCCTCGCCCATCTCGCAAAATTCGGTCCCATGCCGGCACTCAGCGCCATCCATGTCCATCATGGCCTGCAGCCTGTGGCTGACGCGTGGCCTAAGCATTGCCAAGAATTTTGTGAAGCGCTGGGCGTCCCATTACAGGTGGTTCGCGTGCAGGTGCAAACGGGTGCAAGCCTGGAGCGCGCCGCGCGGGATGCTCGCTACGTGGCGTTCAGTTCCGTGACGCAAGCCGATGATGTCCTGCTGACCGCGCAGCACCGTGACGATCAGGCGGAAACTCTGCTGTTTCGGCTGCTGCGTGGCGCCGGTGTGCGTGGTTTGTCCGGCATGCCGGCCGAGCGGCCGTTGGGGCAGGGTAGGCTGGTGCGGCCGTTGCTCGACGTGACCCGTGCCGAGCTGGAGGCCTACGCGCAAGCCAACCAACTGAGCTGGATCGAAGACCCGTCCAATCAAGATCACCAGTTCTCACGCAATTACCTGCGTCATCAGGCAATGCCGGTGCTTACCGCGCGCTGGCCGCAGGCACAGGCGAACATGGCGCGCAGTGCCACGCATCTGAGGGAGGCGCAGGGATTGCTCGACGAGCTGGCGCAGATCGATCTGGCTGACGCGAACACTTCACATGAATTCGAATGGCTGCGAATTCCTTCTTTGCAAATGACCGCACTGACGACGCTGTCACCCGCGCGTCAACGCAATGCGCTCAGCCATTGGCTGCAAGCGCTGACGCGACTGCCAGACACTGACCATTGGTCGGGTTGGACGGATCTGTGCGACGCCGCCGGCGACGCCTCGCCGATCTGGCGGCTGGCTGACGGCGAACTGCACAGAAGCGCCGGCCGTGTGTGGTGGCTGAGTAATCAATGGCTGCGCACACCGGTGGTCAGCAACCTTTGGCACGACCCTGCGCAGCCACTACGCTTGGGCGATAACGGTCATGTGATGTTCCGCGGTCCGGCTCCCGCAGGCCCGCTGCACATTCGCTATCGGCAGGGCGGTGAGGTGCTGCATCTGGCCGAGCGTGGCCATCGCGACCTCAAACGCCTGCTTAATGAGCGCGCGGTGCCGGGCTTCGTGCGTGGCAGATTGCCGCTGCTGTTTCGTGGCGAAGAATTGCTCGCGGTGGCGAACCTGCCGGGGCTCGACGGCAATCCGCAGCAAGGCTGGCGATTGCATTGGGGTCACGCGGAAGAAGATCAAGGTTTGAGATGAAGGGGGCATTCCGGTAGACTACGCTCCCTTCTTGATACAACTTCTGTGGATTCGCCTGAATTGCAGGAGTTGCCGATTACCAAGCAGTCTTTGCTGGGCGATTCCAAAAAATGTGTAGCGAGCAACGTACCGGTGTTTCACCTGCCGGTCTGTCCCAACGCGGCGGTTTTTTTGAAAGGTGCACTGTGATTAATGCAGGTGATCGGGGGCTTCGGCCTTCCTTCGCTTTCCCCGGCGGCTCGTACCGCTTTAACGCAGACTTCTAGGGTTTTTCATGACGCGCTACATATTCGTCACGGGCGGTGTTGTTTCTTCTTTGGGGAAAGGCATTGCATCGGCATCATTGGCGGCGATCCTGGAGGCGCGGGGGCTTAAGGTCACCATGCTCAAACTGGATCCGTACATCAACGTCGATCCGGGCACCATGAGCCCGTTCCAGCACGGTGAGGTGTTCGTCACCCACGACGGCGCCGAGACTGACCTGGACCTGGGCCACTACGAGCGGTTCATCCGCACGACCATGACCCAGAACAACAACTTCACCACCGGCCGTGTCTACGAGCACGTGCTGCGCAAAGAGCGTCGTGGCGACTACCTGGGTGCAACCATCCAGGTAATTCCGCACATTACCGACGAGATCAAGCGCCGCATCATCAAAGGCGCGGGCGATGCTGACGTGGCAATGGTCGAGATCGGTGGCACCGTGGGTGACATCGAGTCGCAACCGTTCCTCGAAGCCATCCGTCAATTGCGCTTCGAAGTCGGCGCCAAGCGCGCGATGCTGATGCACCTGACGCTGGTGCCGTACATCGCCACCGCTGGCGAGACCAAAACCAAGCCGACTCAGCATTCCGTCAAGGAACTGCGTTCGATCGGCCTGCAGCCAGACGTACTGGTGTGCCGTTCCGATCACCCGATCGACATTTCGTCGCGTCGCAAGATCGCCCAGTTCACCAACGTTGAAGAACGTGCGGTGATTGCGCTGGAAGACGCCGACACTATCTACAAGATCCCGGGCATTCTGCACTCGCAGGGTCTGGATGATTTCGTGGTTGAGCGTTTTGGCCTGCAATGCGGCAGCGCTGACCTGTCCGAGTGGGAAGCAGTGGTTGACGCCAAGCTGAACCCGGAACACGAAGTGACCATCGCGATGGTCGGCAAGTACATGGAGCTGCTGGATGCCTACAAGTCGCTGATTGAAGCGATGAGTCACGCCGGCATCAGCAACCGCACCAAGGTCAACCTGCGCTACATCGATTCCGAAGACATCGAGAACCAGGGCACTGCCTTGCTCGAAGGTGTTGACGCGATCCTCGTACCGGGCGGCTTCGGTCTGCGCGGCGTGGAAGGCAAGATCACTGCCGTTCAGTTCGCTCGCGAAAACAAGATTCCATACCTCGGCATTTGCCTGGGCATGCAAGTGGCGGTCATCGAGTTCGCACGTAACGTGATGGGCTGGAAAGACGCCAACTCCACCGAGTTCGACAGCAAGAGCGGTCACCCGGTCGTGGGTCTGATCACCGAGTGGGAAGACGCTACCGGCGCGGTCGAAACCCGTACCGAAGCGTCCGATCTGGGCGGCACCATGCGTCTCGGCGCTCAGGAATGCCTGCTTGAAGCCGGCTCCAAAGTGCACGATTGCTACGCCAAGGATGTGATTGTCGAGCGTCACCGTCATCGCTACGAAGTGAACAACAACCTGCTGCCACAGATGATGGAAGCCGGCCTGAAAATTTCCGGCCGTTCCGCTGATGCGGCGCTGGTTGAAGTGGTCGAAGCTGCGGATCACCCATGGTTTGTCGCTTGCCAGTTCCACCCGGAGTTCACCTCGACACCACGTGACGGTCATCCGCTGTTCAGTGGCTTCGTCAAGGCAGCATTGGCTCAACACCAGAAGAAGGCGTAACCCCGATGGCACAGAAGATCATCCGCGTCGGCGACATCGAGATTGCCAACGACAAACCCATGGTGCTGTTCGGCGGCATGAACGTGCTGGAAAGCCGCGACATGGCCATGCAGGTTTGCGAAGAGTACGTGAAGGTTACTGAAAAACTCGGTATCCCTTACGTGTTCAAGGCCAGCTTCGACAAGGCCAACCGGTCTTCTGTGACCTCCTATCGCGGTCCTGGCCTGGAAGAAGGCATGCGCATCTTCCAGGACATCAAGGAAGCCTTCGGCGTGCCGATCATCACCGACGTCCACGAGCCTGAACAGGCTGCAGTGGTCGCCGAGGTCTGCGACATCATTCAGTTGCCGGCCTTCCTGTCGCGCCAGACCGACCTTGTGGTTGCAATGGCCAAGACCGGCGCCGTAATCAACATCAAAAAAGCCCAGTTCCTTGCACCGCACGAGATGAAACACATCCTCAGCAAGTGCGTGGAAGCGGGTAACGATCAGTTGATCCTCTGCGAGCGTGGTTCGAGCTTCGGCTACAACAACCTCGTGGTCGACATGCTCGGCTTCGGCATCATGAAGCAGTTCGAGTACCCGGTGTTCTTCGATGTGACCCACTCGCTGCAAATGCCTGGCGGTCGTTCCGACTCCGCTGGCGGCCGTCGCGCCCAGGTCACTGACCTCGCCAAGGCTGGCATCAGCCAGTCGCTGGCCGGTCTGTTCCTCGAAGCTCACCCGGATCCGGACAACGCCAAATGCGACGGCCCTTGTGCCTTGCGCCTGGACAAACTGGAGCCATTCCTGGCCCAGCTCAAAGCTCTGGACGAACTGGTGAAGAGTTTTCCGACGGTAGAAACCGCGTAACACTCGAATCTCCGGTAAAGTACCGCACGATTTGTCGCTCATGCCCTCGGGCATGAGCGTTGTCGTCTGCAAGTCTGCCCGCTGTACCTCGCTTGCCGACGATTGAAGATTTCCTCTAGCTGCGTCGTTTTCGTCAACTTTGGAGTGTTTACAACAATGGCAAAAATCGTCGACATCAAAGGTCGTGAAGTTCTCGACTCCCGTGGCAATCCCACCGTGGAAGCGGACGTGCTTCTCGACAACGGCATCATCGGCAGCGCTTGCGCGCCGTCCGGTGCATCCACTGGCTCGCGTGAAGCACTCGAGCTGCGTGATGGCGACAAGAGCCGTTACCTGGGCAAGGGCGTGCTCAAGGCAGTAGCCAACATCAACGGTCCGATCCGCGATCTGCTGCTGGGTACTGACCCAAGCGACCAGAAAGCGCTGGATCACGCGATGATCAAGCTCGACGGTACCGAAAACAAAGCAACCCTGGGCGCCAACGCCATCCTCGCGGTGTCTCTGGCTGCGGCCAAGGCTGCTGCACAGGATCAGGATCTGCCGCTGTACGCACACATTGCCAATCTGAACGGCACGCCGGGTGTTTACTCGATGCCGGTGCCGATGATGAACATCATCAACGGTGGCGAGCACGCCGATAACAACGTCGACATCCAGGAATTCATGGTGCAGCCGGTTGGCGCCAAGTCGTTCTCGGAAGGTCTGCGCATGGGCACCGAAATTTTCCATCACCTCAAAGCTGTGTTGAAGGCCCGTGGCCTGAGCACCGCTGTTGGTGATGAAGGTGGTTTCGCACCGAACCTGGCGTCCAACGAAGATGCGCTGAAAGTGATCTCCGAAGCTGTGGCCAACGCCGGTTACAAGCTGGGCACCGACGTGACCCTGGCACTGGACTGCGCGGCCAGCGAATTTTATGAAGACGGCAAGTACAACCTGTCCGGCGAAGGTCAGGTGTTCACTGCTGAAGGTTTCGCCGACTACCTCAAAGGTCTGACCGAGCGTTACCCGATCATCTCCATCGAAGACGGTCTGGACGAGTCCGACTGGGCTGGCTGGAAGATCCTCACCGACAAAATCGGCGAGAAAGTGCAGCTGGTTGGCGACGACTTGTTCGTGACCAACACCAAGATCCTGAAAGAAGGCATCGATAAAAAGATCGCCAACTCGATCCTGATCAAGTTCAACCAGATCGGCACCCTGACCGAAACTCTGGAAGCCATCCAGATGGCCAAGGCTGCCGGTTACACCGCCGTGATCTCGCACCGCTCGGGCGAAACCGAAGATTCGACCATTGCCGACTTGGCTGTGGGCACCTCGGCTGGCCAGATCAAGACCGGTTCGCTGTGCCGTTCCGACCGCGTTTCCAAGTACAACCAACTGCTGCGTATCGAAGAGCAGTTGAATGGCAAAGCCAAGTACAACGGTCGCTCCGAGTTCCGCGGTTAAGCGATTGCTGGTAAAAAGACAGCGGATTGTGTCGAAAAACTCGCAGCAGCGATGAATTTGCCACTAATCTGATGCCTTATATGCACAAGCCTGGATTTTCCAGGCTTCGTGCTATCAGATGCTTCAAGTTTTGCATGGCTGTCTTTTTTCACTGGATACCTGATATTCGATGCGCAGTCCCTATTGGTTGTTTCTCGTCTTGCTCTTGCTCCTGGCCGGTTTGCAGTACCGCCTGTGGGTGGGCAATGGCAGCCTCGCGCAAGTGGCCGAATTGAATCAGCAGATTGCCGATCAACACGCCGAGAACGAAGGCTTGCTGGAACGCAACCGGGTGATGGACGCCGAAGTCAGTGAGCTGAAGAAAGGCATGGAGACCGTTGAAGAACGCGCTCGCCATGAACTGGGCATGGTCAAGGACGGCGAAACCCTTTACCAGTTGGCCCAATGATCGATTCCCTGCCGGCCTTCTGGGCCGTGATTCCTGCCGCGGGCGTCGGTGCCCGAATGGCCGCGGACCGTCCCAAGCAATATTTGCAACTGGGCGGGCGCACAATTCTTGAACACAGCCTCGGCTGTTTCCTCGATCACCCGAGCCTCAAAGGCCTGGTGGTCAGTCTTGCTTCTGATGATCCTTATTGGCCGAACCTGGCCTGCGCCAGCGACTCGCGTATTCAGCGTGTCGAGGGTGGCAGCGAGCGTTCCGGTTCAGTGCTCAATGCGTTGCTGTACCTGCATGCGCAAGGTGCCGACGATGAGGATTGGGTACTGGTGCACGATGCGGCACGGCCCAATCTGAGCCGCGATGACCTCGACAAACTGCTGAGTGAACTGGCTGACGATCCAGTCGGCGGTCTGCTGGCGGTGCCTGCGAAAGACACGCTGAAGCGGGTCGACAAGCACGGTCGCGTGGTTGAAACCGTGGATCGCAGTGTGATCTGGCAGGCGTATACGCCGCAGATGTTCCGCCTCGGCGCTTTGCATCGTGCGCTGGCAGACAGTCTGGTCGCCGACGCGGTGATTACCGACGAAGCCTCGGCGATGGAGTGGGCCGGTCTGGCCCCGCGTCTGATCGAAGGTCGCGCAGACAACCTCAAAGTCACCCGCCCCGAAGATCTCGAATCGCTGCGCCAGCGCTGGGCCAACCGCCGCTAGAGCCGATACTCCGGCCGTTCGGCCAAGCCTTCCTTGAGAAAATCCACCAGTTTGCGCACCTTCGGCGACAAGTGTCGCTGTTGCGGATACAACGCCCACACGGCTGTGTTCGGCGGTTGATGCGCCTCCAGCAGGGAAATCAATGCGCCGCTGTGCAGATGCTCCAGCACGTAATAATCCGGCAACTGACACAACCCCACCCCTTGCAGCGCTGCATCGAGCACCGCTTGCCCACTGTTGCAGCGCCAGTTTCCCTGCACCCGTTGGGAAAATTCCCGCCCGTTTTGCTCTAACTGCCACATATCCGAGCTGCCGATCAGGCAATTGTGCCGACTGAGTTCCGACAAACTGTGTGGGCGACCATAGCGTTCGACGTAGGAAGGTGACGCGCAGAGATACATGCGGCGCGGCGCCAAGCGTGTCGCCACCAGCCGCGAATCCTGCAAACGGCCGAGCCGGATCGCCAGATCGAGGCCTTCATGCACGAGGTCGAGTTGGCGGTTGCTCAACTCGATGTCGATGCGCAATTGCGGATACAGACCCATGAACCGCGTCACCAGCGGCACGATGAATCGTTCGCCGTAAGCCACGGCGCAGGTCATGCGCAGCATGCCTTTGGGTTCGCTGGTCAGATCACCAACCGCGCGCAAAGCCTCTTCGCGTCCATCCTGCAGGCGTTGGCAATGTTGCAGAAAGGTCTGTCCGGCCTCGGTCAGCGTCACGCGGCGGGTACTGCGATACAGCAGGCGCGTCTGTAAACGCTCTTCCAGTCGTACGATTTGTCGACTGACGTGTGAGGAAGAAACCCCCAGCCGTTCAGCGGCAGCGGTGAACTGGCTGCATTCGGCAACGGCAACAAACTCGTCAATGCCTTCCCAGCGGTTTTCGGACATCAGGATTATCCCTGTGTGGCAATAATGTTTTGCTTTTGTCCGGATTATTCATCGTAGAGCTGTGTATTACACTCTCTGTCTGCTTTTTTATTTAATGGATTCACTGGAGAGTCAGCATGATTAAGTCGCGCGCCGCCGTTGCCTTCGAGGCCAAGAAACCGCTGGAAATCGTAGAAGTCGATGTCGCCATGCCCAAGGCCGGTGAAGTGTTGCTGCGCGTGGTGGCTTCCGGGGTTTGCCACACTGACGCCTACACTTTGTCCGGCGCCGATCCGGAAGGCATCTTCCCGTCGATCCTCGGCCACGAAGGTGGTGCGATCGTTGAGGCAATCGGCGAGGGCGTGACCTCGGTTGCCGTCGGCGACCATGTGATTCCGCTGTACACCCCGGAATGCGGCCAGTGCAAATTCTGTAAGTCGGGCAAGACCAACCTGTGTCAGGCGATTCGCGCGACTCAGGGCAAAGGCTTGATGCCGGACGGCACTTCGCGTTTTTCCTACAAGGGTCAAACGATTTTCCACTACATGGGTACTTCGACGTTTTCCGAATACACCGTGCTGCCGGAAATCTCCGTGGCCAAAATCGCCAAGGACGCGCCGCTGGAGAAGGTCTGCCTGCTCGGTTGCGGCGTGACCACCGGCATCGGCGCCGTGCTCAACACCGCCAAGGTCAAGCCTGGTGACACCGTAGCCATTTTCGGTCTCGGTGGCATCGGCCTTTCGGCAGTCATCGGCGCAGTGAAAGCCAAGGCAGCACGCATCATTGCCATCGACATCAATCCGGCCAAGTTCGAAATTGCCAAACAATTGGGCGCGACCGACTGCGTCAACCCGAAGGACTTTGATCGCCCGATTCAGGAAGTGATCGTCGACATGACTGACGGCGGCGTCGACTTCTCCTTCGAGTGCATCGGCAACGTGCAGCTGATGCGCGCAGCGCTTGAGTGCTGCCACAAAGGCTGGGGCGAATCGGTGATCATCGGCGTGGCCGGTGCCGGTCAGGAAATTTCCACTCGTCCATTCCAGTTGGTCACCGGTCGCGTCTGGCGCGGTTCGGCGTTCGGCGGCGTACGTGGCCGTACCGAACTGCCAAGCTACGTCGAGATGGCCCAGAGCGGTGAAATCCCGCTGGATACTTTCATCACCCACACCATGGGTCTGGAAGATATCAACAAGGCATTCGACCTGATGCACGAAGGCAAGAGCATCCGTACCGTCATTCATTTCTGATCATTCGCGACAGCTACGGTTGCGTAGGCATGCATCCGTAGCTGCGTAGGAGTCTTTACATGAGCCTGGAAAACATCTCCTGTCAGAAGAGTTTCGGCGGCTGGCACAAGCGCTATCGGCATCGCTCGGATGTGCTGGGTTGCGACATGATCTTCGCTGTGTACCTGCCGCCGCAGGCAGAGCAGGGCGGCAAGTTGCCGGTGCTGTACTGGCTGTCGGGCCTGACCTGCACCGACGAAAACTTCATGCACAAGGCCGGCGCGCTGCGCATGGCCGCCGAGCTCGGGCTGATCATCGTTGCGCCGGACACCAGTCCGCGCGGCCCGGATGTGCCGGGTGATCCGGATGGCGCGTGGGATTTTGGCCTTGGTGCCGGGTTTTATCTGAATGCCACGCAGGAACCCTGGTCGCGGCACTATCGGATGCATGACTACGTCGTGCAGGAATTGCCTTCACTGGTTGAAGCGCATTTCCCGGCGTCGGGCAAACGCAGCATCAGCGGCCACTCCATGGGCGGGCACGGTGCGCTGGTTTGCGCGTTGCGTAATCCGGGGCGCTATCAGTCGGTGTCGGCGTTTTCGCCAATCAACAACCCGATGGATTGCCCGTGGGGGCAGAAAGCGTTCTCTCGCTACTTGGGCGAAGACCGTTCGAAGTGGAAGGAGTGGGACGCCTGCGCACTGATCGCCGAGGCTGACGAAAAGCTGCCGTTGCTGGTCGATCAAGGTGATCGCGATGACTTCCTCGAGAATCAGCTCAAGCCCGAAGCCCTGCAACAAGCGGCAAAACAAGCGGGTCATCCGCTGACGTTGCGCCTGCAACCGGGCTACGACCACAGCTATTTCTTCATCGCCAGCTTCATAGACGACCACTTGCAGCATCATGCACGCGCCCTCAAGGGCTAATGCAGGTAGAATCACGCCCTGACAAAAATCGGGGCGTTTTTTTTATGCGTATTGGCCACGGCTATGATGTGCACCGTTTCGCTGAAGGCGATTTCATTACTCTGGGCGGCGTGCGCATTGCACACAGCTTCGGGCTGCTCGCTCATTCCGACGGTGACGTCCTGCTGCACGCCTTGAGCGATGCCTTGCTCGGTGCTGCGGCGCTGGGTGATATCGGCAAACACTTCCCGGATACCGACCCGCAATTCAAGGGCGCCGACAGCCGTGTTCTGCTGCGGCATGTGGTCGCGTTGATCCACGCCAAAGGCTGGAAAGTCGGCAACGTTGACAACACCATCGTTGCCCAGACGCCAAAAATGGCCCCGCATATCGAATCGATGCGCGCGCTGATTGCCGCGGATCTTCAAGTAGAACTGGATCAAGTCAACGTGAAAGCCACCACCACTGAACAACTCGGCTTCGTCGGTCGCGAAGAAGGCATTGCCGTGCATTCCGTTGCCCTGTTGCTGCGCGCATGAACGAACTGCAATTGCTCGGCCCTCGCGCCTATGGTGACGCCCTCGGCACCGCGGTACTGAAAGCCATCGCCGAAGATTTTCAGGTCGATGAAGTGCTCGACATCCCGTTCAGCGGCGATGGCGAGCACTTGTGGATCTGGGTGGAAAAACGCGGTTTGAACACCGAAGAAGCCGCGCGGCGGATCGCCAAGGCTGCCGGCGTACCATTGCGCACGGTCAGCTACGCCGGGCTGAAAGATCGTCAGGCGCTGACCCGACAGTGGTTCAGCGTGCAGTTGTCGGGCAAGGCTGATCCGGATCTGTCGGCGGCGGAAAATGACACGCTGAAGATCCTCAAGACCACGCGCCACAAGCGCAAGCTGCAACGCGGGGCGCACTCGGCTAACGGTTTCACTCTGCGCCTGACCCAGTTCACTGGCGACAAGGCTGCGATCGAAGAACGGCTGCAACTGATCCTTAAACAAGGTGTTCCGAATTATTTCGGCGCTCAGCGTTTCGGCTTTGATGGCGGCAATGTGGTCGATGCTCGAGACTGGGCAGCGCGCAAGGCCTTGCCGGAGCAGCGCAACGTGCGCTCGCGCCTGCTCTCGACCGCGCGCAGTTTTCTGTTCAATCAGGTGTTGGCGGCGCGGGTTGCCGATGGCACCTGGCAACGTGCTCTGGTCGGTGATCTGCTGGCGTTTACCGACAGCCGCAGCTTTTTCCCGGCTGGCGAGGCCGAGTGCAGTGATCCGCGTCTGGCGATTCTGGATTTGCATCCGACCGGCCCGCAGTGGGGCGAAGGTGACTCGCCGACCACGGGTGCTGTCCATGAACTGGAGCAGAAAATTGCCGCCCGTGAGGCGGACCTGCGCGATTGGTTGATTAACGCCGGTATGAGCCACGAACGTCGCATCCTTCGACTGCCCATTGGCGGGTTGACGTGGCATTATCCCGAGCCTGACATTCTGCAACTGGAATTCGTCCTCCCGGCCGGATGCTTTGCCACCGTATTGGTGCGCGAGCTCGTTGATCTGGTGCCGGTGGGGCAGACGGACAGCCCATGCGTATTCTGATTTCGAACGACGATGGGGTAACCGCACCCGGTCTCGCCGCGCTTTATGCTGCGCTGGCGGATTACACCGAGTGCGTGGTTATCGCCCCTGAGCAGGACAAGAGTGGCGCCAGCAGTTCGCTGACGCTCGACCGTCCGTTGCATCCGCAATATCTGGCCAACGGCTTTATCAGCCTCAATGGCACACCGACCGATTGCGTGCACCTGGGGCTTAACGGCTTGCTGGAGCGCCAACCGGACATGGTGGTTTCGGGCATCAATCTCGGCGCCAACCTGGGCGATGACGTGCTGTATTCCGGCACCGTGGCGGCCGCTCTTGAGGGGCGTTTCCTTGAGCGTCCGTCTTTCGCCTTCTCGCTGGTGTCGCGCCAGGTCGACAACCTCGCCACAGCCGCCCACTTTGCGCGCAAACTGGTCGAGGCCCATGCCGCTCTCGATCTGCCACCGCGTACGGTGTTGAACGTGAATATTCCCAATTTGCCCATCGACCATATTCGCGGCATTCAGTTGACCCGTCTCGGGCACCGCGCACGAGCAGCGGCCCCGATGAAAGTGGTCGACCCGCGCGGCAAGGCTGGCTACTGGATTGCGGCGGCTGGTGATGCTGAGGATGGCGGCCCGGGCACCGATTTTCATGCTGTGATGCAAGGCTATGTTTCGATCACGCCGTTGCAGCTTGATCGCACTTTCAATGATGCCTTCAGAAGTCTCGACGGCTGGCTGGAGGGACTCGGCTAATGGCTCGTGAACAGGACGACAGACTGCGCAGCGGCATCGGCATGACCTCCCAGCGCACTCGCGAACGGCTGATCCAGCGTCTGTATGAAGAAGGCGTATCGAACGCCAAGGTGCTGGAAGTCATCCGCCGCACGCCGCGTCATCTGTTTGTCGATGAAGCGCTGGCGCACCGCGCTTATGAAGACACCGCGCTGCCAATCGGCCACAACCAGACCATCTCCCAGCCTTATATGGTGGCGCGCATGAGCGAGCTGCTGCTTGAGGCCGGGCCGCTGGACAAGGTCATGGAGATCGGCACCGGTTCGGGTTATCAGACCGCTGTACTGTCGCAACTGGTCGAGCGGGTGTTTTCGGTTGAACGCATCAAGGTCTTGCAGGACCGCGCCAAGGAGCGTCTGGTCGAACTGAACCTGCGCAACGTGGTATTCCGTTGGGGCGATGGTTGGGAAGGCTGGCCGGCACTGGCGCCGTATAACGGCATTATCGTCACCGCTGTGGCCACTGATGTGCCGCAGGCGTTGCTCGATCAATTGGCACCGGGCGGGCGGTTGGTGATTCCGGTCGGCTCTGGAGAAGTGCAGCAACTGATGCTGATCGTGCGTGAAGAACACGGTTTTTCCCGACGCATTCTCGGCTCTGTGCGTTTTGTGCCATTGCTCAATGGGCCGCTGGCCTGAGCATTTGTTCAACGGCGCTGAATTCCTTCGCCGCGCCCCTGTCTTACAGCGGCAGTGATCGCTTAAACAGGATCGATTGTCGGCAGGCAAACGTGTGCGCCGAGCGTTATCGCTACATTAAAGGTGAAGGCCGTTCGGCCCGTTATACTTGCGACGCTACATGCCGGAATTCGGCATTCCATATTTTTCAGCCACCACAAAGGGAGCGGCGGGTGAGTCTCACTGTCATTGCGCAGCGTATGGGTAACACGAGCTTTCAGCGCCTGGTGACTGGCCTTGTCTTGAGCACCTTGCTGGTCGGTTGCTCCAGCACCAAATCGAGCAACGTGCGGGTAGTCGATCGCAACAATTCGGCGGCTCAGCGTCCTACAGTGACGACCGGACAGTATGTAGTCCGTCCGGGCGATACGATGTTCTCGATCGCGTTTCGCTACGGCTGGGACTACAAAGCCCTCGCTGCCCGGAACAATATTCCTACGCCGTATACGATCCATCCGGGTCAGACAATTCGCTTCGACGGACGCACCGGTTCAACACCGACAGCGGTGGTCAGCAACTCCAGTTCTTCACCGTCCTCGTCGAGCAAAACCACGGTAATCCGGCGTCAGGCGAATGGCACGACCACCACCACAACCACCGGTACTGCGGCTGGTTCTGCGGTGGCCGTACCGTCCGTCGGCAACAAGTCCGCACCCCCTCCACTGCCTCCGGCAGGCCCGGCCCCGACCGGCTGGGGATGGCCATCTAATGGCATTCTCATTGGCAAATTCTCCTCAAACGGTAGTTTGAATAAAGGAATTGATATCGCCGGAGATTTGGGACAGCCTGTTTTAGCTGCGTCTGATGGGACGGTGGTATACGCCGGGAGTGGCTTAAGGGGCTACGGCGAATTAGTCATCATCAAACACAGTGAAACCTACGTCAGTGCTTACGGACACAACCGTCGGCTGTTGGTACGGGAGGGGCAGCAGGTCAAGGTCGGACAGACAATTGCCGAAATGGGGTCAACGGGTACAGACCGGGTGAAACTGCATTTTGAGATTCGCCGACAAGGTAAACCTGTAGATCCGCTGCAGTTCCTGCCAAGACGTTGATTTGTAGACCAGCCTGTTTCTTCACGTAGAGGGGACAGGCTCCAGCGTTGCCAAGGATAGAGGCGTCGCTTGAGCTTGGGGTCGAACTCACCAAAGGACTATAACAATGGCTCTCAGTAAAGAAGTGCCGGAGTTTGACATCGACGATGAGGTTCTCCTGATGGAGACCGGCATCGATTCGGATTCGATGTCGAATGATGAAGGGGCTGCTCCACCTTCTGTTCGCGCCAAATCCAAACACTCCGCTTCACTTAAACAACATAAGTACATCGACTACACGCGGGCACTTGATGCCACGCAGTTGTATCTCAACGAAATCGGCTTTTCCCCATTGCTCTCACCGGAAGAAGAAGTTCATTTTGCGCGTTTGTCGCAAAGTGGCGACCCTGCCGGGCGTAAGCGCATGATTGAAAGTAACCTGCGGCTGGTGGTGAAAATCGCCCGGCGTTACGTCAATCGGGGGCTGTCGCTGCTGGATCTGATTGAAGAGGGCAACCTCGGATTGATCCGCGCGGTAGAAAAGTTCGATCCCGAGCGCGGCTTCCGCTTCTCGACCTACGCAACCTGGTGGATTCGTCAAACCATCGAGCGCGCGATCATGAATCAGACCCGGACCATCCGGTTGCCGATTCATGTGGTCAAGGAACTCAACGTGTACCTGCGAGCTGCACGCGAGCTGACACAAAAGCTCGATCACGAACCCTCACCCGAAGAGATCGCCAACCTGCTGGAAAAACCGGTGGGTGAGGTCAAGCGCATGCTTGGCCTGAACGAGCGGGTTTCTTCGGTCGACGTCTCGCTGGGTCCGGATTCGGATAAAACCCTGCTGGACACCCTCACGGATGATCGCCCAACCGACCCATGCGAACTGCTGCAGGATGACGATCTGTCGCAGAGCATCGATCAGTGGCTCTCTGAGCTGACCGACAAGCAGCGCGAGGTGGTGATTCGCCGCTTCGGCCTGCGCGGGCACGAGAGCAGCACGCTGGAAGATGTTGGCCTGGAGATCGGCCTGACCCGGGAACGGGTGCGGCAGATCCAGGTGGAAGGCCTCAAACGCTTGCGCGAGATCCTGGAGAAAAATGGCCTGTCGAGCGAGTCGCTGTTTCAGTAAGCGTATCGCCTGATCGCCCGCAAAAAGCCCCGACTGTTTCGGGGCTTTTTGTTGGCCAAAGAGAAGCAGGGCACTTGGCGGGATTTGTAGTCTCTCGTTGTAAGCCTTTGCTGACTGTCCCGTAAGTGTTCGTTATTTTTACACCGGGGTAGACGTCGATCGCTTCAAATGAATATGTCTAACACTTTGATTTAGATCGTTATTATTTTAAATGAACAGCTTATTACAACAATTTCCAGCATTCAGGTGCGGTTGCTCCTGACGGCGAATTCTCTAGTATCTGAACTGTGTCGACGGACAGACACGCCCTTCAAGGACGAGGGGAATGGACATCGCAGGACGCGATTCATCAGGACGATGAAAAGGAATACAGGGAATAGGGAAAAAATGTGGGCGGGTCAAACCGCCCCTTTTTTTGCCTGCAGAAAAGCGAAAAGGCCCGCATGGGGCCTTTTTGCGGAGCGCTCGGTGAATCAGCGTTCGAGGTCTTTCAGCTTGCTGCCTACAGACTTGTTGATCACGCGATCGAACTCCTCGGCATTCGGCATCGAGTCTTTCTTCTCGGTGATGTTCGGCCAGATCTCCGCCAACTCGACGTTCAACTGAATGAACTCTTGCATGTCTTCCGGGACTTCATCCTCGGAGAAAATCGCAACGGCCGGGCATTCTGGTTCGCACAGGGCGCAGTCGATGCACTCATCCGGGTGAATCACCAGGAAGTTCGGGCCTTCGTAAAAGCAGTCCACCGGACACACTTCTACGCAGTCGGTGTACTTGCACTTGATGCAGTTGTCGGTGACGACGAAGGTCATTTCTAATTTTCTCCTCAGGCGGCGGCAGCGTTGCCCCTTCACGGTTGGGGTCGCCAGGTTCGGGAGCGATGCCTGCTGGCCAGGCTATTAACCAGCAGCATCCCAAACCGCGCGAGATTCTAACAGCTTGAAGCCGTTTGCGTTATATCCGGTTCTTCAGTGCATAGAGCATTTCGAGAGCACGACGGGGGGTCAGGTCGTCGAGGTCCAGTTTAGCCAGCTCATCCAGCACCGGGTGTGGCAGCGCGGCAAACATGTCGCTTTGCATCGGCGCCGCCGGTTTGCCTTTGACGGGCGCCGGTTGCTCGTGCGGCAGAGCGGTATCTTCCAGGCGGCTCAGGTGTTCGCGAGCACGCAGGATCACTTCATTTGGCACGCCCGCCAGTTGCGCCACGGCCAGGCCGTAGCTCTGACTCGCAGGCCCGGGCAGCACGTGGTGCAGGAATACGATGCGCTCGTTGTGCTCGGTGGCGTTGAGGTGCACGTTGGCCACCAGCGGCTGGGCTTCCGGCAGCACTGTCAGTTCAAAGTAGTGCGTGGCGAACAGCGTGTAGGCGCGCAGCTCCGCCAGGCGTTCAGCCGCAGCCCAGGCCAGCGACAGGCCGTCAAAGGTGCTGGTGCCGCGACCGACTTCGTCCATCAACACCAGACTGCGCTCGGTGGCGTTGTGCAGGATGTTGGCGGTCTCGCTCATTTCCACCATGAAGGTCGAACGCCCGCCGGCGAGGTCATCGCTGGAGCCGATCCGGGTGAAGATCCGGTCCACCAGCGACAGTTCGCAACTGGCCGCCGGCACGAAGCTGCCGATATGCGCGAGTAACACGATCAGTGCGGTCTGACGCATATAAGTGGATTTACCGCCCATGTTCGGGCCGGTGATCACCAGCATGCGCGTACTGTCGTCCAGGCTCAGGTCGTTGGCCACGAACGGCGTGGTCAACACTTGCTCGACCACCGGATGGCGACCCTGGGTGATGCGCATGCACGGTTCGCTGACGAACTGCGGGCAGTTCAGGTCCAGATTCAGCGCACGCTCGGCGAGGTTGCTCAGCACGTCGAGTTCGGCCAGTGCTGCAGCGGTGTCCTGCAATGGCGGCAACTGGCTGATCAGGTCTTCCAGCAGCGCCTCATAGAGCATCTTCTCGCGAGCGAGGGCGCGGCTCTTGGCCGACAGTGCCTTGTCTTCGAACTCTTTGAGTTCCGGCGTGATGAAGCGCTCGGCTCCCTTGAGGGTCTGACGGCGAATGTAGTCCGCCGGAGCCGATTCGGCCTGCTTGCTCGGCAACTCGATGAAGTAACCGTGAATGCGGTTGTAGCCGACTTTCAGATGGGACAGCCCGGTGCGCGCCTTTTCCCGCGCTTCCAGATCGATCAGGAACTGGCCGGCGTTCTCGCTCAGCGATTGCAGCTCGTCGAGTTCGCTGTCGTAACCGGTTTTCAGCACACCACCGTCACGGATGACGGCGGGCGGGTTATCGATAATGGCTTTGGCCAGCAGTGCTGCCAGCTCCGGGTAGGTGCTGGTGATGGTCGCCAGTTGATTCAGGTGCGGCGCTTCCAGATCGGCCATCGCCACTTGCAGCTCAGGCAACGCGCCGAGGGCGTCACGCAGGCGCGCGAGGTCACGCGGACGCGCGTTACGCAGACCGATCCGCGCGAGAATCCGCTCGATGTCGCCGATTTCCTTGAGCTGCGGTTGCAGGTTTTCGAAGCGATAGCGGTCGAGCAGGCAAGTGATCGACGTCTGGCGTGCGAGCAATACCTTCAAATCGCGCAACGGACGGTTCAGCCAGCGCGTCAGCAAACGACTGCCCATCGCAGTCTGGCAGCGATCCACTACAGATTGCAGCGTGTTGTCGCGACCGCCAGCGAGGTTGGTATCCAGTTCCAGATTGCGACGGCTGGCGCCGTCCAGCACCACAGTGTCGTCAAGCCGCTCGTGACGCAGGCTGCGCAAGTGGGGCAGGGCGGTGCGCTGGGTTTCCTTGGCGTAGGCCAGCAGGCAACCGGCAGCGCCGATGGCCAGAGTCAGATTCTCGCAACCGAAGCCTTTCAAGTCTTGGGTGGAAAACTGCTGGCAAAGACTTTTCAGCGCCGTATCACGCTCGAAATCCCACGGCGCACGACGACGTACGCCACGACGTTTCTCTGCCGGCAGATCCTTCGGCCAGTCGTCCGGGATC
Organism: Pseudomonas sp. TWP3-1; assembly: GCF_049896625.1. Lineage (NCBI taxonomy): Bacteria > Pseudomonadati > Pseudomonadota > Gammaproteobacteria > Pseudomonadales > Pseudomonadaceae > Pseudomonas > Pseudomonas sp. TWP3-1. Next base: position 92,868 of record NZ_JAFCUQ010000019.1, read on the forward strand.
AACAACTCCACCGGGTTGACCCGCTCCAGCTCTGCCAGCAGGTTTTCCCAACCTTTGATCTCCAGCACGCTGAAGTTGCCGCTGGTGATGTCCAACACCGCCAGACCAAACAGACGCTCGTCGCCCAATACCGCCGCGATCAGGTTGTCGCGACGCTCATCCAGCAGCGCCTCGTCACTGACCGTACCCGGCGTGATGATCCGTACCACTTGGCGGTCTACCGGGCCTTTACTGGTAGCCGGATCACCGACTTGCTCGCAAATCACCACCGACTCGCCGAGCTTGACCAGTTTCGCCAAGTAGCCTTCCGCCGCGTGGTAAGGAATCCCACACATCGGAATCGCCTGACCCGCCGACTGCCCACGAGCAGTCAGGGTGATGTCCAGCAACTTGGCCGCTTTCTTCGCATCTTCATAGAAGATCTCGTAGAAATCGCCCATGCGATAGAACATCAGCTGATCCGGGTGCTGATTTTTCAGGCGCCAGTATTGCTGCATCATCGGAGTGTGGGAGGACAGGTCGGAGACGGCTTTATTCATCGGATTGTCAGAAAACTCGTTCGAAGGTGTAGGGCAAGAGCGGGGCACAGGCGCGGCTTTTGCGCGATGGGCGCAAGATTACCATGGGCGGTCTGGTGGGCGCAGGGATGACGGTTGAATAGCCGTCCTCGGTGGTGTTGGGATCAGGGGGCGCCAGCAGGTCGAGCCTTGAAATGAAAAAGCCCGGCATTTGGCCGGGCTTCGCTTGGAACTCAGAGTGAACTTTCAGGCGCGCTTCGTCTCGGCTTGCATCATCACCAGATTCTGCTGCTTGGTTGCCTCAGTCAAAACCTCACCGTAGACACGCTTTTTCTGCTCTGCCTTCGCATTACGAATGAAATCGGCGAATGGGTTTGTGGCTCCTTTTTCAGAGCTTTGCTTTGTAAAAATCATGAATGCTCTCCTGAAGGTAGCCCAAGTTTGGCCTCTAGATCGGCCCGCGTATATCGCTCAGGGATATGGTAGTCAATTTTATCGACGCCAGCTTTGTACAGTCGTCCCGAATTGTCGATGTGCTTGAGCAGTAGGTCGACATGAACATCCCCACCAAACTCTAGCTTAAGTGAGTTCACTACGTCACGCGCCGCAAAATACTGTTCGATGAAGTGCTGCTTGCGGATCCTCCTGCCCTCTGCTTCCTCACGAGCTTTGACAAAGTCCCAGGCAAGGAACGGGTTCTGATACACATACAGAATTTGGACGAACCTGCCTTTTTTCAAGGAGCGTTCCACGTTTCTCTTGGCCACTTTCAGGTTGGAAAGCGTGCCATCCAACAAGAATGACTGCCTTTGATGAATTGCGAAGTCGAGGATTTTTTCAACCAGAATTGAAACCCCTCCTTGAAAAAGCCAAGAATTTCTTCCCGAGTATTCAACGAATTCATTACGTAGCTCATCCGGGTCAATCCTCAGAATTTTGGCATCAACGAAAAGATTTACCAGAGCTACCGACGCTTCGGTTTGGCCTGCTCCCGGCGAACCTGCCATAAACACAGATACTGGCGCTTGCTCTGGGAGAAAAATCGCGTTGTCGGTAAACCGCCTCGCAATGCTTTTCTTGTTTGATCGAGCGAAGCTGATTGCTTGGTCGACGATCTTTTGCTCGGCCGGCGTCATGAATTGTTTGTCTGGATCAGTTTCATTCACTGTGTTGATCACCTATTGGAATTCTTGCCTTCAGGCTAGCTCCCTCTGTGCTGTTACTCAGCCAATCAATCGACGAAGATGAAACAAGATTTGAATGTAACCTGATTAATGCACAATTTATGCAAATCAGCATTTGTCATCCCGAAAAACTTCAAGCACTATGCGCGTTATGCAAAAACGCAACGTATCTACCGTATTAAGAGCACTGCTCGACCAGCACGGGATCTCCCCTACGGAGCTTCACCGGCGTACCGGCGTGCCTCAATCCACGCTCTCGCGGATTCTCAGCGGGAAGATTGTCGATCCTTCGGATAAACACATCTCGAAGATCGCCGAGTACTTCGCCGTGAGCACCGATCAGTTGCGCGGGCGCGCGGATGTTGCGCCGAGCGCGGCAGCCGGGCGCGATGAGGTGCATTTTGAACTCAAGGACATAAGCCTGTGGGACGACGACACGCCGGTCGATGATGACGAGGTGTCTGTACCCTTTTTGCGCGAGGTTGAATTGGCTGCTGGATCAGGAAGATTCGTCGTGGAAGAGAGCGAGCGCTCTAGTCTGCGCTTCGGCAAACGAAGCTTGCGTCATAACGGTGTGCAATTCGACCAGGCCAAATGCGTGACCGTGCGCGGCAATAGTATGTTGCCGGTGCTGCGCGATGGCGCAACGGTCGGCGTCAACGCAGGCAAGTGCGGCATCGGCGACATCATCGATGGCGACCTGTATGCGATCAATCACAATGGTCAGCTGCGGGTGAAGCAGCTCTATCGTCTGCCTACCGGCATCCGCTTGCGCAGCTTCAATCGTGATGAACATCCGGATGAGGATTACAGCTTCCAGGAAATCCAGGAAGAGCAGATCGTCATCATTGGCCACGTCTTCTGGTGGGGCATGTACGCCCGCTAACCTCACCTTTTCCAAATGAAACCCGCCACCCGGCGGGTTTTTTTTCGCCCCGAAAAATGGCCAACCCCCCGACCTGCGCGGCCTTCATGCATCAGTGCATGCTTGATGCATAAATAAATGCATTTACGCATTGACTGTATATGCATCCATGCATATCATGACCACCAAGCCGCTCGACAAAGCGGCTGGAAACGAAAGCTCTTTAGTTCCACAAGAACAGGCAGCGATGAATCGGCCTCAACGATTCAGAGGGTTGGCAACTGACCCGGGTGTGCAGCGTAAAGCACCAAAAGCAGTTATCCGGCGGGCAGGGACCGCGGTCGGAAAAACAATCTGAATGGACTCGTACCGCGCCAGTAGCGCCGAAAAGTCAGCTTCCTTCTCGTACACAGGATTGAAGGAAGGCGAAGGAGCGCATTACTGAAAGGCCCGGCGTAAAAAGCCGGGCTTTTTGGAATGCCTACCTCAAGAGAAAACGTTTGAACCCACCACACACCACTCACCCATCACCCCCCGGAGGCGTGACATGACAAACGAGCAACAAGCGTTGGCGGACATGCCGGTCTGGCTGGTCATTTTCCTCGCCGTCATCGGCGGGGTGTCCGGCGAAATGTGGCGCGCCGACAAGGAGGGCGCTCGCGGCTGGTCACTGCTGCGGCGTCTGGCCCTGCGCTCCGGCGCCTGCATGATCTGCGGCGTCTCGGCAATCATGCTGCTGTACGCCGCAGGTCTGTCGATCTGGGCTGCCGGCGCGTTCGGTTGCCTGACCGCCATGGCCGGCGCCGACGTCGCCATCGGCCTCTATGAACGCTGGGCCGCCAAACGCATCGGCGTCTGCGAAGTTCCCCCGCGCGATCAACCTTAAGCACTGATTTCTCCGTGCCGCCATTTTTTGGCGGCAGGGGTGCGTGTGGACGATAGAAAAGGAGGTCATGTATGCCCACACCGATCCAGCAGCCGTCGCAACTGTTCGCGGCTATCGCGACAACCCTGCGCAATACCGCCGGTTTCAATCTGCAGGTCGGCGATCATCAGGATTTTGATGCGCCCGGCGCTCAGCCTTGGGTGTTGATCGACATCGAACGCAACGGGCCGGGCGAACGTGCCGCTGATGGGCGCATCGCTCATGTGCTGACGTTGTCTCTGCAAGTCATACCGGTGGTTTCTGCCACAGCATTCGCCGCCTGCGATCTGATCGCGGCACTGAAGAACCTGGCCACCGACAACCGCTGGGGCCTGCCTGGCGATCAATGCGATCTGCCGATCAATCTCGATGGATTGCCTTCACTGCTCATCGTTGCAGACCGCCAATACAAGGCCTGGACACTCTCATTCAGCCAGACCCTGTACCTCGGACCAACTCTGCTTGATGACCCATTGGGCACGCCGAAATTTGCTCGCACCTGGGAAGTCAGCGACACCGACAATCCGGACAACTACACCACGCTGGAGGCCTGACCGATGTTCGACGCACTACTGCGCATGCAGCTCGGCCCGATCATCGAACGGCTGGCCGAAATGGAAGCGGAAATCGAAGACCTGCACCGGCGTGCCGAGAGCTTTTGCCGCATCGGCATCTGTCAGGAAGTCGACGCCGCGAGCAACACCTGCAAGGTCAGTCACGGTGGATTGCTCACGCCGTTGATCAAGTTCTTCAACCCGAGCGCCGGTGCCCAGAGCGAATCGCGCATTCCGTCGCTGGGCGAGCAGTGTCTGCTACTCAACTACGGCAGCGGCGAAAGCGGCGCGCAGGCCGTGGCCTTGTTCGGTCTCAACAGCGAGCGTTTTCCACCGACCTCAACCGTGCCCACGCTGACCCGGCGCATCCATCAGGACGGCAGTGAAAGCGCTTACGACGATGCGACTCACGTCCTGCACTGGCAAAACGGCCCGGCTACGTTCAAAGGCTCTCGCGAAACGCTGGAGCTGAGTATCGGCCCGGCGCGATTGGCCATGACGCCACAGTCGATTGACCTGCAACTCGGCGCCGTCGGCCTGTCGATCAACAACGCCGGCGTGCACTTCAGCGGCCCGTTGGTGGATCACCAGGGACGCGTCATCAGCACCGCATAAGAGCCTTCCATGATCGGAATCGATAGAGACAGCGGGGCCACGGTCGACGACTGGCTGCAATTTGTGCAGCGCGCGACCCGTGCCCTGACCACGCCGCTCGGCACTCGGCAAAAGCGCCCGCTATATGGCTCGCTGATCCCGACGTTGCTCGGGCAGAACCTCGGCGACGATGTGCTGCTTCTGGCGCAGAGCCACGCAGCGCAAGCGTTCTACAACGCACAAAACGGCATCAGCGATTTTCAGCCGCAAGTGATCGTCGCCACACGTCAGGGCGCCGGTCTGTTGTTGCGGTTCGCCGGCACCTGGAAAAACCGCCAACAGACCTTCGAGGTAGTGACATGAGCATGTTGATCCCCGGCCAGAACCAGTTGGCCGAACCGGCGCTGATCACCGTCGAGGCGTTTGAAGACTTGCTCACCGAGTTCAAGACTTTCGTCGTCGAATACGTCGGCGCACGTTCGCCAGACAGCGCGGTAAAACTCAAGACCAGCCTGGAAAACGAAAGCGAATTGCTGACCTTGGCGCTCGAAGCTTTCTGCCTCCGACTGCAAACCCACGAACGCAAATACAACGCCCGGATCAAGCAGATGCTGGCGTGGTGGGCGATTGGCAGCAACCTCGATGCGCGGCTGGCGGACATGGGCCTGGAGCGGCAATTGCTCGATCCGGGCGACCCGGCGGCCTTCCCGCCGATTGCCCCGATTTACGAAAGCGACGACGACGCCCGGTTGCGTTATTACCTGGCGCCGCATGCTCCGGCAGCGGGCTCACGCATGCAGTATCGCCGCGAAATTTTCACCCTTGGCGAACGGCCAACGGTGAAGGTCGAATCCACCGAAGCGGGGGTGGTCAACGTTACTTACACCTTCGACCCGGACGGTCTCGCGGCTCAGGTCAAGGACGGCAATGGTCGCCGCACTGCGCCTGGCCAAGTGCGCGTCACGGTGCTCTCTCGCGATGGCGACGGCAGCGCGCCCGAAGCCTTACTCAACGGCGTGCGCCAACACTTTGCCCGCCCTGACGTGCGACCGGAAACCGACCTCGTCACCGTGCAAGGCGCCGAGATCAAGCGCTACAAAATCCGCGTCGTGGCGAAGATCAATTCGGGTCCGGATTCGGGCCTGACCAAAGTCGCTGCGCAGCAACAGTTGCAGGCGTATGCCGACAGTTGTCATCGCCTCGAAGGCCGGGTGGATCCGAGCTGGATCGACTACACCCTGCACAGCGCCGGCGCCGTGCGATTGCAGATTCTTGAACCTCTGGAGCCGGTCATCGCCAGCGCGTTTCAGGCGCCGTATTGCACGGCGGTCGAGGTCGAGGTGTTGACGATATGAGTGATCAATCGCCACGCCCGACGTTACTGCCGGCCAACAGTTCGGCGCTGGAACGCGCGCTCGATATCGGCTTCGGCGCTTTGCTCGATCGCATCGCGCCGCCGTTTCCCGACCTGATGAACCCGCAGCAAACCCCGGTCGCATTCCTGCCGTATCTCGCGGCAGATCGCGGCGTCGCCGAATGGAGCACTGACGCCCCCGAAGCGGAAAAACGCCTGACCGTCGAACTGGCCTGGCCTACCGCGCGCCAGGCCGGCACCCGCAAGGCACTGGAAAACGCTGCCAAGGGTTTGCAACTGCGCCCGCAAATCCGCGCCTGGTACGAGCAGACGCCACCTGGTGCGCCCTACAGTTTTTCCGTGCGCGCCTTCAGCGATCAACCCTACAGCGCAGCCATCGACGCCCGTCTCGACCGGCGCCTGGCCGATGCCAAAAGCGAACGCGACATTCTGTCGGTCTCGGTCGGCTTGAGCGCTTTCGGCAGCCATTACATCGGCGCCGCCACTGTCTGCGGCGAGCTGACCACGATTTATCCGGTATTCATCGAAGGGCTTGAGGCGTCGGGCGAGGCCTTCATGGCCGCTGCTTTGTACACCGTCGAAACATCCACTATTTATCCTCAGGGGGCCTGAATGGCTGACTATTACACCCTGCTCACCAACGCAGGGATTGCCTACGAAACTGCCTGCAAGGCAGCGGGCACGCCGATCAAGTTGACGCAGATTTCCGTCGGCGACGGCGGCGAGGGCGGGGTCTACAACCCGGCCGCCACCGCCACCGAGCTCAGACGCGAAGTCTGGCGCGGGCCGCTGAATGCACTGTTCCAGGACGAGAAAAACCCGAGCTGGCTGCTCGCCGAAGTCACCATCCCGCCGGACGTTGGCGGCTGGTATGTGCGTGAAGCAGGGCTGTGGACCGACACTGGCGTGCTCTACGCAATCGTCAAATACCCTGAGTCGTTCAAACCGGTTCTGGCCACGTCAGGCTCGGGCAAAGAGTTCTACATCCGCTCGATTTTCGAGACGAGCAATGCGTCGCTGGTGACGTTGTTGATCGATGACACGGTGGTCAAGGCTACCCGTGCGTGGGTCATGAGTTATCTGGCTGAAGAGCTTGGCAAGCTGGATGGCAAGCAATCGGTGCGTGTTGCCGCGACTGGCAACGTGGTGCTGAAGGGCGCGCAGCAGATCGATGGTGTGGCGGTGATCGCCGGTGATCGTGTGTTGCTGCCGAATCAGACGCTGGCCAAGGATAACGGTCTGTGGATCGTGGCCAACGGCGACTGGGTTCGGGCCAACGATGCCAACGTCAGCGCCAAGGTCACGCCGGGTCTGACGGTGATGGTGGAAGAGGGCACGGCGAACGGTGATTCGCTTTGGCACCTCACCACCAATGCGCCGATCACCCTCGGCACTACGGCGCTGACATTCGAGATGTTGGCGGGACGCACCGGGATTCTGGCGGGGACTTATAAAAGTCTGACTGTGGACAAATATGGTCGAGCGACGGCGGGTTCCAATCCTGAATCGCTGGCCGGGTTTGGCATCAAGGATTCGTACACCAAGGCAGAAGTGGATGCGTTGATCGCCAAGGCGTCGGCGTTGCCGGTGGGATCGATTGTTGCTTTCCCTGTCGATTCGCCGCCACCGGGATTTCTGGAGCTGGATAACAGCGTCAAGAGCAGCGCTATTTACCCGGACTTGAGCGCCTATCTGGGCGGCAAGTTCAACAAGGGGGATGAGGGGGTTGGGAACTTCCGACTGCCTGAGACGCGCGGTGAATTCTTGCGCGGTTGGGATCATGGGCGTGGGGTCGATGCAGGACGTGGCGTGGGTAGCTGGCAAGCCGATGACAACAAGTCCCATATTCATGGCACTACTTACGATGTAATCGCTGATATTTTCATGGCTGGGGATGTAAGGAGAAATTACCTTCAGCAGTACAACGGCACGGATGATGTTGTAACGAAAGCATCGGGCGGAGCAGAAGCTCGCCCACGCAACATCGCCGTCATGTGGTGCATCAAAGCCTGGAACGCCCCGATCAATCAAGGAAACATCGATGTAGCGGCACTGGTCAAGGAAGTCTCACGGCTTGGATCTGCTGTCCCGGTGGGTGCCGTTCTGGCATTTCCGAGCGGAATCGTACCTCCCGGATTTCTTGAGCTGGATGGCAGTGTGCAGAGCATTGCAACCTATCCGGACTTGGCGGCCTATCTCGGCACCACTTACAACAAAGGGAATGAGGGCGCGGGTAACTTCCGGCTAGCGGATTCACGAGGTGAGTTCCTGCGGGGCTGGGATCATGGACGTGGCGTGGATTCGGGGCGGACTCTGGGGAGTTGGCAAAAAGGCAGTTTGCAGTCCTTTGATCCATCCAACGAGAGCTTGGCCGTATCCGGTCTATGGCATAACACTGCGTCCAATGCGGGCATCGCGCAGGCGCATGGCCTCGATGCTCATTCGCAGTCGGATTACCCGATCAGTAACTCAGTTTTTACCACTGGTGCCGGGCCTGTTAGCGATGGTGCGTTAGGTGTAACCCGCCCACGCAACCTCGCCGTCATGTGGTGCATCAAAGCCTGGAACGCACCGATCAACCAGGGGAGCATCGACATCGCTGTGCTCTCTGAACAGCTGCAACAGCTTTCGTTGAATGGGCCCATTGCTGGGGACATTCGAAACGCTCGAGTCTCAATTCCGGTCGCTGCTTCGACCGCCACGTTTACAGCTTCCGAGATGGTGCTGGGAGATGTGAACGGGAAAAGGGTCGTGATCTCCAACTTCAACCAGAGCATCAACCTGTCGGCTTCGGTCAAGGGCCTGGGGACGATGGATGTGGGCGCGGCACCGGTCAATGGGTTTGTCGCGATGTACGCGCTTTACAATCCTGCCTCCAGATCCACCGGCATTATCGCCGTAAATACCACTGCAGCAATCGCTCCGAAGCTGTTGGCGGGCGTTGCTCCTGATGGATATACGTTTTCCGCGCTCCTCAGCATTTTGCCGACGAATGCCAGTGCTCAATTTGCTGTCGCTGAACAAGTTGATCGCCAGGTGTTCTATGGCGCGCAAGTGTTGTCGACAACTGTCCCGGTTCTGACGCTCACAGGGTTATCGATTTCTGCAGCTGTGCCATTGAATGCCAAGTCGGTTTCTGGAAACTTTCAAGGCACGGTGTCGGCCAGTGGATACAGCATGGCGCTTGCCGGGTCAGCCGCCGCCATAGGTCTTCAGACCTTTATCGTGAACTTTACAGGGGTAGGCGGTGGTTCGTTTCTGGATGTTCCCCTGTTGTCGCCGCAAACGCTGTTTTATCGCCTGAGCAGCGCCGGAACCTTTAGTGCTTTTGCGATCACGACGAATAGTTACAGATTTTGAAGGGTGAACCGAGTGGAAGATAAATCATGCATAAACGTCCGCCGAGCAGATTCTAGCCATTGCCAAGGCTGTCCGCGCTCACGTCCAGGCCTGCTTTGATCGCGAACTGGATTTGCTCCGGGCCCTTGAGGCAGGAACCTATAAAGATGAAATGCTCGCTGTAGGCTGGCCGGTTTCGACGCCCCCAGCACCGATTACAGCGCTTCAATAAACGCCCCACACCGTGGGGCGTTTTCATATCTGGCCACCCAGGCGGGTGGTTTTAGAGTCGTTACTTATCAAACAAGGAAGAACCTATGTTTTATGCACCCTCCACGGGCGGTTTTTACGATCCCGCCATTCATTCCGAAATTCCAAGCGATGCAGTTGAAATCTCTCGGGAGTACTGGCTCGAGTTATTGAACGGGCTGTCTACCGGCAAGATGATTGTCATGAATGAAAATAACTATCCGGTGCTGGTTGATCGGCCGGGGCCAACGCCTGCGGAACTTGAGAGCATTGAACGCTACTGGCGCAAACAGCAGATCGCGCTCACTGATCCCGTGGTCAACCGTCACCGTGACGAGGTGGACCGTTGGCCAACCCTGCTGACCCCGGCGCAATACATCGAGTTGCAGACCTATCGCCACGTGCTGCGCATCTGGCCGGTCGGCGGCGAGTTGCCTTTGAGCGAAAACCGCCCAGCTGCGCCGGAATGGCTCGCTAGCCTGCCTGAATAAAAACGCCCCGCACTGACGGGGCGTTTTCTTATCCGCTGATCAGTAACTGATAGCCCCTTCTTGAAACCAAGGGGCTTTTTCGTCTTTGGAGAAACTCGAATGGCAACTCGCCAAACCTACACCGTGCTCGTTCCATTCCCCACCGGCGGTGGGCATTGGTCGAGCATCGGTCAAGAACTCGATCTGCTCGACGTCGAGGCCAGTGCCTTGCACTTCGCCGGTCGACTGGAACTGAAAACCACAACCACCAAGGCCGTGAAGGCCGCTGCCAAGAAGGCTGACTGAATATGGCTGAGGTTCTGAACTTCGAGCACAACGGCATTACCGTAAATGCCACCGAATCCCCCGAGGCCATGGGTGGCCTGGGTGACAACGTGATCGGTCTGGTCGGCACCGCGCCGAAAGCTGATCCGCTGATTCCGCGTAACGCACCGTTTCGCATCAACAGCTTCACCACCCATGCGCTGCTTGACCCGACCGGTTCGGAAGAGGGCACGCTGTACCACGCGGTCTACCAGATCCTCAAAGTGGTCAAGGTGCCGGTGTATGTGGTGATCGTCGAAGCGGGCGCAACCCCGGCCGACACCGTCAACGCGGTGATCGGTGGCGTCGAGCCGCTGACCGGCCGCAAGCTCGGTCTGGCCGCGCTGGGCAGTGTCCCGGAAGACCTGACCATCATCGGCGCGCCGGGTTTCACCGGCACCAAAGCGGTGGCCAGCGAGTTCGCCTCGTTCGGCAAGCGCATCAAGGCCCGTGTAGTGCTTGACGGCAAGGACGCTGCGGTCGCTGACCAGGTTCTGTACAGCCAGGAACTGGGTGGCGCCGACCTCGGTTTCGACCGTTGCCTGGTGGTGCACAACATGCCCGCCGTGTACTCGAAAGCGGCGAAGAAAAACGTATTCCTGTCGCCTTCCAGCCTGGCGATTGCCGCGCTGGCCAAGGTCAAGCAGTGGGAAAGCCCGGGCAACCAGGTGACCTACGCCGAAGACGTGTCGCGGGTGGTGGAATACAACATCCTCGACACCTCCACCGAAGGCGACCTGCTCAACCGCTACGGCATCAGCTACTACGCCCGCACCGTGCTCGGCGGTTTCTCGCTGCTGGGTAACCGCTCGATCACCGGCAAGTTCATCAGCTACGTCGGCCTCGAAGATGCGATCAGCCGCAAGCTGGTCAAGGCCGGGCAGAAAGCCATGGCCAAGAACCTGACCAAATCCTTCATGGATCAAGAGGTCAAGCGCATCAACGACTGGCTGCAAACCCTGGTCGCCGACGAAACCATTCCCGGCGGCAGCGTGTACCTGCACCCGGAACTCAACAGCGTCGAGAAGTACAAGAACGGCACCTGGTTCGTGGTCATCGACTACGGCCGCTACGCGCCGAACGAACACATGGTTTATCAACTCAACGCCCGCGATGAAATCATCGAGCAGTTCCTGGAGGACGTTCTCTAATGTTTACCAACCGTAATCGCCAGGCCATCGCGGCCACTCTGCAAGGCTTGCCGTTGTCGGCGACCGTCGAGGAATTCACTCCGCCGAAAATTGAATTCGACATGGAAGAAATGCGCGGCGGGCGCTTCATCGTCGAAGAAATGGCCAAGGGCGGCAAAGCGCTCGCCGCCAAGTTGACCCTGCAAGGCATGGGCACCGAAGTGATGCTGGCGCTGGGCGTGAAACTGGGCGACGACATCCTGCTGAACGTGCGTGAAGCCGGTCAGGATCAGGATGGCAACACTTGGTTCACCTACCACACGGTCGGCGGCAAGCTGAAATCCCTCGAGGAAACCGCGGTGAAAATGGGTGAAAAACCCAAGACCAATTTCGAGCTGTCCTGCCGCACCTACAACCGTCTGGAAAACGGCGTACCGGTGATCGACATCGACGTGCGTACCCAGAAGTTCGTGCTCAACGGTGTCGACATCCTCGGCGATGCACGTCGCGCGGTGCTGATGCCGTAAGTCGTTTCGGCAGATCCAGCACCAACCCTGTGGGGGGCAATTCCCACAGGGTCACAGCAATTTCAAGGAATTCATTCATGTCGTGGATGCCACCCAAGCATGACTTGCTGTCGCCGATCACCGGTGACGACGGCTCGCAGATCAACCAGATCCAGCTCAAACCACTGTTCTACGCCGCACAAAAAGACGCGCTGGCCCGTGCCGGCGATGACGAAGACGATCAGTTCTTCGAGCTGGCGCTGCTCGCCACCGGGCTGTCGGTCAAGGAACTCGATCAGCTCAAACGCCCGGACTACGTGACCATCGCGCAATACGTGCACGAAATGTCGACCCGTCCGGCGTCGTACTTTCTCCAGCAGATCGAAGACGCGGAAAAGTCCGACGATCCCGATCAAGTGCAACTGCTGCAACCGCTCGCCATCACCGGCCGCACCGTGACCTCGCTGAGTCTGGAAATGCCGGTTCTGCGTGCCACCAAAGTGATGAAGAAACTGAAAACGGCCAAGGAACGCGCCGAGTTCATCACCGCCCATTGCACCGGTTTGATGATCCCCGATCTGGCGTTGTTGAGCGTCCCGGACTGGACTCAGTTGCAGGTGCGCATAGACGATTTTTTAAACCAGCCGGCGGCCTTCTTTCAGAGCGCGACATCGAAGTAATCCTCGATATCGTGCCGCTCATTTACCCGGTAAGTGAAGCGGAAATTCTGGAGTGGGACGCCGAAAAGGCCTTGCGCCGCTACGACATCGCGATCACTCGCCTTGGCGTGAAACAGGAGTAGAGCGGCAATGGCAGAAAGCAAATATGCGCCGATGAATGCCGCTGAACGCGGTGCAGCGGCGTCTGGAAATCTCAATCTGACCCCGGCCACCGCGAATACAGGTGGCGGACAAATAGCCACAGATCAACTCTCCGGATTGAGTCAGGCGCTGCTCAAGACGAGTGCCAGTATTGGTTTGCTGACAACCGCGATCAACGCCTTGAAGTTGGCGCTTTCGAACCTGAACTCGCTATCCGCCAGCGCCACTGCCAAAAGAGAGACCGCCAGCGAACCAAAGACTTCGGTCGAGAGCATTGACCGGATCGAGCCGCCTGAGATGTTACAACCGGCCATCGCGTTGGACCTGGCAGAAGCTGAGTTAAAGGATGCCGCGCACCTGACCTCCAGACAAAGCAAAGAGATGGCGCAGACAAGCCAGAGGACCGCCACCGCGCCAATGGTGGCGGCGGGAGGAACCAGCGGTAGCGAGTTGCTCAAGGTCGCAACGTTTGCCGCTGACGCAGGGATCGGCAATGATCTGACCAACGCGGCGGACAAACCGTTCGAGCTGCTCAACTTCGCCGGTGACGCTGCGGTGGTTGCGTCAGCATTCAAAGTCCCGGCCATGGAAGTCGCCGAGATGATGGCGGTGTGGCGCACGTCGATGAAGCTGACTCGCGATCAGGCGTTTGACCTCGCGGATGCGACCAACCAACTCGGGAAAATGCCCGGGGACGTCAAAGCGGCAGACATCGGTGCAGTTCTCAAGGAGTCGGGCAGCGCGGCGATTGCCGCGGGCATGCAGCCAGAGCAGGCCGCCGCGTTGTCGGCTGCACTACTCGGCAGCGGGACGAACAAAGACGATGCCGGCGCTGCGTTGAAGAGCATTTCCATTGGGCTGGGCAAAGGTGACAAGGCCACAGTCGCTGAGCGTGGCGCCTGGAAGCAGTTGGGACTGGATCCCGCTGCCGTGGCCACGGCGATGCGCGACCCGGACAAGCAAAATGCACAGGGTGCGCTGATCTCGGTATTTGCTGCGCTGAACGCCAAACCGGTAGAGCAACGCGCCGCGTTGGCGCGGACAATATTTGCCGACAGCGGTGATGCCGCGCAGTTACTGGCGCAGAACCTCGGGGACGTGAACCAAGCCTTCGCGCTAGTGAAGGACAAAGATCAATACGCAACTTCGAAGCTCGGCGACCAAGGCTCGGTCCGCCAGTCTGCGCTGGCGCTGTCCAATACGCAGCAAGGGCAGTGGAACATTCACAATGCTCGTCAGGAGCGATGGGCAACGATCAACGCCAATGCATTGTCGCCTTCGCGTAATACGCTTGGCGCGGCCGGCGCTGGCCTGGATAACCTCAGTGACTGGGCGGAGGCCAATCCGAAAACTGCTGAGATTCTGTTGCCGGTGGCGGCGGCGCTCAAAATACTGATTGGTTTCGTGCTCGAGGCGGGGGCCGAGGAGTTGAAGGAGAAGGTCGGCAAAGGAATCTTCAAAAGCCGCTCTGGAGGCCCGCCAGACTTGGCACTTTCCGCAGATCCTGCAGCCAGGTTGCCGACCGACGAGCCGGCTATGAGCGTTGCCAGTCAACGTTCCTCCGCCACTGGCCCGACAAATATTCTCGAACAGACTTCTGTGGTAAATGCTCCACCACTGGAACCGTCGATAGCTTCAATGCAGCCTCTCTCGCCTGCTGCGCCAGCCTCTGAAAAGGCTGCGTTTGCAGTTGCGCAGGGTGGCCTGGTCGATGGCTGGCAGGATGTTGGCGCGGCGGGATCTTTGGGGGACCGACTCGCGGTCGCCGCGCCAGACACACTCGCCGCCCCCGGCCAGGTCAGCACCGATCTGGCGATCGCCCAAGCCTCGAACCAGCAAGTCACCTACGCACCTTCGGTTCAGGTGTACTGCAGCGATCCCGGCAGCTCGGAAAGCATCGGCCTGCTTGTCACTCAACACCTGCAAAGCCAATTCGACAGCCAGTTCACACCATTGATGAACACCAATCCCCTCGGCACCCGCCGTGACGCAGCCCTTACCGATGGAGTCGCCTGATGAAACAACAAATGGCACTCGGCAGTTTCATCTTCGGTCTGTCCCGCGAGTTTGCCTACAGCACGCTGGCGCGCAAATCCGACGGTGGCTGGACTGAATTGCCGATCCTCACCAGCAAACCCAAGTCCCATCAGACCGGACAGAAGCCGGAAAGCCTGACCATCGGCGGCACCTCGATGTACGCCGTGGCCATGGAACGGCTCGATGAACTCCGTGCGCTGCAAGCCTTGAGAGCACCGCTGCCGTTGATCGACGGCATCGGTCGCAACTGGGGTTTGTGGCGAATCATGAGCGTTCAGGAAAACCAGAGCGAGGTCATCGATGACGGTACCGCGATGGTGATCAAGTGGGTACTCGAATTAGCGGAGTTCAACAATGCGTAAGGTTCGAAGCGTGGCCGGTGATTCGGTCAATCTGCTGCTGTACCGCGAGTCGGGTCGCTCAGACGATCAGGCCGAGGCAGCGTTGTGGAAACTCAATTCGACCCTGGCCGAACACGGCCCCGTTTTGCCGGCGGGCATCTGGGTGACGCTGCCGGAACTCGACAGTCGGCCCGCCGCGATCAAGCCGGTTTTGGCCTGGGACTAAGGAGGTTGCATGGCACAGGGATTTACACCGGCGATCGAAATCTACGGCGCCAACCAGGCCCTGCTGAACCAGCGTCTGATCAGTTGGGAGCACATTGATGCCGCCGGGATGGAGTCCGATCAACTGACACTGGTGATCGACCTGGAAGGCCTTGAAGGCTTGCCGACGCTGGGCGGAAAAATCGGCCTGCGGGTCGGTTATCTGGAGTCCGGGCTGGTCGAAAAGGGCCAGTTCAAGGTGACTCGACTGACACCGACGCTGTTCCCGTTACGCTTGACGTTGGTGGCTACCGCAGCGCCTTTCAGCGGCAAGGATGAGACCCGATTCAAGGAACGGCGCACGGCCAGCCATGGCCCCACCACCCTTGGCGCACTGTTTCGCCAGCTGGTCTTGCCGCACGGTTTTTCGCCACGCGTCGATCCCGAGTTGGCGCTGATCCGGATTGCTCATGTTGATCAGTCGAACGAAACCGACATGAGCTTCATCACGCGATTGGCGCGCAAGTACGACGCGGTGGCCAAACCTTTCAACGACCTCTACGTACTGGCGAAACCGGCGCAGCTGAAAAACCTCTCGGGCCAGGTGATACCTGACGTCAGACTGTCAGTGACCAGCAACAATCGACCGGGCGATCACGCCTTCATCAGCGCCATGCTGGAAGAGACCGCTCGTACCCAGAATCAGGGTTGCAAGACCTGCTTCTGGGACATCGCTGCCGGCAAGCTGCGCGAGGTGATAACCGGTTCCGAGCCCTACAAGGTGATTCGCCAGAAACAGCCCAGTGAAGAAGAAGCCAAAGCCATCGGCGAAGCCGAAGTGCGCAAGATGCTGCGCGAGAAATACAAGCTGAAGGTCACCTGCCCGGGCAATCCGCTGCTGGCGGCCGAAGGCCTGTTGGTGCTCGATGACACTTGGCCTGACTTCATGCGCGGTCGCTGGTCGATCGAAAAAGTCACCGCCAGCGGCAAGCGCGAGGAAAGCTATCGCTGCTTGATCGAGGCAAACGGTCTCGATCCCAAGGCCTGATTTCTCAGGCACACACAAGTCTCATCATTCTGGATTGCCCACATGAAGATCTCCCCGATCCTCACGCAGCTGCGTGAGCAATGCCCTGGCTTGGCCGATCACATCGCAGTCGGTGTCGATCTGGCGCTCCTGCACGACAACCCGAATCTGCCGACACCGTCGGCTCACGTCACACCACTTGCCGATGTGGCCAGCGCCAGCAGCGCACAAAACCTGATCCTGCAACCGATCCGCGACCGCTTCGACATCGTCCTCGTGCTTGACGCAGCGGACGCTACAAAAGCGCTGGATCTGTTGCATGACCTGCGCGCCGAACTGTGGCGCGCACTGGTGGGTTTCAAGCCTGGCAACGACTACAGCGCCATCGTCTATGACGGCGGCGAGTTGGTGTCGCTCAACAGCAGCCGCGCCTTTTACCGGCTGCGCTTTTTTGCCGAGTTCCAGCTCGGGCGCAACCTGCCCGATCAGCCTGCGCAGAGCTGGCACGAACGTGAACTGGACGACTTGGCGTCCTTTACCGGGGCCACCGTGCGGGTCGATGCGATCGACCCGGCCGACCCCAACCTGAAACGCCCGGGCCCTGATGGGCGCGTGGAACTGACTTTCTCTGGAGACGTAACCCCATGAGCAATCGCATCACCGTAGTGCCGGCCGCTGGCCGTGCCGTGCCTGACCCGGAAGCGGGCGACTTGCTGCCCCTCGAGGGCCGTGAAGTGCTGGACAGCGCCTGGTGGCGCCGACGTCTGGCCGACGGCGATATCACCCTCAAAACCGTAAAAGCTAAACCACAGGGAGCCAAATAATGGCGATCGGATTCAGCAACATCCCCGCGGACATTCGTGTACCGCTGTTCTATGCCGAAATGGACAACTCGGCCGCCAATAGCGCGACCTCGGCCATGCGCCGGCTGATCGTGGCTCAGGTCAACGACAACATCGCCCCGACCGAAGTCGGCAAACTGGTGCTGGTGTCCAGCGTGGCGCTGGCCAAGAGCATCGGCGGCCAAGGCTCGATGCTCGCTTCGATGTACGAGACCTTCCGCAAGGCTGACCCGATCGGCGAGATCTGGTGCCTGCCGCTGCACAACACCGAAGGCGCCATCGCCAAAGGCGTGCTGACCCTGACCGGCACCGCGACTCAGGCTGGCCTGCTCAATCTGTATGTTGGCGGCGTTCGCGTTCAAGCCACCGTGGTCAACGGTGCCACCGCTGCGCAAGCGGCCACCGCACTGGCGCAGAAAATCAACGCCAGCGCCGATCTGCCAGTGAGCGCAGCCGCCGCGGAAGGTGTCGTTACTCTGACCGCCAAATGGACTGGCGACAGCGGCAACGACATCAGCCTGCAGTTCAATCGCCTGGGCAAAAGCAACGGCGAGGAAACCCCGGCCGGCCTGACCAGCGCAATCACCGCCATGACCGGTGGCGCCGGTGTGCCGGACCAGATCGCTGCGGTCGCGGCACTGGGCGACGAACCGTTTGAGTTCATCACGCTGCCGTGGTCGGATCTGTCGACCCTCAACACCTGGCAAGCGGTCATGGATGACAGTACCGGTCGCTGGTCGTGGGCCAAGCAACTGTTCGGTCACGTCTACAGCGCCAAGCGCGGCACCGTCGGCACGCTGGTGGCGGCCGGTCAGGCACGCAACGATCAGCACATGACCATTCAGGCGCTGGAGCCGGGCGTGCCGCAACCGTTCTGGGTGCAGGCTGCTGCACTGGCTGCGCGCACTGCGGTGTTCATCTCCGCCGACGCCAGCCGTCCGACGCAAAGCGGCAGTCTGCCGGGCGTTGATCCTGCCCCGGCCAGCGAGCGTTTCACCCTGACCGAGCGTCAGTCGCTGCTCAACTACGGCATCGCCACTGCGTACTACGAAGGCGGCTACGTGCGCATCCAGCGTTCGATCACCACCTACCAGAAAAACGCTTACGGCCAGGCTGACAACTCGTATCTGGACAGCGAAACCATGCACCAGTCGGCGTACATCGTGCGTCGTCTGCAAAGCGTGATTACCAGCAAATACGGTCGCCACAAACTGGCTTCCGACGGCACGCGTTTCGGCGCCGGCCAGCCCATCGTCACCCCGAGCACCATTCGCGGTGAGCTGATCGCGCAGTACGCCAAGCTCGAACTGGAAGGCCACGTGGAAAACGCCGAGCTGTTCGCCGAGCACCTGGTGGTCGAGCGCGACGTGCAGGATCCGAGCCGCGTGAACGTATTGTTCCCGCCGGATTACATCAACGGTCTGCGCGTGTTCGCACTGCTCAACCAGTTCCGTCTGCAGTACGACGACGCTGCCTGATCGGCACGTTTGAATCTGTGAATTCAGCCCACCTCGCGTGGGCTTTTTATTTGAAGGGAGTAACACCATGGGTCAACTGATTGCAGGCACCTGCTACGTCAAGGTCGACGGCGCACAACTGACTATCAATGGCGGCTGCGAAGCGCCGTTGCTGGCGGTCAAACGGGAAACCGTAGTGCCGGGTTTCTACAAGGAAACCGACATCGCGCCGTCGTTCAAAGTGACCGCGCTGCACACCGCCGACTTCCCGCTGAAGAAGCTGATCGAAGGCACTGATATCACCGTCACCTGCGAATTCAGCAACGGCAAAGTCTATGTACTGGCCGGCGCTTACCTGGTTGAAGAGCCGGTTTCCAAAGGTGATGACGCTACCATCGAACTGAAGTTCGAAGGCATCAAGGGGACCTGGCAATGAGTGGCGCCGTGCAGCTTCAGGTTGCGATCGAAGCGCACGGCGAGCCTTTGACCGAACTCGTCCTGCGCCGTCCGACGGTGCAGGAAGTGCGAGCGATCAAGGCGCTGCCGTACAAGATCGACAAGAACGAAGAGGTCAGCCTCGACATGGACGTCGCCGCGAAATACATCGCGGTGTGCGCCGGCATTCCACCGTCGTCGGTCAACCAGTTGGATCTGGCTGACCTCAACGCGTTGAGCTGGGCCGTCGCAAGTTTTTTCATGAGTGCGGCGTCGGCGCCATCACCGACCTGATCGCAGTCGCCTATGACCTGGCCTGGTTCTGGAAGGTTGACCCCGAACAGATGATGGCCAGGCCACTGGATGTGCTCCGCGAATCGCTGGAGCACGCGCAACGGATCAATGCGATGCAGCAGGTGCAGTGATGGCAGACACAGATACCAAAGCGAAAACCTCGGTGCTGCTCACGGGCATCGATGAGCTGTCACCCAAACTCGGCGCCCTGCGGGCAAAAGTCGAGGGTTTCAAGAAAAACCTCGAACAGACCGGCCTCGGCAAACTGGACATCAGTGGTCTGTTCAAGGGTGGCAGCGTGATCACGCCGTTCGTGGACGGCATAAAGTCGGCAGCGGCGTTTCAGGGCAAGTTGGCCGAAGTCAGCGAGACGGCGAAAACCGTGGACATGCCTGCGGCGCCGAAAGCCGCAACGCAGAACATGGATGTGTTCAGTGCGTCGATGGAGAAGGTTTCGACGGCTGTGAATGCCGCACTGGTGCCGGCGGTCGGTGCCGTGGTGGTCGGGCTTGAGCCAATGTTGACCGGTTTTAGCAGTTTGCTCGCCGACAATCCGAAACTGGTCGAAGGCCTCGCGGCGGGCGCCATCGCGTTCTCGGCGATGCAAACCGCGGTGACCGGCGCGACTCAGGTGTTCGACGTGATGAGCATGGTGCTCAAGACCAATCCGATCATGCTGATTGCGATGGGCATTGCGGTGGCGGCCGGGTTGATTGTGGCCAACTGGACGCCGATTTCGGCTTTCTTCACTGGATTGTGGGACGGGGTGAAAAACGCCGGGGCGAATGCCATGGCGACGCTGCGCTCGATCCTCAACTGGCGACCGATGGCTGCATTGGCGGCGCTGTGGGAACCGATTACGGGTTTCTTCTCGGCAATCTGGGACAAGGTCAAAGCGCTGACTGCGCCGGTAATCGACTTCTTCAAGTCGGTTTTCTCGTGGTCGCCAGCGGGCATGATCGTGGAAAACTGGGGGCCGTTGACCGGCCTGTTCTCGGCGATCTGGGAATTGCTCAAGGCCTTGAGTGTGCCAGTCATGGCGTTCCTCAAAGGTCTGTTCGACTGGACACCGTTGGGCATGATCATCAACAACTGGGGCGCGATCAGCGGATTTTTTGCATCGATCTGGACGGCCTTGCAACCGGCGGCGCAAGTCATCAAGGACTTCTTCGCCACGCTGTTCGACTATTCCCCGCTGGGGATGATCGTCAATAACTGGGGCAGCATCGTCAGTTTTTTCGAGCCGATCTGGGCGGCGCTGCAAGTCTCGGCGCAGCAGGTGAAGAGCTTCTTCGCCGGGCTGTTCGAATGGTCGCCGCTGGAGCAGATTGCGACGTACTGGCAACCGATCAGCGAAGTGTTTTCGGCGCTGTGGGGTGTGGTGCAAGCATTGGCCACGCCGGTGCTGGAGTTTCTGCACAACATGTTCGAGTGGACACCGTTGGGGCAGATCATCAAGAACTGGGCGCCGATTACCGAGTGGTTCGGCGAGTTGTGGCAAAAGCTGCAAACCGTGATCGCGCCAATCAAGGAACTGTTCGACGGTGGCTTCGCCGGACTGGTGGCGAAAGTCACCGGCAAGGTCGAAGGCTTGACCCAGGCCCAGCGGCAGACCAATGCCGAAGGCAAGGGTGAACTGGCGCCGGCGTTCTTCGGCGCCAGTGTGCAACCTCAAGGTAGCAATGCGTTGCAGGCCGGCTCCTTGCCGCAATCCTCCAGCGCGCTGATCCAGCAAAGCGCCGCCAATAACCGTACGCAACTCGAAGGCGGCCTGACCGTGCGCTTCGAAAATGCGCCGGCCGGGTTGCGCACCGATCAACCGCAAACCAATCAACCGGGGCTGGCGCTCAGTTCGCGCATCGGCTACCGCTCGCTGTCCGTGGGAGGTTCCAATGAACTGGCGTGACCGTTTATTGCCGGCATCCTTTCGCGGTGTCGGGTTCTGGATCGATTCGGCGAAAACTCCGGTCGGTCGCAAGGGGCAATTGCACGAATACCCGCAGCGTGATCTGCCGTTTTTCGAGGACCTCGGCCAGCAGGCCAAGACCCATGATCTGACGGCGTTCATTGTCGGCGCCGATTGCCTGGAGCAGCGCGACAAACTGCTCAAGGCATTGGAACTGGGCAGCGGCGAACTGGTGCACCCGTGGCTCGGACGCCTGCAAGTCAAGGTCGGCGAATGCGACATGAGCCACACCCGCCAGGACGGCGGGCTGGTGACCTTCACGCTGAAGTTCTATCCCGACCGACCGCTGCCGTTTCCGACAGCCACGGTCAGCACACAGAAAGTGCTGCTGGCCAAGGCTGACACGCTGCTCGGTTCGGCGGTGGCGCGCTTCGAACAGGCGATGACCTTAATCAAAGCTGCGCGGATCGGCATCGCCAATCTGCGCAACAGCCTGACCGGCGTCTACGAGGTGATCAAAGAGCAGCTCAAACCGTTGATCGAGCAGTACCGGCAAATCACGGAACTGGTCAAAGCGGTCAAGGAATTGCCCAAGGAAGTGGCGGCTGAATTCAAGGGTTTGCTCGGCGATATCAAGGAGCTCAAGGCGTTCGCGAAGGAGGGTTACCGTGGCGTGATTGCCGACGTTTCCCAGCAACTCGAAGCCATCCGCAAGGCCGATGCGCCGAAGATCACCACCGGCAAGGACACCAACGCGGCGGCGCAAGCCATGGCGGATCTGGTGCAGGACACGATGCTGGTCAAGGTCGCGCAATGGGTGGCGTCGATGCCAGTCGCGAAAGCGCCGGTGCAGCTGCAATCGATACCCTCCGTGGGACAGCAGGCGACAAGCCCCGTGGCCCGCCAGGAAGTGCCGGTCAGTGACGACATGCAGGCCCTGCGTGACGCCGTGGCTGCGGCGATTAATCCGATGCTGGACAAGGCCGGCCCCGCACACTTCCAGGCTATCAGCGATGTGAAGGAGGCGCTGACCGCGCACCTCAAAGCGGTGGCATCGTCCGGTGTGCGCCAGGTCAGCAAATCGTTTCAGGAGAGTTTTCCTGCTGTGGTGATTGCCTATAAGCAATTTGGTGACGCGACGCGGGTCGACGAAGTGCAGCAGCGCAACGGCATTACCCATCCCGGCTTCTCGCCCAACGAAGTGAAAGTCTCCAGGGAGTGAGCCATGAGCGAGATCGACAACCACGTCACCTTGACCGTCAACAACATGGAATACGGCGGCTGGAAAAGCGTGGAAATCACCGCGGATCTGGAGCGTCAGTTCCGCACCTTCAAACTGGATATCACTTGGCAATGGCCGGGGCAGACGGTGGATAACCGGATCAAACCGGGTGATCCCTGCGAGGTGAAAATCGGTGAGGATCTGGTGCTCACCGGTTATGTGTTCAAGGCGCCGATCAGCTATGACGGTCGGCAGATCAGCCTGAGCATCGAAGGCAGTTCCAGGACTCAGGATCTGGTGGATTGCGCGGCGACCAACCGCCCCGGTCAATGGCAGGAACAGCCGCTGCTGAGCATCGTCCAGGACCTGGCGATGAACAACTCGCTGATGGTCGTCAGTGAAATCCCGCAGACCGCGCGCCTGAGCAAGCACACCATCGTGCCGGGGGAAACGGTGTTCCAATCCATCGACCGCTTGCTCTCGCTGTACCGGGTGTTTTCTACCGATGATGCCGAAGGGCGGCTGGTGCTGGCCAACCCCGGCAGCGGCGGGCGTGCGAGTGATGCGCTGGAGCTGGGCAAGAATATTCTCTCGGCCAACGCGCCGATGGATTACAGCCAGGTGTTTTCCATCTACCGGGTGATCGGCCAGCAGAAAGGCAACGACAAGCAGAGCGGGGCAGCGGTCAGTGAAGTGGAATCCTCGGTGGCTGATCTGACCTTCAAACGTCAGCGTACTACGGTGATCAACGAGGGCACGCAACTGACCTTTGAACTGGCACAGCAACGTGCGCAATGGGAAAGCGCGACCCGCATGGGCCGCGCCTTGAGTACTACCTATCAGGTGCAAGGCTGGCGACAGTCCAACGGTGATTTGTGGCGTCACAACACCTTGGTGCGGATCAAGGATCCGGTGCTCGGGTTCGATGAGGACATGCTGATTTCCAAGGTGACCTATTCACTCTCGGCGCAAGGCTCGGTGACCACATTGCACGTGGCGCCGCCGCATACTTTTGATGCCAATCCTTCACCGCCGAAAAATCCCAAGACCTGACACAAAACCCTGTGGGAGCTGGCTTGCCAGCGATAGCTATGGTCGCTCAAACACATCTTTGCCTGACACACCGCCATCGCGGGCAAGCCCGCTCCCACAGGTTTTGTGTTGGCCAAGTATTGAGGACAATTCATGAGCCTACTGACTCGCCTGCTGGCGCGCGGCACTGTCGTGCTCGCCAGTTCGGCATCCAAGCTGCAATCGCTGCAAATGCGCCTCACCGCCGGTGAAGTCAACGACGACATGGAACACTTCGAACCCTACGGTTTTACCAGCCATCCACTGGCCGGCGCCGAGGGCATCGTCACCTTTCTTGGCGGCGACCGTTCCCATGCCATCGCACTGGTGGTCGCCGACCGTCGCTATCGTCTGCAAGCGCTGGCCGCTGGAGAAGTGGCGATCTACACCGACGAAGGCGACAAGATTCACTTCAAGCGCGGGCGGATCATCGATATCGAAACCGCCACGCTGAATATCCGCGCCAGCAGCGCGGTGAATTTCGACACGCCGGTGATCAATCAGACCGGCAAGATCGTCTCCACCGGCGATCAACTTGCTGGCGGCATCAGCCAGATCAAACACGTGCACGTCGGCGTGCAGGCAGGCAACGGCCAGACCGGCGTGCCGGCAGGAGGCAAATGATGTTCATCAGCCAAAACCTGCACGCCGCGCTGACTCGCGCAGTGCTGATCAGCCTGTTCACCTGGCGCCGCGCCGCCGATGACGATGCCCTCGACGACGACGAACGCTTCGGCTGGTGGGGCGACACGTTTCCCAGCGTTGTCGACGACCGCATCGGCTCGCGGCTGTGGCTGCTGCGCCGGGTCAAGCTGACCCGACAGACTCAGATGGACGCCGAATTCTATGCCCGCGAAGCCCTGCAATGGCTGATCGACGACGGCCATTGCAGCGCGCTCGACATCATCAGCGAACGCCTCGACGACCAGCGACTGAACTTGCGCACCGTCCTGACCCTGGCCGACGGCGAACGTCTGGACATCAACCCCGATAACAGTTGGCAGGTGATCTATGCCGTTTGAAACCCCTTCGCTGCCGGTGCTGATCAAGCGCACCCAAAGCGACCTGGCCGGCGATTCGCTGCGCCAGTCCGATGCGCAAGTGCTCGCCCGAACGTTGGGCGGCGCGGCTTATGGTCTGTATGGCTACCTTGACTGGATCGCCGAGCAGATCCTGCCCGACACGGCCGATGAATCGACCCTTGAGCGCATCGCCGCACTGCGTCTGAATCAACCGCGCAAAGCTGCGCAAGTGGCCAGCGGTAGCGTGAGTTTCACTGCTACGGCTGGCGCAGTGCTCGACGTCGACACACTGTTGCAGTCGAGCGATGGCCGCACTTACAAAGTCACGACCTCGCGCACCGCTGTCAATGGACTCAACAGCACCACGATTGCTGCGCTGGATGCCGGGAGTCTGGGCAACGCCGAGGCGGGTCTGGCGCTGACGCCGACGCAGCCGGTTGCCGGTATTGTCGGCAACAGTTTCGTGGTGCTGGCGCCCGGCCTGAACGGCGGTGTTGCGCGTGAAAGTCTCGAATCCCTGCGCTCGCGGGTGATCCGTTCGTATCGGATCATTCCGCATGGCGGCTCGGCGCAGGACTATGAAACCTGGGCGCTGGAATGCCCTGGCGTGACCCGTGCCTGGTGCCGCGGCGGCTTCCTCGGGCCGGGTACTGTCGGCGTCTACATCATGCGTGACGACGATCCGCAACCGGTACCCAACGCCGAACAACTGGCCGAGGTTCAGGCGTACATCGAGCCCCTGCGCCCGGTGACTGCCGAGGTGCATGTGCTGCCACCGGTGCAGGTGCCGGTGGCCTATAAGTTGAAGCTGATTCCCGACACCAGCGCAGTGCGCGCTGCCGTTGAAACGCAGCTGCGCGATCTGCACAACCGCGAAGCCGATCTCGGCGAGGATCTGTTGATCAGCCACATCCGCGAAGCGATCAGCAGCGCGGCTGGCGAGACCGACCATATCCTCGCAGCACCCGTGGCCAACGTAACGGCTGGCGACAGTGAATTGCTGACCTTCGGAGGTTGCGTATGGCAGGCATAAGAACTGCCGCGCAATACCAGGCGCAACTGCGCGCCTTGCTGCCGTCCGGCCCTGCGTGGGATCCGGAACGCGTGCCGGAACTCGAAGAAGTGCTGCAAGGCGTGGCCGTTGAACTGGCGCGCCTCGACGCGCGCGCCGCTGACCTGCTCAACGAGATGGACCCGGCCGGCGTCAGCGAACTGGTGCCGGACTGGGAACAGGTGATGAACCTGCCCGACCCATGCCTCGGCGCCGCGCCACTGTTCGACGACCGACGCCTCGCGGTGCGTCGGCGCCTGCTGGCGGTCGGCAGTCAGGCGGTCGGCTACTACATCGAAATCGCCAAAAGCCAGGGTTACCCGAACGCAACCATCACCGAACTCGAAGCCCCGCGCATGGGCCGCGCACGCTTTGGCGCGGCGCATTTCGGCACCTGGGAAGCGCAATTCATGTGGACGCTCAACACCGGTGGACGGCTGCTGCTCGGTCGGCGTTTCGGCGCGAGTTATTGGGGCGAACGCTTCGGCGTAAATCCCGGCTCGGCACTCGAATGCCTGATCCACCGCAGCGCACCGGCGCATACCAAAGTGCACATCAATTATGACTAGGGAGTGATGGAATGGATTATCCGAAAAGTGTGCCCAGCGCCGGTTTGGTGAATGGCAAGTTTGTTGATGAAAACCCGTTGCTGGGGACGCCGGGATCGTTGATTCCAGCGCAGTGGGGTAACGGGGTGACCGAGGAGTTACTGACGGTTATCCGCGCTGCGGGGCTGGTGCCTTCCGAGAGTGAATCGGACCAATTGCTCAGAGCGCTGAAAAGTGTGCTGTCCCAGGATGCGATGCCCTTTGCGGCGCTGGCGTTTCCGACAGTAGCGACGGCGGACGGACGCATCGCCGTGACTGCCGCGACGTCTTCGGCAGGCGGAACGGTATCAGTGCCGAGCGGTGTGATGGTCAGCTTGGGCGAAGAGGTGACAGTCGGCATGACCGCGCGGCCACGTACGTTGCTCACACCGTTGTGGGCGTCGGCCGGGCTTGACCTCAACAGCACCTATTTTCTGCGTATGCAGATTCGCAACGGCGCAGTGTTTTGCTACACGCAAAAGGGCGCGGACACCGATGTAGTTCCTGCGAGCATGAAGGGTGGAACCGGCGGCAATGGTGGTGGGTTCGATTCGACTTGTATCGACATGCTGGTGGCCAGAGTGGTGACCGCAGGTGCGGGGACACTGCCCAAGTTGACGCTGCTGGCGAACAAGGCCCGGCTGGAGGCGGTCGGTGTCTGGTCGGGTGCCAATGGCAATTATTCGGTGGCATTGAACTGGGCGCGTAAACCACGTGCGTACATTGCCGGAATCTACGATTTTGATGACAACGTCAAAACCGACTACGGCGTGATCAGTGAAGAAATCGGGGTCGGCTTTACCGGCGTCCAGTTCATGCCAGAAGGTGGATTCACTGACCGTTATGCCGGGCGTGTGGCGATTTCCGCATGGTCACAGAACCTTACCGCAGCGGGTCGGATTAACGTTCGCGTCAGATGGGAGGTTTGACAATGAAAGCCATTATCGAGGACGGAAAGGTAACTGCATTGGTGAGCGGTGATGTCGACGGCGGGGTTCTGCTGCCAGTCGGCACTTCGGTTTCTGTCGGCTGGAACTATGCGAACGAAATCTTCAGCGCACCACCCGAAGTCAGCATTTCGTCAGGTACTTCAGCCCAGGCTGAGCGCAGCTGGCGCACTGTGCAACTCGCCGAATCTGACTGGTTGGTGACCCGCCATCGCGATGAGCTGGACGTCGGGAGTCAAACAGCGCTGAGCAGCAAACAGTTCTCCAGGTTGCAGGCCTGGCGCCAAGCTCTACGAGATTGGCCTGGCGCTGGCGACACCTTGGACACCGGATCGCGGCCTCAATCGCCGAAGTGGCTTGCGCGGTTATCTCAACGAGCACCGTGAGGCGGTCTTTGGCCTGATCAACGCCTTGTACCCCAATCGCTCTCCCTTTACCCAAGCCCACTCTCGAGTGGGCTTTTTATTTGTGCGCCAGGCATGGCGCGTTGCGCGCAAGCGCAACCAGCTTGGCTGTGGTGGCCTCGCTGGTGACTTGGAGGTGAAAGTCCTCTACACACCCGGCAAGGGGAAGTGTTAGCCAGAGG
>NZ_JAFCUQ010000020.1:0-116079 GCF_049896625.1 Pseudomonas sp. TWP3-1
TTTTACAACAACGAACGGCTGCACTCGAAACTGGGATATCTGCCACCGACCGTTTATGAGCGGGCAATGGCGTCAAAACCACCTATCGAGGTGCCCGGAATTAGTTGACCACTGCACTTTCGTCAGTGAGATTGGGGGATGGCCGTTTCCCCTCACCCTAGCCCTCTCCCGGAGGGAGAGGGGACTGACCGAAGTGTTTGGCCTTAAGACATTGACCTGAAAGTTATGAGTCGAACTCAGGATCTGAATAGCATAAAGATCGGCCCCCTTTCCCCCTCTCCCATTGGGAGAGGGCTGGGGTGAGGGGCTGGTTCTAATTAACAGCAAATAACTCATGCCGAATAAAAAAGCCCCGCATCTGCGGGGCTCTTTGTTTAAGCGGCGTTCTTCGCCTTGATCTTCTTCAGCTCTTCATCGCGCAACTCGCGACGCAAGATCTTGCCAACGTTGGTCGTCGGCAGCGCATCACGAAATTCCACCGAACGCGGCACCTTGTAACCCGTGACGTTGGCGCGCATGTGCTCCATCACGGTTTCCTTGGTCAGCGTCACACCCGGTTTGGCGACGATAAAAATCTTGATCGACTCGCCGGATTTCTCGTCCGGAATGCCGATGGCTGCGCACTGCAATACGCCTGGCAGGGTCGCCAACACGTCTTCCAGTTCATTCGGATAGACGTTGAAACCAGAAACCAGAATCATGTCTTTCTTGCGATCAACGATGCGCATGTAGCCATCCGGCTGAATCAGCGCGATGTCGCCGGTTTTCAGCCAGCCTTCGCTGTCGAGCATTTCGTCGGTGGCGTCCTGACGCTGCCAGTAGCCCTTCATCACTTGCGGGCCTTTGACGCACAGTTCGCCGATCGAACCCAGCGGTTGCTCGACACCGGCATCGTCGATGACTTTGCACACGGTCGATGGCACCGGAATGCCGATGGTGCCGATCTGGATATGCTGGATCGGGTTGACCGTGGCCACCGGGCTGGTTTCGGTCATGCCGTAGCCTTCGCAGATGGAGCAACCGGTAACTTCTTTCCAGCGCTCGGCCGCCGCCAGTTGCAGGGCCATGCCGCCGGACAAGGTGACTTTCAGCGCCGAGAAATCCAGCTTGCGGAAGCCTTCGTTGTTGCACAGCGCCACGAACAGCGTGTTGAGGCCGACGAAACCGCTGAACTTCCACTTCGACAGTTCCTTGACCATCGCCGGCAGGTCGCGCGGGTTGCTGATCAGGATGTTGTGGTTGCCGATCAGCATCATCGCCATGCAATGAAAGGTGAACGCATAGATGTGGTACAGCGGCAGCGGCGTGATCAGGATTTCGCAACCTTCATTCAGGTTGGAACCCATCAGCGCCTTGCACTGCAGCATGTTGGCGACGAGGTTGCGATGGGTGAGCATCGCGCCCTTGGCTACGCCGGTGGTGCCGCCGGTGTATTGCAACACCGCGACGTCGCCGCTGTGCGGATTGGCTTCGGCGACTGGCTGGCCGTGGCCCTTGCTCATCACGTCGTTGAACTTGACGGCTTTCGGCAGGTGATAGGCCGGCACCATTTTCTTCACGTACTTGATGACGCTGTTGATCAGCAGGCGCTTGAGCGGCGGCAACAGGTCGGCAACTTCGGTGACGATGATGTGTTTGACGCCGGTTTTCGGCACCACGGCTTCCGCCAGGTGCGCCATGTTCGCCAGGCACACCAGGGCTTTTGCGCCGGAGTCGTTGAATTGGTGTTCCATTTCCCGCGCGGTGTACAGCGGGTTGGTGTTGACCACGATCAGCCCGGCGCGGATGGCACCGAAGACTGCGACCGGGTACTGCAACACGTTGGGCAGTTGCACGGCGATTCGATCACCGGGCTGCAAATCGGTATGCTGTTGCAGGTAAGCAGCAAAAGCACCGGACAATTCGTACAGTTCACCGTAGGTGATTGTCTTGCCCAGGTTGCTGAATGCCGGTTTGTCGGCGAAGCGTTGGCAGGATTGCTTCAACACTGCCTGAATATTCGGGTACTCGTCTGGATTGATGTCGGCAGCAATACCAGCGGGGTACTTATCCTTCCAAAAGTCTTCGTTCATGGAAGCCCACTCCTCAGCAACGCGAATTCAGCACCGCATTTGATGCGATTATTATTGGTGTGTGTTTTGTGTTGGTGAATCTGGCTTTTTAGCGGCCGAGAAGTCACAAAGCGCGCCGAGAGTAGCAGCTTTGGAAAGGGTCGACTAGAGCCAAAAGTAGCCCCTACAGTCACATTGATGACTCAAGAATTGCTGGCAGTCATTTTAGAGCAAAAATCCTAGACCACCTTGAAAGTCCCGCATTCTCGGCGCTCGCACAAACAAAATCGCTAGCAGGCTAGCTCCCACAGGATCACCGAAAACCTTGTGGGAGCTAGCCTGCTAGCGATTGTGCGAAGCGCAGCCTTTATGCGATATCGCGCAACTCCCTACGCAAAATCTTCCCGACCGGCGTCATCGGCAACGACTCGCGCAACACGATGTGCTTGGGCACTTTGTATGCGGTGAAATTCTCTTTGCAGTAGGCCTTCAGCTCTTCCAGGCTGACGCCGGTTTCGCGCGCCACCACAAACAGCTTCACCGCTTCGCCCGAACGCTCGTCCGGCACGCCGATCACCGCGCAGTTGGCGACTTTCGGATGGGCCATCACCACGTCTTCGATCTCGTTCGGGTACACGTTGAAACCAGAGACAATGATCATGTCTTTCTTGCGATCAACGATGCGCACGAAACCGTCCGGGTCGATCACCGCGATATCACCCGACTTGAACCAGCCCTCGGCATCCAGCACTTCGGCGGTGGCCTCGGGTTTCTGCCAGTAGCCTTTCATGATCTGCGGGCCTTTGATGCACAGCTCACCGCGCTCCCCCGCCGGTTGTTCGACACCGTCGTCATTGATGACTTTCAGCGTGGTGCCCGGCACCGGCAGGCCGACTGTACCGAGCCGCGACAGCTCACCGTACGGATTGGTGCAGGCCACCGGTGAGGTTTCGGTCAGACCGTAACCTTCGGTGATGCGGCAACCGGTGAGAGCTTCCCAACGTTCGGCAGTGGCCTTGACCAGCGCGGTGCCGCCGGAGTTGGTGAGTTTGAGCGTGGAGAAATCCAGCGTCTTGAAATCCGGGTGCTCCATCAGCGCGACGAACAGCGTGTTGAGGCCCAGCAGCGCGGAGAATTTCCAGTTTTTCAGCTCCTTGATGAAGCCGGCAATGTCACGCGGATTGGTGATCAGAATGTTGTGGTTGCCCGAGACCATCATGCACATGCAATTCGCGGTGAACGCATAGATGTGGTACAGCGGCAGCGGCGCGATCATCACCTCCTGGCCCTCGCGCAGCAGCGGCTGACCGTCGCTGCCGAACTGCCCGAGGCAGGCGCGCACCTGCTGCATGTTCGCCACCAGATTGCCGTGCGTGAGCATCGCGCCTTTGGCCAGTCCGGTAGTGCCGCCGGTGTATTGCAGCACCGCGATGTCATCCAGGCTGACCTTCAGCGGCTTGATCCCGAGACCACGCCCCTGGCGCAACGCACTTTTGAACGAGATGGCCTGGGGCAACGAATACGCCGGCACCATCTTCTTCACTTTGCTGACCACTGTGTTGACCAGCCAGCCTTTGGCGGTGGGCATCAGATCGCCCATCTTCGCTTCGATCAAGTACTCGATGTCGGTGTCCGCCAGCACTTCCTGGACTTTCTGGCCGAACATGTTCAGGTAAACCAACGCCCGGGCGCCGGAGTCCTTGAACTGGTGGCGCATCTCCCGCGCGGTGTACAGCGGGTTGGTGTTGACCACGATCAGCCCGGCGCGCAACGCGCCGAACACGGCAATCGGATAATGCAGGATGTTGGGCATCTGCACCGCAATGCGATCCCCGGGTACCAGATCGGTGTGCGCTTGCAGGTAACCGGCGAACGCCGCGCTCTGACGCTCGAGTTCGGCGTAGGTCAGGGTCACGCCCATGTTGCTGAACGCCGGGCGGTCAGCGAATTTCTTGCAGGAACGCTCGAACACCTCGATCACCGACTTGAATTCGCCCATGTCGATGTCCAGGGGTACGCCCGCCGGGCGTTTGTCATTCCAGAAATCAGGTTGCATTGTTCTTGTCCTCTTTACCTGAGCCGATCCGGGCCGCTGTTCTGTCACTTCGCAGCAAGCCGAAGTGACAAGCGGTGCTTCACGGACACTAGCAGCTATGGTCAATCAGGCAAATACGCCCAGCGTCCTCATTGATCGTATGAATCTTCCTGCCGTGGCGTGGGCTGATCGGACGCGCTATACAATGCAACGTCAGACCGCCCATGTAGCAAAAGGAAGCGCCATGATCCACGACACCTTCTGGCTGGACGCGAGTGACCGCAGCCGCCTGTTCGTCAACCAGTGGTTGCCGGGCGCACCGCTCAAAGCCGTGATTTTGCTGGCCCACGGCATGGCCGAACACAGTGGCCGCTATGCGCAACTGGCGGAGCAGTTGTGCGCTGAAGGTTACGGCGTATATGCCCCGGATCTGCGTGGACATGGCAAAACCGCCGAACATGGGACGCTCGGACATTTCGCCGATGACGATGGCTGGTGCAAGGTGATCGGCGATCTGGCCAGCCTCAACCAGCACATCGGGCAGCGCCATCCCGGCGTACCGATCGTGCTGCTCGGGCACAGCATGGGCAGCTATTTGGGTCAGGCGTATTTGCTGCACCACAGCGCCAGTCTGCACGGGGCGATCCTCAGCGGTTCGAATTTTCAGCCCGTGGCGCTGTACCGCGCAGCCCGGCAGATCGCCCGCCTTGAGAAATTGCGCCAAGGCGCCAAGGGCCGCAGTGCGCTGATCGAGTGGCTGTCGTTTGGCTCGTTCAACAACAAATTCAAACCGGTGCGCACGCAGTTCGACTGGCTGAGTCGCGACCCGGTCGAGGTCGACAAGTACGCCAGCGACCCGCTGTGCGGCTTTCGCTGCACCAATCAACTGTGGATCGACCTGCTCGGCGGCTTGCAGCAAATCAGCAAAGCGTCCAATCTCGCGCAGATTGATCCCGGCCTGCCGTTGCTGGTGATCGGCGGCGAATGTGATCCGGTGAGCGACGGCAAGCGTCTGACTGATCTGGCCAACGCCTTGCGCTCGGCCGGCAGCCAGAACCTGCAGTTGAATATCTACCCGCAGGCGCGCCACGAATTGTTCAACGAGAGCAACCGCGAGCAAGTGATCGCCGATGTGCTGGCCTGGATCGACCAGGCCCTGAGCCACCGCCGACCTCACCGAAGCGAATAATTTTTTGTGGATTGATCGAATCCCGCTACAGGAATTGATACCGATGACCCAGGTTACCAACACCCCTTACGAAGCCCTCGAAGTCGGCCAGACCGCCAGCTACACCAAGCACGTCGAAGAGCGCGACATTCAGCTGTTCGCCGCGATGTCGGGTGACCACAACCCGGTGCACCTCGACGCCGAATTCGCCGCCGCCAGCATGTTCAAGGAGCGTATCGCCCACGGCATGTTCAGTGGCGCGCTGATCAGTGCTGCGGTTGCCTGTGAGTTGCCTGGGCCGGGGACCATTTATATCGGTCAGCAGATGAGCTTTCAGAAGCCGGTGAAAATTGGTGACACCTTGACCGTGCGCCTGGAGATTCTCGAGAAGCTGCCGAAGTTTCGCGTACGGATTGCTACTCGCGTGTTCAACCAGCGTGATGAATTGGTGGTGGATGGCGAGGCGGAGATTCTGGCACCACGCAAGCAACAGACTGTGACATTGCCGGTTTTGCCGCCAATCAGTATTGGCTGATTTCTGAGCGGCCTGAATTGCAGACATAAAAAAACGCCAGACTGGCTGGCGTTTTTTCTACTGACTACGAACGCTTAAGAACGCGCACGAGCCTGGTTACGCAGGGCTTTCACCTGGTCGTGGTTACGTTGCACGCCGTGGTATTGACGCTCAACCAGATCACGAATACCAACAAGGCCGTGCTTGTTGATCTTCTCGATCGCTTCACGATAAGCCTTCAGCGCGTGGTCTTCACCGCGCTCGGCTTCGTTCAGAACTGCCTCTTCGTCTTTGCCGGTGAACATGGCTTTGACGTCGACCCAACGACGGTGCAGATCACCGCTGACGCTGGTGGAAGTTTCCGGATCGCCGCCCAGCTTGCGAACTTCGGCCTGCAATTCTGCAGCTGCTGCAGCGCAGTCGGCGGAGCGGGTTACGAACAGGGTTTTCAGCTCTGGGTGCTTGATGTCTTCAGCGCAAGTCTTGAACCCTTCCTGACCGTCTTTGCTGGTTTCGATCAGGTCGTTGAGTACGGAGATGGCTTCTTTATTCATGTCGGTCATTTTTCAATTCCTTGCGGGTTGATGAAAGATGCAAGGGATATTGCAGAGTGTGTGCCAGCTTTTTTATTTTTAAAAATTCGTTAATTATCAATGACTTAAAGATAATTGAACTATCTGTATCTCGGTAATTTGCATGATCTGTCATTTGGCCTGCATGCAGAATGCCTGTATTTTCCACAGTGTTTTTGAAGCCAGACGGTCGCGCCGATGAATCCCGAAAAACTTGAACTGCTGATCACCCGCGAGATGCCTTTCGGCAAATACAAGGGCCGGATCATTGCCGACCTGCCCGGCCAGTACCTCAACTGGTTCGCCCGCGAAGGTTTCCCCCACGGCGAACTCGGCGGGCTGCTGGCGTTGATGCAGGAAATCGATCATAACGGTCTGTCGGACTTGCTCGAACCGCTGCGCGCCAAACATGGCAAACCTGCACCGCGCCACTGAGGGCGCATCCTTGAATCGAGTCAAACATGCCTGATAACACCCTGCGCGCCCACGATGAAGATTTTTGGGAAACCTTTTGCGGCCGCTACGACCTGCAATCGGGCCCGATCAATCTGGAGAACGGTTACTTCGGGCGCATGTCGCGCACGGTGGTCGAGGAATATCAGCGCAACATCGAGCTGATCAACAACAGCAATTCGATCTACGTGCGCCAGCAGTTCGAACAGCGCGACAGCCTCGACATCCGCGCGCAACTGGCCGAGTTGATAGGCGTGCGTGCGCAAAGCGTGGCCTTCACTCACAACGCTACTGCCGGCCTGCAAGCGCTGATTCGCAACTACAACCAGTTGCAGCCGGGCGATCAGGTGTTGATCAGTGATTTGGAGTACGACACGGTCAAGGGCGCAATGCGTTGGCTGGCACGCCATCGCGGGGTCGAAGTGATCGAGATCGAACACGCACATCCGACCAGTTTCGATTACCTGCTGGCCACCTACCGCGAAGCGTTCATCCGCTATCCCAAGCTCAAGTTGATGGCGCTGACTCATGTTACCCACCGCACCGGTCTGGTGATGCCAGTGCAGGCGATTGCTGCGCAGGCCAAAGAGCACGGTGTCGATATCATCCTCGACGGCGCTCACGCACTGGGGCAGATCGAATTCGATCTCGAAGCGCTGGGCATCAGCTTCGCCGCGTACAACCTGCACAAATGGATCGGTTCGCCGCTGACTCTCGGTTTCCTGTATATCGCGCCGCAGCGCCTGGCCGATATTGATCCGGACATGGGCGAGATGCATTTCCCGATCAGCGATATTCGTTCGCGTGTGCCCTACAGCACGCCGAATATTCCGGCTCTGATGACTTTGCCGCTGGTGTTCGAAGAACACCGCTCGCTGGGTGGCGCGGCCGCCAAGGGTGCGCGGGTGAATTACCTGCGCAACCTGTGGGTCAGCGCCGTGCGCAATCTGCCCGGCATCGAAGTACTGACTCCGGATGACCCACGCCTGTATTGCGGCATCACGGCATTTCGCTTTACCCGGCATACCGATCAACAAGCCATGGTTGAACGCTTGTTCGATAAGTACAACTTGTTCACCGTAGTGCGCACAGGTGCAGCCTGCGGGCCGTGCATTCGCATCACCTCCGGGCTGACCACCACCGTGGCGGACATCGAGTTATTGATCGGCGCCCTGAACGAACTTCGCTAAACCGTGTACTTGTCGAAATCCTCGGGCTTGATCTGCGACGATACCGCAAAGGTGTCGATGCCGATCGTCAGGTGACCGAAGAATCCGTCTTCATTGGAATCGCGGCCCACCGGCCAGACCGTCAGGGTCGACGCCTCACCCCCCATGTTCGCGTAATAGCTGTCCTCGGCGTTGTTCAACGGCGCCGAACCACGTCCGCGATAGGCTTTGGCATTCAGCACCGAACGTGAGGCGACTTCCGGGAAATACAGCTGACCGACCCAGGCGACGTTGCGTTCCTCCAGGTATTCATTACCGGCGACGATGCGCACCGCCACGTGAATGTGTAGCGCACGCCCCGCATAGAATCCCGGATAGATCGTAGTGAAGCGCACCCTGCCCTTGTGATCGCTGAACTGGCCGCCGCGCAGGTAAGTGTCGTCGTCGGTGCGCGGGATCGAGCCGATATCGTCGACAGTGACTTCCTGATCCGGATCAAGCCGGCTCCAGCCGGAGTAAGCGCCACGCGCGTTGCAGTGCCAGATATCCACCAATGCTCCATTGACCGGTTCGCCGGTCATGGCGTCGACGATGGTCAGACGCAAAAGAAGCGGCAAGCCCTCGGCGCCTTCGCTGATGTTGCGGCGCAGCAGTTTAGGGTTACGGAAATACGGCCCGGCGACTTGCTCGGGGGCCAATTGATAGATTGTTGAGGATGAAGACTGGTTTTCCATCTCGCGTTCTCTCTTCCTTAAGATGAACGCAGGTTAGCCCCACACGCCATGCCAAGTGCGGTAACTATGTATCGCGACATAACAAAGATTTTTGCGGGCAAAAAAAAACGGCGCACCGACCAAGTGCACCGCTAAAGCCGTAGAACACACAACGAAGTGTCAGGTAACAATTAAGTCCAGCATCAGTCCAGCAGCGCCAACGCCTCGGCGGTGCATTCCTGAATGCGCGCCCAGTCGCCGTTCTTGATCCACTCCGGATCAAGCATCCAGCTACCGCCCACGCACATGACGTTTTTCAGCGCCATGTAGCTTTTGATATTGGCCGGGCTGACGCCGCCAGTCGGGCAGAATTTCACTTCACCGAACGGGCCGCCCAGCGCTTTGATCGCTGCGACGCCACCGCTGACTTCAGCCGGGAACAGCTTGAAGCGGCGATAACCCAGGCCGTAACCTTCCATGATCCCGGAGGCATTGCTGATGCCCGGCAACAGCGGAATCGGGCTGTCGACGCTGGCTTCCAGCAGGTCACGGGTGATGCCCGGCGTGACGATGAATTGCGAACCGGCGGCTTCGGCAGCCGCGAGCATGTTGCGGTCGAGCACGGTGCCGGCGCCGGTCATCAGCTCTGGACGCTGCTCACGCAGAATCTGGATCGCCTTGAGGCCGAATTGCGAACGCAGAGTCACTTCCAGCGCAGTCAAACCACCGGCAGCCAGGGCGTCCGCCAGTGGCAGCACGTCCTGTTCACGAGCGATGGTGATCACCGGCAGAATCCGCGCCTTGGCACAGAGGCTGTCGATCAGGGCAACTTTATCCGCCATGGAAACGGTCGGGGATGGGATTGTCATAGCGGCTGTTCCTTGGCTCATGGGCACCAGTAAATCTCTAACGTGGGTTGCAGAAACGCGCGAATCGGCAATGCGGCAACATCGTCACCCGCCAGTGCGGTATTCAGGGTGGTCAGTTTCGACTGACCGGAAATCGATAGAATCTTGTGCTTCGCCGAAGCCAGCAGCGCCCGGCTCATGGTCAGGCGCTGACGCGGCACGCTCGGCGCGAGCATCGACCAGCAGCGACGCGTGCCATCGACTTGCAGCGCTTCGGCAAGGTTCGGGCTGCCGGGGAACAGCGACGCGGTGTGCCCGTCATCACCCATGCCCAGCACCAGCACGTCGATACCCGGCAGCTCGCCGAGCAAACGATCGGCCTGTTCAGCCGCCTGCTCTACATTCGCCGCAGCGCTGTACAGACTAAGGAACTGCGCCTTGGCCGCCGGGCCTTTGAGCAGATACTGCTTGAGCAAACCGGCATTGCTGTCGGCATGTTCGACCGGTACCCAACGCTCATCGGCGAGGGTCACGACAACGTTGGCCCAATCCAGATCCTGCTTGGCCAAGTGCTGGAAAAATGCCACCGGGCTACGCCCGCCAGACACCACCAACACCGCAGTGCCGCGCGCCGCCAGTGCGTCGCTCAATTGCTTGGCGACATTCAGCGCCAGGCCTTCGGCAAGCAACACCGGACTCTTGAACTCGTGGGCGTTCACGCCCTCGGGCAGTTTCACATCAGATATCGCCATACCACGACCTCCCGTCCCGCGTGATCAATGCAATCGAGCTCATCGGCCCCCACGACCCGGCCGCGTACGGCTTGGGCGCGTCACCGGATTTTTTCCAGCCGGCGATCAACTGATCACACCATTTCCACGCGGCTTCGATTTCATCTTTACGGACAAACAGGTTCTGATTGCCGTTCATCACTTCCAGCAACAGCCGCTCGTAGGCATCGGGGATCCGCGCGCTACGCCAGGTGTCGGAGAAATTCAGTTGCAGCGGACCGCTGCGCAGTTGCATACCCTTGTCCAGACCCTGTTCCTTGGTCATCACGCGCAAGGAAATACCTTCGTCCGGTTGCAGGCGAATGATCAGTTTGTTGCTGATCTGCAGGCGCTGCTCGGGGGCGAAGATGTAGTGCGACGGTTCTTTGAAATGGATAACGATCTGCGACAGTTTCTGCGGCATGCGCTTGCCGGTACGCAGGTAAAACGGCACGCCGGCCCAGCGCCAGTTGCGGATGTCGGCACGCAAAGCGACGAAGGTTTCGGTGTCGCTCTGGGTGTTGGAATTCGGTTCTTCGAGATAGCCCGGTACGGACTTGCCTTCGCTGTGACCGGCTATGTACTGACCGCGCACCACTTGCGTGGTCAGACCTTCCGGGCTGATCGGCGCGAGGGCCTTGAGCACTTTGACTTTCTCGTCACGGATGCTGTCGGCGGACAGGTCGGCCGGCGGGTCCATGGCGATCAGGCACAGCAGCTGCAACAGGTGATTCTGGATCATGTCGCGCAGTTGGCCGGCCTTGTCGAAGTAGCCCCAACGGCCTTCGATGCCAACCTTCTCGGCCACGGTGATTTCCACGTGGGAGATGTAATTCTGGTTCCACTGGGTTTCGAACAGGCTGTTGGCGAAACGCAGGGCGATCAGGTTCTGAACGGTTTCTTTGCCCAGATAGTGGTCGATGCGGTAGGTGCGGTTCTCCGGGAAAAACTGCGCCACCGCGTCGTTGACCTTGCGCGAGGATTCGAGATCCGAACCGATCGGTTTTTCCAGCACCACGCGCGTATTTTCGGCCAGACCGACTTTCGCCAGGTTCTCGCAAATAGCGCCGTAGACGGCGGCCGGCGTGGCGAAGTAGGCAATCATGCGTTGGCTGCTGCCGGCCAGTTCGGCCAGCGCGACGTAGTCATCAGCCTTGAGAAAGTCGACGTGCAGGTAGGTCAGCCGCGCGAGAAAGCGCTCGACCACGGCTTCATTGAGATCTTTGGCTTCGACGTAACGGCGCAGTTCTTTAGTGATCAGCGCCAAGTGCTCCTGCTCGGTGCCGGGCTCACGGGCCAGCGCGATGATGCGCGTGTCCGCGTGCAGCAGATCGGCGCCGTCCAGCTGATAGAGAGCAGGGAACAGCTTGCGCAGGGCCAGATCGCCAAGCGCGCCGAACAAGGCAAAGGTGCACGGTTCAACCGTAATCGAAGGCATGATGTTTGTTCTTTTATCAAGTTAAGCTACAAATACCTTTTTTCAAGGCATCACTCAAGGGAAAATGTAGTAATAACCACAACATTTTCGCAAAATTCAGATTCCGAGTGGTGGACAGTCGGAGCCATCAGTAGGATAGGCCACCGTCACGGGCCATATCAAAGGCCCAATTTGCATAGCTGCGCGCTGATCGGCGCCGGTGAATCTAGGAATCCATATGGACCGCGTGCGAAATTTACTGGAACAAATCCAGAATCGCCTTGAAGACCTGAACAAGGCCGAACGCAAAGTCGCCGAAGTGATCCTGCTCAACCCACAGCAGGCCACCCGGTTCAGCATCGCCGCCCTCGCCCAGGCCTCCAAGGTCAGCGAGCCGACGGTCAACCGTTTCTGCCGTTCGTTCGGTGTCAGTGGTTATCCGGAACTCAAGCTGCAGCTGGCGCAGAGCCTGGCCAGCGGCGCGGCGTATGTCAGCCGCGCGGTGGAAGCGGATGACAATCCCGAGGCCTACACGCAGAAGATTTTCGGCAGCGCCATCGCGTCCTTGGACAGCGCTTGTCAGGCGCTCGACCCGAACCTGATCAGCCGCGCGGTCGACCTGTTGATCCAGGCCCGTCAGATCCACTTCTTCGGCCTCGGTGCTTCAGCTCCGGTGGCGCTGGATGCGCAGCACAAGTTCTTCCGCTTCAACCTCGCGGTGACGGCCCACGCCGATG
Organism: Pseudomonas sp. TWP3-1; assembly: GCF_049896625.1. Lineage (NCBI taxonomy): Bacteria > Pseudomonadati > Pseudomonadota > Gammaproteobacteria > Pseudomonadales > Pseudomonadaceae > Pseudomonas > Pseudomonas sp. TWP3-1. Next base: position 12,448 of record NZ_JAFCUQ010000020.1, read on the forward strand.
TGCTGATGCAACGCATGATTGCGTCGGTGGCACATACCGGCGAGTTATTCGTGATCATTTCCTATACTGGGCGTACCCGCGAGCTGGTGGAAGTGGCGCGCATTGCTCGCGAGAATGGCGCTTCGGTGTTGGGTCTGACGGCAGAGAATTCGCCGTTGGCCAAGGCCAGTACTCTGAGCCTGAACATTCCGCTGCCGGAAGACACCGACATCTATATGCCGATGACTTCGCGGATCATTCAGTTGACCGTGCTGGATGTGCTGGCGACTGGCATGACGTTGCGTCGCGGGGTGGATTTCCAGCCGCACTTGCGCAAGATCAAAGAGAGCTTGAATGCGAGCCGGTATCCGGTGGGGGATGAGTTCAACTGAGGCTTTAGAAGCCAAAAGCCTACCCTCACCCCAGCCCTCTCCCGGAGGGAGAGGGGGCCGACCGAGGTGTCTGGCGTTGTCCATCGACCTGAAAGATCCAGTCGATTATGGATTCAACGAACGTCGTTCAGGTCGGCGTATTTCTGCAGCATCCCCCAATCGGTCCCCTCTACCTCTGGGAGAGGGCTAGGGTGAGGGCCGACTATAGGCCTGACACACTCAAGCCGCAGCCCAAGCCTGCAAACTCAAATGCGCCTTCTCCCCCGGCGCCAGATGCACACTGTCAGTGCCCCCCGCCGCCGCCTCGACACAGACAAACTCCGACACCTCATCCCAGCTCACACCCAGCAGCGGCCGCGATCCCGGATGCCAGACCACCGTGTCCCCACTGTCCCCGGTATCGATGCACAATTCACGCTGCCAGGCGTGATCCTTGAGCTGTAATTCACCGTCGTGCTGGAACACGCGCTGACAGCCACCATCAACCCGTAACTCGCCTTCCTGCTGGCAAGCCTGACGATTCAACTGGTCATAACCCTGCGCGCCCTCAAGCCCAGACAGCGCTATCTCGGAAACATCGCCAATACGCCAGTAAGCGTGCAAGGCCTGACTCATCTGGCACGGCATGTCGTCCTGATGCTCGGTGCTCAGGCGTAACTCCATGCGTTCACCGAGGTGCGCGTGCAGATCAACCTGCCAGTCGCACAGCTGTAACTGCCAGTGCAGACGCACGCCGTCGTCACTGGTGCTGCTGTCGAGCAGCTTCCAGTCGAGCAACCGCGCCCAGCCATGCGATGGCCACGCATTTTCACTTGGATGCCGGCCGTACCACGGCCAGCAAACCGGCACGCCGCCGCGAATCGCGCCGACATGCGGCCACTTCGCCGCGCACCACAACCAGGGCTTTTGTCCGCGCGGCTGGAAGTGCAGCAACTGCGCGCCCTGACGACTGAACACCGCCTGACACAGCGGGTGATCGATCACCAACACATCGCGCATCTGATAGCGCTCCCAGGCGAACACCGGTCGTTCGCGCAAGGATTTGAAGAAGCGTTGCAGCGGATGCTCATGCATTTGCCACGGTCCTGAAAATCATGGGGGTATTCAACAATCCACATTGCTCTTGTGGCGAGGGAGCTTGCTCCCGCTGGGCTGCGAAGCGGCCCCAAAACCATTCACTGTTGTGTATCAGTCAAACCGCATTTTCAGGGCTTACGACTGCTGCGCAGCCGAGCGGGAGCAAGCTCCCTCGCCACAAATGCATACTTCACAAAACATACTTGCAAGTCTCGCAAAAAAAAGCGGACAGCCTTGGCTGTCCGCAAATATGCGCACATAGAGAGGAGCTTATCGCAGACGCGTTAGAACACCGACTGAATTTTCAGGCCAGCGACCAGAGCGTTGTCGACTTCATCCACACCGCCCGGGTGAGTGACGTATTGCAGGTTAGGACGTACGGTCAGCCAGTTGGTGACGTGGAAGCCGTAGTTGATCTCGTAGTTGTATTCGGTTTCACGAATTGGCGAGAACAGTGGGTTATCGTAGTTATCGACACCGTTGGCAGCGTTGACCAGTTCGGCATTGCGCTTCACGTCCTTGTTGACGTGAGTGCGAGCGAAACCGATGCCGACGTCATCTTTCGGACGTGCGTCGAACGGACCTTTGTACACGAACATCAGCGACTGGTAGTTGTCGATGAAGTTGGTGTCCTTGTCGTGGAAGGTCGCGTTGGCCGCGATGTTCAGACCGCGAGTCTTGTCACCGTTGTGGCTGGTGAGTTGCTGTTGCGCGACGAACCAGTAGCCGGATTTGCTGCTGTGGCTGCGGTAGGCGTTGCCCGTGGTGGCTGCGTCATTACCGTTGTCGTCTTCGCGAACATCATCGGCCTTGGCCGTGCTCTTGTAGTAACCGACACGGTATTCGCCAGGAAGGCTGTTCGGGTTAGGCAACCAGACCAGTTCAACCGGCAACACGGTGCCTTTGGTGCCGCTGCCGCTGAGCTTGAAGCCGTTGCCGTGTTCGAGTTGCGACGGATTCTGGTTGTAAGCACCGATCTGCGCGTAGAGCTCGTCGTTGATGTTGTACTTCACACGAATCGCGGCCTGGCTGACTGGCCAGTTGTACCAGATGTTGGTGGCCCAGTTACCCACTTGCGAACCGCAGAACGCCAGGTTCTGGAACTCGCACGGGAAGGTGTTGAAGTCTTCGCCTTCGCCGAAGTAACCGGCCTTGATGTCGAGTTTGTTGTCGAAGAACTGGTGTTTGATCCACAACTGGGTCAGACGCACCATGTGGCCACGGCCGTAGACTTCTTGCGACGAACTCAGGGTGCCGGCACGCGGGTCGCCAACGCGGTCGTTGGAGATATTCTGGCCGTTACGGTTGGTCAGTTGGATCTTCGCCTGAGTGTTATCCCAGCCCCAGAGTTTTTGCAGGTCGAGGGCCACGCCCAGACCAAACTGGTCGGCATAACGCGCAGTCTTGTCGTTGTTGAAGCCACCGTGCAGGTTGCCGCCAACTTCACCGACGTAGTCTGCCTTGATGTCGATACCCTGCTCGATCAGCTTGGTCCGCTCTCCGCCCCAATCCCCGGTCATCCACTCGGAATCCGAGCTGAACGCGTCAGCCGCGTGAACGCTACCGGCGAGCATCATTGCCGCAATCGCAGACAACTGGCCGATACGCTGAGCGTTGGTGTTGTTCTTCATCCCTACATCCTCGTTTTATTGTTATTAACTGTTTTTATCTAACGCGGTTTACATAAATTGCGCTGGATGACAGGCCATCCAGCGCGGATCCGTTGCAATCAGCGACCCTTGAACTGCGCGACGTTGGCGCTGTGCGCCTCGGTCTGCGCCACGCCTGCAACCCCCAGGCGTTCGCCAGTCTTGGCATCAAACAGCAGCACTTTCGATGGATCGAATTGCAGGGTCAGGGTCTCGCCCACCTGCGGTGCCACGTCCGGTGCCAGTCGGCAGCAGACCTTGGTTTCGTTCAGGTTGACGAACACCAGCGTGTCCGGCCCGGTCGGTTCGGTGACTTGCACTTCAGCGCGAATGGTCGGCAGGCCGTTGGCTTCGCTGCCGGCCAGAGCAATCTGCTCCGGACGCAGACCGAGGATCACTTCACGGTCTTCGAGACCGGCGTCCTGCATGCCCATCGGCAATTCGCAACGCGCCTGACCGCTGTCGAGCAGGGCCAGCAGACGACCGTCCTTGCGCTGCAAACGCAGGGGGATGAAGTTCATCGGCGGCGAACCGATGAAGCTCGCCACGAACAGGTTGGCCGGGTCGTTGTAGATCTGTTTCGGCGTGCCGAACTGCTGAATGATGCCGTCCTTCATCACCGCCACTTTGTCGCCCAGGGTCATCGCTTCGATCTGGTCGTGGGTCACGTAGACCGTGGTGGTTTTCAGGCGCTGGTGCATCAGTTTCATTTCGGTGCGCATCTCGACCCGCAGCTTGGCGTCGAGGTTGGACAGCGGTTCGTCGAACAGATAAATCTTCGGCCGCCGCGCCAGCGCCCGGCCCATCGCCACGCGCTGTTGCTGACCACCGGAGAGCTGGCCCGGCTTGCGATTGAGCAGGTGCTCGATCTGCAGCAGTTTGGCCACGCGGGCGACTTCTTCATCGATCGCCGGCTGACTCATCTTGCGGATCTTCAGACCGAACTCGATGTTCTCGCGCACGCTCATGGTCGGGTACAGCGCGTAGGACTGGAACACCATGGCGATGTCGCGATCTTTCGGGCTCATGCCGCTGACGTCCTGGTCATCGATCATGATCGCGCCGCCGCTGATGGTTTCCAGTCCGGCGATGCAGTTCATCAGGGTCGATTTACCGCAACCCGAAGGGCCGACGAGGATCAGGAACTCACCGTCCTTGATCGACAGTTCGATGTTCTTCAGGGTGTCCGGCAGGCCGGCGCCATAGGTCTTGTTTACATTGCGAAGTTCGAGCGTAGCCATGATTACCCCTTGACTGCGCCGGCCGTCAGCCCGCGCACGAAATACTTGCCTGCGACCACATAGACCAGCAGGGTCGGCAATCCGGCGATCATCGCCGCCGCCATATCCACGTTGTATTCCTTGGCCCCGGTACTGGTGTTGACCAAGTTGTTCAGCGCCACCGTGATCGGTTGCGAATCACCGCTGGAGAACACCACACCGAACAGGAAGTCGTTCCAGATCTGGGTGAACTGCCAGATCAGGCAGACCATGATGATCGGCGTCGACATCGGCAGGATGATCATGCGGAAGATCGTAAAGAACCCCGCGCCATCGAGGCGTGCGGCCTTGATCAGCGCATCCGGAATGCTCACGTAGTAGTTACGGAAGAACAGCGTGGTGAACGCCAGACCGTAGACCACATGGATGAACACCAGGCCGGTGGTGGTGCTCGCCAGCCCCATCTTGCCGAGGGTGAACGAGGCCGGCAGCAGCACGGTCTGGAACGGCAGGAAGCAGCCGAACAACAGCAGACCGAAGAACAGCTGCGAACCACGAAAGCGCCAGAACGACAGCACATAGCCGTTCAACGCACCGATGGCGGTGGAGATGATTACGGCCGGAACGGTGATCTTGATCGAGTTCCAGAAATAGCCGTCAACCGTGGCCCAGGCTTTCACCCAGCCAATGCCGCTGACCACGGTCGGCCAGCTCAGCAGGTTGCCGGTGCTGATGTCTTCCGGGGTCTTGAAGCTGGTCAACAGCATCACTACCAACGGCACCAGATACAGCAGAACGGCGAGGATCAGCACCGCGTAGATCGCGATGCGACTCAGACTGATGGCGGGTTTGCTAGCGAGACTAGTCATTACGCTTGGTCCTCAGCTCGGAGTACAGGTAAGGCACGATGATCGCGAGGATCGCACCGAGCATCAGAATCGCACTGGCCGAACCCATGCCCATCTGGCCGCGACTGAAGGTGAAGGAATACATGAACATCGCTGGCAGGTCGGACGAGTAGCCCGGGCCACCGGCCGTCATCGCCGCCACCAGATCGAAACTCTTGATCGCGATGTGCGCCAGAATCATCACGGCGCTGAAGAACACCGGACGCAGGCTTGGCAGCACGACTTTCCAATAGATGCGCGGCATGCTCGCGCCGTCGATCTGCGCGGCACGGATGATCGACTGATCAACCCCGCGCAGGCCGGCGAGGAACATCGCCATGATGAAGCCCGAGGCTTGCCACACAGCCGCGATGACCAGGCAATACACCACGCGATCCGGGTCGATCAGCCAGTCCAGACGGAAGCCTTCCCAGCCCCAGTCACGCAACAATTTGTCCAGGCCCATGCCCGGGTTGAGCAGCCATTTCCACGCGGTACCGGTGACGATCATCGAGAGCGCCATCGGGTACAGGTAAATGGTGCGGATGAAGCCTTCGCGACGGATTTTCTGGTCGAGGAAGATCGCCAGTGTCACGCCGATCACCAAGGTGATACCGATGAACATGCCACCGAACACCGCGAGGTTTTTGCTCGCGACCCACCAGCGGTCGTTGTCGAACAGGCGCTCGTATTGCGCCAGCCCGGCCCACTTGTAGGTCGGCAGAAACGTCGAGCTGGTGAACGACAGAACGAACGTCCACAGGATGTAGCCATAGAAGCCCACCAGAACGATGAACATGCTCGGCGCCAGCACCAGTTTCGGGAGCCAACGCTGCAATGCATCGAACGGCGAGGCCTTGCTGAACACAGCAACAGAACTCATGGGGAAATCCAGTACAGGGAAAAAGGACTACAGCCTTGAAGAATCAGTTTGTGGCGAGGGAGCTTGCTCCCGCTCGACTGCGCAGCAGACGCCGCCTTTGGGGGCGCTTCGCACCCCAGCGGGAGCAAGCTCCCTCGCCACAGCAACCCGACTCCTGCAAAGGTGTTATTTGGCAGACTTGATCGCGCTGCCGAGTTTCTTCGCAGCATCGGCCGGGTCGGCTTTCGGGTCGTTGATGTAGTTGGTCACAACATCAAAGAACGCGCCCTGCACGGCCAGCGTGGTCGCCATGTTGTGCGCCATGCTTGGTTGCAGGCCGCCGGACTTGGCGTCCGCCAGGAAGTCTTTGGCAGCAGTCTGTGCACACGAGTCGAAGCCGAGTTTTTCCATGTTGTTCAACATGTCGATGCGAACCGGGATCGAGCCCTTGTTGATGCTGAAGACTTTCTGGAAGTTCTCACCCAGCACGACTTTGGCGATGTCTTGCTGACCCGCCGCGGTGCCTGCGTCTTTTTGCTTGAACACCGCCAGGGAGTCGATGTTGTAGGTGAACGCCTTGTCGGTGCCCGGGAACGCTACGCACTCGTAGTCCTTGCCGGCGACTTTCTTGGCGGCGGTCCATTCGGACTTGGCCCAGTCACCCATGATCTGCATGCCGGCCTTGCCGTTGATGACCTTGGCCGCTTCGAGGTTCCAGTCCTGGCCTTTGCCGTCCTGGTCCATATAGGTCGCGACTTTCTTCAGCTCGGTCAGCGCCTTGACCATTTCCGGGCCGGTCAGGGTGGCGTTGTCCAGGTCAACCAGGGCTTTCTTGTAACCGTCGACGCCCATGACCGAAAGCACTACCGCTTCGAACACGGTGCTGTCCTGCCAAGGCTGGCCACCGTGGGCCAATGGAATGAAGCCTGCAGCCTTGAGCTTGTCGCCCGCTGCGTAGAATTCTGCGAGGGTGGTCGGCGCTTTTTCGATCCCGGCTTTCTTGAACACTTCCGGGTTGATCCACAGCCAGTTCACACGGTGAATGTTCACCGGCACGGCTACGTAATCACCTTCGAACTTGACGGTGTCGGAGACTTTCTTGTCGAGCAGGCTGTCCCACTTTTCCGACTTGGAAACGTCTTTCAGCACGTCAGTGTCGAGCAGACCGGTGGATGCCCATTCCTGGATATCCGGGCCTTTGATCTGGGCTACGCCCGGCGGGTTACCGGCGACGGCGCGGCTCTTCAGCACGGTCATGGCAGTTGCACCGCCACCGCCGGCTACGGCGCCATCCTTCCAGGTAAAGCCGTCTTTTTCGACCTGGGCCTTGAGCACATCGACCGCAGCCTTTTCACCACCCGACGTCCACCAATGCACAACTTCCACCGAACCTTTGGAATCGGCAGCGGAAACACTGAGCGGCAACACAGCGAGAGGGAACAGGGAGGCAACAGAAATGACAGTGGCTAGGCGAGAAATCGCATTCATCTGAGATGTACCTTTCTTGTTGTTATGCATGCAAGTCTGGTGCTTGCGCTGCACGGAGTTTAAACAGAGCGCATCCCTGCGCAGGTAACGAAGGGACGCGCGAATGTCACGACATGGTTACACAGGAACAGCGCAGGATAATTGCGCCAGAGCACTGGCCATGCTCGGCGTCAGTGGCAGACGCGGGATCAAAACCGCCTGCCAGGCGTGATACAGATCGGGTTTGCCCGCCCAGATATCGGCACTCGGGCGATTCTGCGGGTCGAGTTCGTGGTGCCAACTGCCGTCGCAGCGATCAATGAAATGGCTTTCACAAAATTCCCAGAACAGTCGGTACCAGGTTTCGTATTGCGCATCTCCGGTGCGTTTGAGTAGAGCGCTGGCGGCGGCGCTGGCTTCGGCGTGAGTCCAGTGCAAGCGGTGGCGAACCACGGCTTTGTTGTGCCAGTCGAGGGTGTAGACGATGCCTGGCGCGCCATCGACGTCCCAGCCATGACGGCAGTTGTTTTCGAAGAGTTTCTGCGCGTCGGTGACGAGCCAGCCGGGGGTGAGCATGCCCGCCTGCACGCGTGCGGCTTCAAGGTGCAGCAACAGCCGCGCCCACTCGAACCCGTGGCCCGGCGTGGTGCCGTAAGGGCGGAAGCCATCGGCGGGATTGTCTGAGTTGTACTCGCGCAGCGGCTGCCAGTCGCGGTCGAAATGCTCGATCACCAGGTAATCGTTGGCGGCGGCGTGGCCGTGGATCACCCGCTCGACGATGCGTTGCGCACGCACCAGCCAGCGCGGGTCTTCAGTGACATCGGCCAGTGCGAGGAAGGCTTCGGTGGCGTGCATGTTGCTGTTGGCGCCGCGATAGGCTTCTTCTTCGCTCCAGTCGCGGTTGAAGAATTCGCGCATGGCGCCCTCTTCTTCGCTCCAGAAATAGGTGTCGATAATGTCGATCGCGTCATCGAGCAGCGCTTGGGCGCCGGGGCGATTGGCGACCACCGCGGAACTCGCGGCGAGGGCGACGAAGGCGTGCAGATAAGCGTTCTTGCCGGTATTGCCGTCGCGGTGTTCGGCAGTGGCGAACCATCCGCCGTGCAACGCATCACGCAGTGGCCCACGCAGGGCCTGAATGCCGTGATCGATCAGCTCGGCGTAACCCGGCAGGCCTTGGATGTGGGCCATGGCGAAGCTGTGGGTCATGCGCGCGGTGTTCATGGTTTCGGCTTGCGCATCAGCCGGCAAGTGGCCGCGCTCGTCGAGGTTGCCGAAGCCTTCAGGCAGGCGCGAAGCCTTGGCGAACGCCAGCAGACGCAGGCCTTCGGCAGCCAGCCATTGCTGGTGCGCGGGGGCGTTGAGCCAACTGCTGAAGCCGGGTTGGAAGTGATCCATGGGTGGCCTTTTTTGTTGTTATGACTGCGCGGAGTCTAAACAACGGGCCGGGACTGCCTTGTAACGAAGGGGGCGGGGTTTGTCACAGGACCGTGACAAAGAGCGACCCTCACCCCAGCCCTCTCCCGGAGGGAGAGGGGGCCGACCAAGGTGTCTACGGTCAAACATCGACCTGAAAGACCTTATCGATTATGGATTCAGCAAAACACTTTCAGGTCGGCTTATTTCTTCAGCATCCCCCAATCAGTCCCCTCTCCCTCCGGGAGAGGGTTAGGGTGAGGGCCTTTTTTGATCTTCAGTCAGCAGAACGCGGAAGTTGGAGGGTCACGCGCAACCCGCCTTCACGCAGATTCTGCAATGTCACCTCACCACCATGACTATGCGCGATATTGCGCGCGATCCCCAATCCAAGACCATACCCCTGCTGCTGCCCCGCCAGTCGAAAGTGCGGTTCAAACACCTGCTCCAACCGCTGCTCCGGCACGCCCGGGCCTTCATCATCGACGTGCAGCACAAACGCGCTCTCGTCATCATCGATATGCAAATGCGCGTTCTGCCCGTACTTCAAAGCGTTGTCGATCAGATTGCCGATGCAGCGTTTCAGCGCCAACGGCTTACCGGAATACGCGGCCAGCGCCCGCCCCTGCTGGGTCACGCGGCCATTGCCATTGGGTGCCAGATACGGCTCCACCAGACAATCAAGCACATGATTGAGATCCACCGGTTCGATGTTCTCGTGGATGTCGGTGTCTTTAACACATTGCAACGCGCCTTTGACCAGCAGTTCCAGCTCATCCAGATCGCGACCGAACTTGGCTTGCAGCTTTTCGTCTTCCAACAGTTCGACGCGCAGACGCAGGCGAGTGATCGGCGTGCGCAAGTCGTGGGAAATTGCGCTGAACAACTGGCTGCGTTCGGTCAGATAGCGGCTGATGCGCTCGCGCATGGTGTTGAATGCGCGACCGACTTCGACCACTTCACTGCCACCGCCCTCGGCCACCGGTTCGACATCCGCACCCAGCGACAAGTCCCGCGCCGCCCGCGCCAGGCGCTTGAGCGGCCGGCTCTGCCAGTGCACCAGCAGGCCAATAAACAACAGCAAAAAGCCGCTGGTGAGGACGATGAACCACACCTGCTGCGCCGGCAGGCCTTGTTCTTCAAGACTGGTGTACGGCTCGGGCAACAGGGAGGCGATGTACAGCCATTCGCCCGGCGCCATTTGAATCTGCGTGACCAGCACCGGCGGATTCACCGGCTCCAGCGTCAGCGCGTAGTGCGCCCAGGAGCGTGGCAACTCATCGAGTTTCAGCCCGGCATTGAAGATCCGCAGATCCTCGGGGCTGACGAAGGTCACCAGAATATCCGTGTCGTGGCCCAGCGACTGGCGCAACACTTCGTCGACTGCTTGCATCACCGCTGCCTTGCGCGGCGTGACCGGCAGCACTTCCATATCCAGCGGCTTGTCGTTGAGCGTCACGACAAAACGTGTACCGCCCATGCTGCGCAACTGATCCAGCACCAGCGGTCGATAGGCCACCGGCAATGAGCGGAAATAGCTGACGCTGGCGGTCATCGAATGCGCGAGGCTACGGGCGCTGGTGACCAGGCCTTCAAGTTGCGTGGCGCGCAATTGCGAAACCCAGATCACGCTGGACAAGGTCTGCGCGAACAACACCGCCAACAACGTCAGCAGCAGCATGCGCCCGAGCAGCGAACGCGGCACCGGCACTTTGGCTGCGGCGTTGCGCAGGAACTCAGTGACCATTGCCGGCAACCACGTTGGCTGCCAATTGGTAGCCGCTGCCACGCACGGTGCGGATCAGGCGTGGCGGTTTTTCCGTGTCGCGCAGGCGTTGGCGCAAGCGGCTGACGGCCATGTCGACAATGCGATCGAGCGGCATCAGGTCGCGGCCACGGGTGGCGTTGCCGATGGTGTCGCGGTCGAGGATTTGCTGGGGATGATCGAGGAACAGCTTGAGCAGCGCGAAGTCGGCGCCGGACAGAATCACTTCTTCACCGTCGGTGTGAAACAGTCGGTGGCTGACCATGTCCAGCCGCCACTCATCGAAGGCCAGCACTTCACTGCCGCTGCGTTCCTGGCCGAACTGAGCGCGGCGCAACAGGGCTTTGATCCGTGCTTGCAGCTCACGCGGGCTGAAGGGCTTGCCAAGGTAGTCGTCAGCGCCGAGTTCCAGACCGATTACGCGGTCGGCCTCATCGGAGCTGGCGGTGAGCATGATGATCGGCACCTGCGCCTGACGCGGATGCTGACGCACCCAACGGCACAGACTGAAGCCGTCCTCGTCGGGCAGCATCACATCAAGGATCACCAGATCGCTCGGCGCGTCGTTCAGCGCCTGACGAAAACTGGCGCCATCGGCCGTGGCCCGCACCTGAAAACCCGCGCGGGTCAGGTAGGTCTCGAGCAACTCGCGTATTTCCTGGTCGTCATCGACCAACAATATCGACTTGTTGACTGAGCTCACTTCGAAGGCATCCTTGTTGTTGGAATTGGGGCGGATTATGCCTGAGCCAAAACAGATGGCGTACGAGCTTTTGTGGCGAGGGAGCTTGCTCCCGCTGGGCTGCGAAGCGGCCCTATTGGTTTTCCAGTCAAATCGCGTGAGCCGCAGGTACGACTGCTGCGCAGCCGAGCGGGAGCAAGCTCCCTCGCCACAGTAAATCCTGCTAAACAGGGATTGCCTGGTCCAGCGCCACTCCCGCACCCACCAGCCCGGAATACGGCGCCGTCACCAGCCACACCGGAATCCCCTTGAAGTAATCACTCATGCAGCCCTTGTCGGCGAAGCTGCGAGCAAAACCGCTTTCAACGAAGAAATCAGCAAAGCGTGGAATCACCCCGCCAACGATATACACCCCGCCACGCCCGCCCGTGGTCAGCACGTTATTGCCCGCCACCCGACCGAGCCAGCAGCAGAACTGCTCAAGCACTTCCAGCGCAATCGGATCGCCCGCCAGACCGGCAGCGGTGATCGCTTCTGGCGTATCAAGCGTCGGCTCATGCCCATCCACCGCGCAGATCGCGCGGTAGACACGCGGCAAACCGCTGCCGCTCAACGCCGTTTCCGCGCTGACGTGGCCGATTTCGTTGTGGATGTGTTGCCACAGTTGCGTTTCACGCGGGCTGCTCAGCGGCAGATCGACGTGACCGCCCTCGCCCGGCAGTGCAGCAAAGCGCCCTTCGCCAAGATCAAGCAAAGTGCCGACGCCAAGGCCTGTGCCCGGGCCGATCACCACAGCCGGGCGCAACGGTTCCGGCGTGCCTGCGCAGACCACGCGGAATTCACCGGGCTGCAACCGGGTCATGCCCAGCGCCATCGCCGAGAAGTCGTTGACCAGCAACAACTGCTCGACCTGCAACGCCTCGCAAAACGCCTTGCGGCTAAGGCGCCAGTGGTTGTTGGTGAACTTGAATTCATCGCCGCTGACCGGACCGGCCACCGACAGGCACACCGAACCGATGTCCCCCGGCGCCAGACCCAGCCCGCTCAGATACAGGCTGATCGCCGCCTCCGGGCTGGCATGCTCGGCAGTGGCCAGCACCTGCACGGACTCGAGCTGCTGATCTTTCCACAACGCAAATCGCGCGTTGGTGCCTCCGATGTCACCGACCAAAGCCAGTTTCAATTAAGCGTCTCCAGGGCAGAAGTGAAGGCGCTGGCGCCCTGCTCCGCCGAGCTGAAGGCCAAACGCATGAAGCCGAACAGTTCGCGACCGCTGCCGATGTTGTTGCCCAACAGGCCTTTGGCGGGTTCGCGTGCTGCAAATTCGGCGGCGTCGACTTTAAGTTCCAAAGTACCTTTGACGCCATCGACGCGGATGATATCGCCCTCTTGCACGCGCGCCAAAGCGCCGCCGACATATGCTTCCGGACTGACGTGAATCGCAGCCGGAATTTTCCCCGATGCACCGGACATGCGCCCGTCAGTCACCAGCGCGACTTTGAAGCCGCGATCCTGCAACACACCGAGGAACGGCGTCATCTTGTGCAACTCGGGCATGCCGTTGGAACGCGGGCCCTGGAAGCGCATCACTGCGACGAAATCTTTCTCGAGCAAACCGGCCTTGAACGCGTCGGCCAGATCCTGTTGATCCTGGAACACCATCGCCGGTGCTTCGACGATCTGGTTTTCCAGCGCGACGGCGGAAACTTTCATCACACCGCGACCGAGGTTGCCTTCCATCACGCGCAAGCCGCCCTCCGGCGAGAACGCACGCGCCACCGGACGCAGGATGTTTTCGTCGAGGCTATCAATCGGGCCTTCGCGCCAGACCAGCTCGCCGTTATCGAGGAACGGTTCTTTGGTGTAACGGCTCAGGCCGTGGCCGAGCACGGTGTTGACGTCTTCGTGCAGCAGACCGGCGCCGAGCAGTTCGCGGATCAGGAACGACATGCCGCCAGCGGCCTGGAAGTGGTTGATGTCAGCCTTGCCGTTCGGGTAGACGTGGCTCAGGGTCGGCACGACTTCGGAGAGGTCGGCCATGTCCTGCCAGGTCAATTGAATGCCCGCCGCCATGGCGATGGCCGGCATGTGCAGGGTGTGGTTGGTCGAGCCGCCAGTGGCGTGCAGCGCCACGATCGAGTTGACCAGCGACTTTTCATCGACGATTTCGCCGATCGGCATGAAGTTGCCATTTTGTTTGGTCAGACGCGTGACTTGATGCGCGGCTTCGCGGGTCAGCGCTTCGCGCAGTGGCGTGTTCGGATTGACGAAGGACGCGCCCGGCAAGTGCAGGCCCATGACTTCCATCAGCAACTGGTTGGTGTTGGCGGTGCCGTAGAAGGTGCAAGTGCCAGGGCTGTGATAGGACTTCATTTCCGATTCCAGCAGCTCTTCGCGAGTCGCCTTGCCCTCGGCGTACTTCTGGCGCACGTCGGCTTTTTCCTTGTTGGAAATCCCCGACACCATCGGCCCGCCCGGCACGAAGATCGTCGGCAGATGACCGAAACGCAGCGAGCCCATCATCAGCCCCGGCACGATCTTGTCGCAGATGCCGAGCATCAGCGCGCCGTCGAACATGTTGTGCGACAGCGCCACCGCGGTGGACATCGCGATCACTTCGCGGCTCGGCAGGCTTAGCTCCATGCCCGGCTCGCCTTGGGTCACGCCATCGCACATCGCCGGAGTGCCACCCGCGAACTGGCCAACCGAGCCGATTTCACGCAGGGCATTCTTGATTTGTTCCGGGAACACTTCATACGGCTGATGCGCCGAGAGCATGTCGTTATATGACGAAACAATTGCGATGTTGGCCGAGTTCATCATCCGCAAGCTGTGCTTGTCTTCGGTGCCGCAACCGGCCACGCCGTGGGCGAAATTGGCGCATTGCAGCTTGCCGCGCATCGGGCCATCAGTTGCAGCGCCGCGAATCAGCGCAAGGTAAGCCTGACGTGTGGCGCGGCTGCGGGCGATAAGCCGTTCGGTGACCTCAAGGACGCGGGGATGCATGTGTAGAACTCCAGGCTAACGGATGTGGCGACCTGATTGTCTATGCTGATCAAAGCGCCGCTCGCGTGGGATGACGGGCGGTTCTGTCGATCATTCGGACCAGTTGATTCAGGTCACTCGTTGTAGATAAAACAAAATATTGCCACTAAAAAGGCTTGTTTTCTATTTTTATGCGAATAATCTTGTAATTCCAACAACAAAACGACGGCGGCGCTGCTCAATGACTCTTCGAATTGCAATCAATGGTTTTGGCCGCATCGGCCGTAATGTCCTGCGCGCACTGTATACCCAAGGCTATCGTCAGGATTTGCAGATCGTCGCCATCAACGATCTGGGCGACAGCTCGATGAATGCCCATCTGCTCAAATACGACACCGTGCATGGCACGTTCGACGCTGAAGTGGCGCACGACAACGAGAGCCTGACCGTCAACGGCGACCGTATTTCGGTCAGCGCCATTCGCAACCCGGCCGAACTGCCATGGGCTGCGGAAAAGATTGATGTGGTATTCGAATGCACCGGTCTGTTCACCGACCGCGCCAAAGCCGCCGCGCATATTACCGCCGGCGCACGCAAAGTAATCATCTCGGCCCCGGCCAAAGGCGCCGATGCCACCGTGGTTTATGGTGTGAACCACGACATTCTGCGCCAGTCGCACCAGATCATCTCCAACGCTTCGTGCACCACCAACTGCCTCGCGCCAGTGGCGCAGGTGCTGCACCGTGAGCTGGGCATCGAGAGCGGTCTGATGACCACCATTCATGCCTACACCAACGATCAGAACCTGACCGACGTCTACCACACCGATCCGTACCGCGCGCGTTCGGCCACGCAAAACATGATCCCGAGCAAGACCGGTGCGGCTGAAGCCGTGGGCCTGGTGCTGCCGGAACTGGCGGGCAAACTGACCGGCATGGCCGTGCGCGTGCCGGTGATCAATGTCTCGCTGGTTGACTTGACTGTGCAACTGAAGAAGGAAGCCAGCGCCGAAGAAGTCAACGCGCTGTTGAAGGCCGCGAGCCAGCATTCGAAAATCCTTGGCTACAACACGCTGCCGTTGGTTTCGAGCGACTTCAACCACAACCCGCTGTCGTCGATCTTCGACGCCAACCACACCAAAGTCAGCGGCAAACTGCTGAAAGTGCTGGCCTGGTACGACAACGAGTGGGGCTTCTCCAACCGCATGCTGGATAACTGCCTGGCACTCTGCAACGCCGAGTAAGCAAACTTCTACAAATCAACACTTGACCACTCGAGCGGATGATAAGCATTATCATTCGCTCGAAATGGATCAGGCCTTCCCGTGAGTCAGTCGCGCTTCAATCACGTTTTCCTCGCCCAGCGCAGTGCCCTGCTGCGAACACTGGAGCGCATGGTCAACAACCACAGCACCGCCGAAGACCTGTTGCAGGAAACCTACCTGCGCGTCACGCGAGCGCTGAGCGAGCGGGCCATCGAGCACCTTGAACCCTTTGTCTTTCAGACCGCGCGCAATCTGGCGCTGGATCATCTGCGTGCGCGCAAGATTCATTCGCGCACCATGGTCGATGACGTGCCGCAAGAGGTGGTGCACAGCATCGCCGCCCCTGCCAGCAGCGCCGAAGACGCCGCCCACGCCGAACAATTACTCGAGCGCCTGAACGTGAGCCTCAGTCAACTCAGCCCGCGTCAGCAGCGGATTTTCATCCTCAGCCGCCTGCACGGAAACAGCTATCAGGAAATCGCCGACGAGCTCAACGTGTCGCTGAGTACCGTGCAAAAAGAACTCAAATTGATCATGACGGTGTGCATCGGGGTCGCCGAACGCCTGAATGGCGAGTGATTACCGTAAGACTTTTCTCGCCGCCAACAGGATCGACTGCACTGATCATCGGGCTTTGCTACCCTTGCCCGACATTTACGCTTCACTAAAAAAACAGCCGTGCGCAGACACTGCCGAGGAAACACCGTGACCGACACCCACCGCTCTCCTTCGCCCGATACGGCGCAGGACGCCGCCAGCGCAATGGACCAGGCTTTGGACTGGCTCATCGTGCTCGGCAGTCCGGACGCGGAGCAGTCGCGGCAGTTTCATGCGTGGCTGTCGGCCGATCCGTTGAATGCCGAAGCGTTCGCCAAAGCGCAAGCCATTTGGGACGGCCCGCAAATCGCCCAATGCGCGCAAAACCTCGCCGCGCAGCCAAAGAAGGTCACGTTCCTGCGCCGTCTGCGCCCGCACTGGAAACCGCTGGCCACCGCCGCCGTGCTGGTACTCGGCCTTTTCAGTTTCAGCAATCTGCCGCTGCGGCTGCAGGCCGATCATCTGACCGTGGTTGGCGAGCGCCAGCGCCTGCAACTGGAGGACGGCTCGAAAGTTCTGCTCAATACCAACTCGGCATTTTCCAGCACGATCAATGATCAGCAACGGGTCGCTCGGCTGTATCAGGGCGAAGCGTTTTTCGAAGTCCCGGCCAACCGTGGCCAGCCGCTGGAGATTGATGCCGGCCCGGTGAAAGCCAGCGTGCGCGACACCGATTTCGCTGTGCGTTACCTGGACGGCGTGGCGCAGGTGCGCGTGCAGCGTGGTGATGTCGATTTGCGCGCCACGCGTGATGACGCGCGTGTGCGTTTGTCGGCAGGCGAAAGCATCAGCATTGGCCCCAACGGTTTCGACCGCCCGGCCAAGGTTGATCCGGCCACTGATCTGGCCTGGGTGCAAGGTCGGCTTGTCTTCGAGAACTGCCCGCTGAACCAAGTGCTGGCCGAACTGCGCCGCTACTATCCGGGCTTCATCATCAACACCAATCAGCAGTTGGCCGATGTCGCCGTCACCGGCAATTTTCGTCTCGACCAGCCGCTCGATGTCGTGCGTTCGCTGGCGCACATCACCTCAGCCAAGTTGCAGGAATATCCGGCGCTGGTGATCTTGAACTAAATGAGAATTATTTTTACTCGATAGCTGGAGCCCGTTCGTCTCGTTATAGCCAATGCAATTGATTCGCATCACGCGAACAATCAGCACCTATAAAGATTCGTGCGACACGGAGCGCTATCGATGTCCTCTCGCCTTACCCGCCAGACTGCTTCCCCTTCCCGCGTACTGTCGTTGCTGACCGCCGCCATTCTCATGGCCGGCACCGCGCCGCTGATGGCCGCCACCGAACAACCGACGCGCAACATGGGCGATTACTCGTTCGCCATCGGCCAGCAACCGCTGGTTTCAGCCCTCAATGCCTTCACCGCCGTGACCGGTTGGCAGGTCGGTTTGCCGGCAGAACTGGGACAAAACGTGGCGTCGCCGGGTGTGCGTGGTTCGCTGCCGCCGGAAAAAGCCCTGGAGCGCCTGTTGGTGGGGACCAACCTGAGCTTCCGCAAACTGAGCAACAACAACGTGGTGCTGGAGAAACGCAGCGCCAGCGGTGCGCTCAATCTGGATCAGGTGACCATCAGCGCCACCCGCCAGGAGCAATCGGTGAACAGCGTACCGAGCACCGTCAGCGTGCAGACCCGCGAGGAGCTCGACCGCAACAACGTCAACTCGATCAAGGATCTGGTGCGTTACGAACCGGGCGTTTCGGTGGGCGGCGCCGGTCAGCGTGCCGGACTGACCGGCTACAACATTCGCGGGATCGACGGCGACCGCGTGCTGACTCAGGTCGACGGCGTGCAAGTGCCCGACAGCTTCTTCAATGGTCCGTACGCGCAGAGCAACCGCAATTACGTCGACCCGGAAATCGTCAAACGCGTGGAAATCCTGCGTGGTCCGGCCTCCGTGCTCTACGGCAGCAACGCCATCGGCGGCGCGGTCAGCTACTACACCCTCGACCCGGACGACATCATCAAGCCCGGCAAAGACGTCGGCGCGCGTCTGAAAACCGGTTACAGCTCCGCCGACGACAGCTGGCTGAGGTCCGGCACCGTCGCTGGTCGGACCGGCGACTTAGACGGCTTGCTGCACCTGAGCCAGCGCAATGGTCATGAAAGCGAATCCTACGGCGAAACCGGCGGCACCGGCCTGAACCGCACCGAGGCCAACCCTGAGGATGTGCGCACCACCAACGTCCTGGCCAAACTCGGCTGGAACTACGCCGACGATGCGCGCTTCGGTCTGACCTACGAACACTACAAGGATGATCGCGACACTAACCAGTTGAGCGCCGTCGGCGGGCCATTCAACGCGGGACGTGGTTTCGGTTTCTACAAATCGCGCACCGGCAACGACACGGTCACCCGCGAGCGTTTCGGCCTGGAGCACAGTTTCGGTCTCGACAGCGCGCTGGCTGACCACATCAAGTGGTCGCTGAATTACCAGATTGCGAAAACCGATCAGCGCACCGAAGAAATCTACGCGCCTTCGCGCACCGTATTGCGTGAGCGCAAAACCACTTACAAAGATCGCCAATGGGTGTTCGATACCCAGGCGGACAAGGCCTTCGCCATCGCCGACACCGATCACGTCGTCACCTACGGCACCACCATCAAGCAGGACAAAGTTACCGGTCTGCGCACCGGCAGCGGCACTTGCCTGACCGTCGCCGGCGCCTGCCGCGTGATCGGCGCGGCGAGCGCTGCCGATACCCTGACACCGGCCAGCGACTTCCCCGACCCGACCATCAACAGCTACAGCCTGTTTGCCCAGGATCAGATCAGCTGGGGCAACTGGACGTTCCTGCCGGGCGCACGTTACGACTACACCCAGCTCAAGCCGCACATCACCGATGAGTTCCTCGCCACTGCCGACCAGAGCGGCAACGGCACGGTGAGCGACAAAACCAAGACCTGGCATCGTCTGTCGCCCAAGTTCGGTACCACTTACAACTTCAACGACAACTACACCTGGTACGGTCAGTACGCCGAAGGCTTCCGCACGCCGACCGCCAAAGCGCTGTACGGCCGCTTTGAAAACCTCAGCGGGGGCTATCAGGTCGCACCGAATCCGGATCTCGATCCGGAAAAGAGCAAGAGCTATGAAACCGGCCTGCGCGGACAGTTCGAGGCAGGCACGTTTGACGTGGCGGTGTTCTATAACAAGTACCGTGATTTCATCGACGAAAACGCCATCACCCCCGGCTATTCCGAAACCACGTTCCAGAGCAACAACATCAAGCACGCCACCATCAAGGGTGTGGAGCTCAAGGGTCGTCTGAACCTCGATACGTTCGGCGCGCCTGCCGGACTCTACACACAAGGCTCGATGGCCTACCTGTATGGCCGCAACGATGACAGCGGACAACCACTCAATAGCGTCAATCCGCTGACCGGCGTGTTTGGCCTCGGTTATGACCAGGACAACTACGGTGCCCTGCTCAGCTGGACGCTGGTCAAGCGCAAGGATCGTGTCGACAGCAGTAGTTTCAAAACGCCGGATGGCACCAGCACGCAGTTCAAGACACCGGGTTATGGCGTGCTCGACCTCGCCGGGTTCTACAAGGTCACCGACGACGTGACGCTGAATGCCGGCCTCTACAACCTGACCGACAAAAAATACTGGCAGTGGGATGACGTGCGCGGTTACGACAGCGTGGGCGAAGCCTCGGTCACGCAACCGGCCAACCTCGATCGCCTGACTCAACCGGGTCGCAACTTCGCGATCAATCTGGTCTGGGATATCTGATCCGGACTGCCTCACGGCGCCCATTGAATGGCGCGCCGTGAGGTTTTTTTACTGTCCGGCGCATGCCCGAACGTCTCGTTATCAAGCGCCTCTTCTTTTCAAGGACACCTCATGACCACCCCGGAAAAAGCCCTGCGTTCGCAACGCCTGAACCAGATCACCCACGAGCCGCACGCTAAGCTCGACGCACTGGTCAAAGCACACGCCCCGTTCGAGACCCGCGCCAACTTCGCGCGCTTCGTGGTCGCGCAATACCTGTTCCAGTCGGAACTGGTGGGGTTGTACAACGACCCTGAACTGCGCGAAATCGTTGCCGATCTGCCGGCGCGTTGCCGTGCTGATGCGGCCAAGGCTGACCTGGCTGATCTGGATACCGAAGTACCGGCGCCGGTTGCTGGCGCAGTGAAGAACCCGGGCAAGGCGCGCGCCTTGGGCTGGATCTTCGTTTCCGAAGGTTCGAAGCTCGGTGCGGCGTTTTTGATCAAGCGTGCGGTGGCGCTGGAGCTGAGTGAAAACTTTGGTGCGCGTCACTTGGGCGAGCCAGAGGGTGGCCGCGCTGAAGGCTGGAAGCGTTTTGTCAGAACCCTCGATGCACTGGAGTTCACGCCTGAGGAGGAAGCAGAAGTCGAGCAAGGCGCAATCGATGCGTTCAACCGCTTCACGGTGTTGCTCGAACAGGCCTACTCAACCCAAGCCGAACCTGCCTGAAGCCACACTGCAAAAACCTGTGGGAGCTGGCTTGCCAGCGATGACGGAGTGTCAGCCAACATTTATGCCGACTGACATACCGCTATCGCTGGCAAGCCAGCTCCCACAGTGAATGGCGTAAGTCTGTAAGATTCCCATCCCGCTTCAGAAGTAACTCGCTGAGCCCATGCCCCAACCCGCCCACTCCAAACTCGCCCGCCTGCTGTTCGGCCTGCTCGCCTATGTCAGCCTCGGCATCGGCCTGATCGCGATCATCGTGCCCGGCCTGCCGACCACCGAGTTCATCCTGCTCGCCGCGTGGGCCGCGACGCGCAGTTCGCCGCGCCTGAGTGCCTGGCTGGAAAACCATCGCTTGTTCGGCCCGATTCTGCACAACTGGCGCAACGGCAGAATCATCGCGCGCCGCGCCAAGGTCAGCGCCACTGTCAGCATGCTGCTCTGCGCAACCTTGATGCTGGTGATGCTCGACCACGGCTGGCCGATCTATCTGGCCATCGCCGGCATGAGCATGGGCAACCTATGGATATGGTCACGACCAGAAGCCCTCCCCGCTTAATCCCCTGTGGCGAGGGGATTCATCCCCGTCCGGCTGCGAAGCAGTCGTAAAACCAAACAACTCGGTATGTCTTACAAACCGTACAGGTCCAATTTGGGGCGGCTTCGCCACCCAACGGGGATAAATCCCCTCGCCACAAAAGCCTTTGCACATAGCTGAAACTTCCCTGTAATTAAGACCCTTTTCAGCACATTATCCTGCGCAAACGTTTAGCCTCTACCGTTCGTCGGCAAGCCACTCATGCAAACCTGCCTCCGCGCCGATGAGCATTGAATGGCGCTGAATGGATTTGGCGAACCGGGGCGTTCCAGCCCGTAGCCAACAGCTCATCCCTTCGCGAGAACGCCCTATGTTCGACTCTCTGTCCATCCGCCTGAAAATCGTGCTGCTCTCCGGCCTGTGCCTGCTTGGCGTGGTCGCGCTGATCGTCGGCATGAACATCTACCAGACCAACCAGAACGACCAACTGGTCAGTGCCTCCAGCAGCAAGATGCTCACCGCCAGTGTGCAGAACCTGTTGCAGGCCAAGGCGGGCGAACAAGCGATTCGCCTGCAGAAAACCTTTGGCGAAAACCTGTCGGTGATTACCGCGCTGGCGGATCAGATCAAGGACCTGCGCACGATGGCCGCCAAGCGTTCGCTGGACGCCGGTGCCTTGCGTGAAGAGTTGAACCAGAGCCTGAAAACCGCGTTCGAGCGCAACAACAAAGTGCTCGGCATCTGGCTGGCATTCGAGCCCGATGCGCTGGACGGCAAGGACAGCGAGTTCGCCAACGACGCCGCGCGTCAGTCCAACGAAGCCGGGCGTTTCGCCAGCTATTGGAGTCGTGCCGGCGGCGCTGCGCTCAATACCATCATGGTTGAAGAAGACCTGACCAAAACCACCATGAGTGTCAGCGGCACGCCGTACAACAGTTGGTACACCTGCCCTCGCGACAACAAGCGCACCTGCCTGCTCGACCCGTATGCGGACACCGTCGGCGGCAAGGAAATGCTCATGACCACGATTTCCGTACCGTTGCTGGTGGATGGCAAGGCCATCGGCGTGGTCGGCGTCGACATTGCCCTCGACGCCTTGCAAGCGGCAGCCGTTGACGCCCAGCGCGAGCTGTTCAGCGGAGCCGGGCACATGTTGATTGTGTCCGGCAGCGGTGTACTCGGCGCCTACAGCACTGACGCAAGCAAGGTCGGCAAAAGCATCGGCGACACCCTCGGCGCTGAAGGCAAGGAAGTGCTGCAACTGCTCAGCTCCGGCACACCGAAGATTCTCGAGCAGGGCGATTTGATTCGCGCGGTGTACCCGGTCAGCCCGATCAGCGACTCCAAAGCGTGGGGCGTAGTCATCGACCTGCCGAAACAAGTGCTGCTGGCCGACTCGGTCAAGCTGCAAGCAGTACTGGATGACGCACAGGAAACCGGCACCATCACCGCGATCTCGGTGGCAGTGATTGCTGGTTTGGTCGGGCTGCTGCTGATCTGGCTCACCGCGTCGGGCGTAACCCGTCCGATCAACAGCGTCGCCGAGATGCTGAAGAACATCGCCAGCGGCGAAGGCGATCTGACGCAACGGCTGAACTACAGCAAAAAGGATGAACTGGGCGAGCTGGTGAACTGGTTCAACCGCTTCCTCGACAAGCTGCAACCGACCATCGCCCAGATCAAACAAAGCATCACCGAAGCGCGCGGCACTGCCGATCAGTCTTCGGAAATCGCCCGCCAGACCAGCGAAGGCATGCAGGTGCAGTTCCGCGAGATCGATCAGGTTGCCACCGCGTCGAACGAAATGAGCGCCACTGCCCACGACGTGGCCAACAGCGCGTCGAACGCGGCCAACGCAGCCAAAGGTGCTGATCAATCGGCCCGCGAAGGCATGTCGATCATCGAGCGCAGCACCCGCGACATCAATCAACTGGCCGACGAAGTCAGCAAAGCAGTGACCGAAGTCGAAGCGCTGGCGGTCAACAGCGAGCAGATCGGTTCGGTGCTGGAAGTGATCCGCAGCATCGCCGAACAGACCAACCTGCTAGCGCTGAACGCCGCCATTGAAGCGGCGCGCGCCGGTGAAAGCGGTCGCGGTTTTGCGGTGGTGGCCGACGAAGTGCGCAACCTCGCCAAGCGCACCCAGGATTCGGTTGAAGAAATTCGCGTGGTCATCGAACGCATCCAGACCGGCACTCGCGGCGTGGTCGCGACCATGCATTCAAGCCAGACTCAGGCGCACAACAATGCCGGGCAGATTCGTCATGCAGTGGATGCGCTGGGCAAGATCAGCGACGCAGTGACGGTGATCAGCGACATGAACCTGCAAATCGCCAGCGCCGCCGAACAGCAGAGCGCGGTGGCTGAAGAGGTCAACCGTAACGTTTCGGCGATTCGTACCGTCACCGAAACCTTGACCGGACAAGCCACCGAATCGGCAGCGATCAGCAGCCAGTTGAATGCGCTGGCCAGTCAGCAGATGAAGCTGATGGATCAGTTCCGCGTGTAATCAGGAAGCATCAGCGATGGCGGCAGGTCAGTTATTTCATCTGTTGACTGACACACCGCTATCGCTGGCAAGTCGAATCGTCGCACCGCAGCTCCCACAGGTTAAGAGGTGTTGACAGATTTTGTGTACGACTCGAAAACTGTGGGAGCTGCGGTGCGACGATTCGACTTGCCAGCGATGAGGCCCGACCTGTCACCACAAAATCTGATCAACCAAACATCCTCACAGCGACAACAACCCGCTATACAACCCATAAGCCGCCAACCCCGCACCAATAATCACGCAGGTAAAAATCCCCTTTTCAACCGTGGTGAACAACGGCTCACCCTGCTCACGCTTGGCCTTGGCAAACAGGATCACCCCCGGCGCGTACAACAACGCCGACAGCAGCAAGTACTTCACCCCGCCGGCGTACAACAACCACACCGCGTAACTCAGGGCGATGCCGCCGATCAGCAGATCCTTGGTGCGCTCGGCCGACGCGTGTTCGTAGGTTTCGCCGCGCCCGCTCAACAGCACCGCGTAGGCCGCCGACCACAGATACGGCACCAGAATCATCGACGAGGCGAGGTAGATCAGGCTGGTGTAAGTGCCAGCCGAGAACAGTGTGATCAGCAGGAAAATCTGGATCATCACGTTGGTCAGCCACAGCGCATTGACCGGCACATGGTTGGCATTTTCCTTCTTGAGGAACGCCGGCATGGTCTTGTCCTTGGCCGTGGCGAAGAGGATTTCTGCACACAGCAGTGCCCACGAAAGCAGCGCCCCCAGTAGCGAAATCGCCAAGCCAATGCTGATCAGCAGCGCGCCCCACGGACCGACCACATGTTCCAGCACCGCCGCCAGCGACGGGTTCTGCAAGCTCGCCAGTTCCGGCTGGCTCATGATCCCCAGCGACAGCACGTTGACCAGCACCAACAGCGCCAGCACGCCGACAAATCCGATCACCGTGGCGCGCCCGACGTCGCGGCGTTTCTCTGCGCGCGCTGAATACACGCTGGCGCCTTCGATGCCGATGAACACGAACACCGTGACCAGCATCATGTTGCGCACCTGATCCATCACCCCGCCGAAATTCGGGTTGCTCTGACCCCAGATGTCACGGGTAAAAATATCAGCCTTGAACGCGACGGCAGCGATGACGATGAACATGATCAACGGCACCACTTTGGCCACGGTGGTCAATTGATTGATCAGCGCCGCCTCCTTGATTCCGCGCATCACCAGAAAATGCACCGCCCACAGCAGCACTGATGCGCAGGCGATGGCAATCGGCGTGTTGCCCTGGCCGAACACCGGGAAGAAGTAGCCGAGGGTGCTGAACAGCAGAACGAAATAGCCGACGTTGCCCAGCCACGCGCTGATCCAGTAGCCCCACGCCGATGAGAAACCCATGTAATCGCCGAACCCGGCCTTGGCGTAGGCATACACGCCCGAATCGAGTTCCGGTTTGCGATTGGCCAAGGTCTGGAAGACGAACGCCAGGGTCAGCATGCCAATTGCGGTGATGCCCCAGCCGATCAGAATCGCCCCGGCATCGGCGCGGGCCGCCATGTTCTGCGGCAGCGAAAAAATCCCGCCACCAATCATCGATCCGACCACCAGGGCGATCAGTGCGCCAAGGCGCAGCTTTTGCGTCGGTTGCGACATTCCAGTCTCCCTTTATCAATTTCTGAAGCCTGATTACGTTTAATAGATAACCCCAATTAACGTCGGTTATTTATAGCCATAAACGCTAACGCTTAGCAGGAGTGTATGACTTTTGTGCGCTAGTCCTGACAAATCAATTCTGTACTGAAAACAGATGCCGAAAATTTGCCAAATGCTGAAAACCAACTAGCGTGATAATTCGAAAGTAATACGATCCATTCCCACTCAAATCGACAAAAGCCCTCTAGGACGGGCCTTACAGACAATAGCGTTATGCCTTTACTTGGTGCCTAAGTCATTCATTAACAATGGAATGTGCCCATGCACTGATCCACGTCAGTTGTTTGAACAGTCAACAGATCTACCCTGTGAACTCTTCTCTCCGGCAATGGAGTCATGCAATGTCTGAAGCTCCCGGAAAACTACGATTAGGTGCGCTGGTCGCCTTGGTAGTCGGTTCAATGATCGGTGGCGGGATATTCTCTTTGCCACAAAACATGGCAGCCAGCGCCGACGTCGGCGCAGTACTCATCGGCTGGGCCATCACCGCTGTCGGCATGCTCACCCTCGCTTTCGTCTTCCAGACCCTCGCCAACCGCAAACCTGACCTCGACGGCGGCGTGTATGCCTACGCCAAGGCCGGTTTCGGCGATTACATGGGTTTCTCATCGGCCTGGGGTTACTGGATCAGTGCCTGGCTGGGCAACGTCGGTTACTTCGTGCTGCTGTTCAGCACCCTCGGTTATTTCTTTCCGGTTTTCGGTGAAGGCAACACGGTTGCTGCGGTGATCGGCGCGTCGATTCTTTTGTGGGCCGTGCACTTTCTGGTACTGCGCGGGATCAAGGAAGCGGCGTTCATCAACCTCGTCACCACGGTCGCCAAAGTCGTGCCGCTGGTACTGTTCGTGTTGATCGCGGTGTTCGCTTTCAAGCTGGATATCTTCACCGCCGACATCTGGGGCATAAAAAACCCGGATCTGGGCAGCGTGATGAACCAGGTGCGCAACATGATGCTGGTCACCGTCTGGGTGTTCATCGGCATTGAAGGCGCGAGCATTTTCTCGGCGCGGGCGGAGAAACGTTCGGACGTCGGTAAAGCCACGGTGATCGGTTTCATCACTGTGCTGCTGTTCCTGGTACTGGTGAATGTGCTGTCGCTGGGGATCATGACTCAACCGGAACTGGCCAAACTGCAAAACCCGTCGATGGCTGCCGTGCTCGAGCACGTGGTCGGTCACTGGGGGGCGGTGCTGATCAGCGTCGGTCTGATCATCTCGCTGCTCGGGGCGTTGTTGTCGTGGGTGCTGCTGTGTGCGGAGATCATGTTCGCCGCCGCCAAAGACCACACCATGCCCGAGTTTCTGCGCAAGGAAAACGCCAACCACGTACCGGTCAACGCCCTGTGGCTGACCAACGCGATGGTGCAGATTTTCCTGATCATCACCCTGTTCTCGGCCAGCACTTACCTGTCGCTGATCTACCTCGCCACCTCGATGATTCTGGTGCCTTACCTGTGGTCGGCGGCGTATGCCCTGCTGCTGGCGGTACGCGGCGAAAGCTACGAAGGCTTCGCGGCTGAACGGCGCAAGGATCTGCTGATCGGCGGCATCGCCCTGATCTACGCGGTCTGGCTGCTGTACGCCGGCGGGGTCAAGTACCTGCTGCTCTCTGCTCTGTTGTATGCGCCCGGCGCGATCCTGTTCGCCAAGGCCAAGCTCGAACTCAAACAACCGGTATTCACCAACGTCGAGAAGCTGATTTTCGCCGCAGTGGTCGTGGGCGCTCTGGTAGCAGCCTACGGACTGTATGACGGCTTCCTGACTCTGTAATTGCCAAACGTTTTATCTCTGGAGGATCACTGCAATGACCACGGAAAAAGTTAAGTACGGCGTCCATTCCGAAGCCGGCAAACTGCGCAAAGTCATGGTCTGCTCCCCAGGTCTGGCCCATCAGCGGCTGACCCCGAACAACTGCGATGAACTGCTGTTCGATGACGTGCTGTGGGTGGCTCAGGCCAAGCGCGACCACTTCGACTTCGTGACCAAGATGCGCGAACGCGGGATCGACGTGCTGGAAATGCACAACCTGCTGACCGACATCGTCGCCAACCCGGAAGCGCTGGACTGGATTCTCGAGCGCAAGGTCACCGCCGATTCGGTGGGCCTCGGTCTGATCAACGAAGTCAAATCCTGGCTGAAAAGCCTTGAGCCACGGCACATCGCCGAGTTCCTGATTGGTGGCGTGTCTGCCGATGATCTGCCGGACAGCTTCGGCGGCAAGACCATTCAGATGTTCCGCGACTTCCTCGGCCACTCCAGCTTCATTCTGCCGCCGCTGCCGAACACTCAGTTCACCCGCGACACTACCTGCTGGATCTACGGTGGCGTGACCCTGAACCCGATGTACTGGCCGGCGCGCCGTCAGGAAACTTTGCTGGCCACCGCCATCTACAAATTCCACCCGCAATTCACCAACGCCGAATTCGAAATCTGGTACGGCGACCCGGACAAGGAACACGGCAGCTCGACCCTTGAGGGCGGCGACGTGATGCCGATCGGCAACGGCGTGGTGTTGATCGGCATGGGCGAACGTTCGTCGCGTCAGGCCATCGGCCAACTGGCGCTGAACCTGTTCAAGAACAAGGCCGTGGAAAAAGTCATCGTTGCCGGCCTGCCGAAATCCCGCGCAGCGATGCACCTCGACACCGTGTTCAGCTTCTGCGACCGCGACCTCGTCACGATTTTCCCGGAAGTGGTCAATCAGATCGTAGCCTTCACCCTGCGTCCTGACGAAAGCAAACAGGGCGGCATCGACATCCGCCGTGAAGAAAGCAGCTTCCTCGACACCGTGGCCGCTGCGCTGAAACTGCCGAAGCTGCGCGTGGTGGAAACCGGCGGCAACAGCTTCGCCGCCGAACGCGAGCAGTGGGACGACGGCAACAACGTGGTGGCCGTGGAACCTGGCGTGGTCATCGGCTACGACCGCAACACCTACACCAACACCCTGCTGCGCAAGGCCGGGGTCGAGGTGATCACCATCAGCGCCGGTGAACTCGGTCGCGGCCGTGGCGGCGGTCACTGCATGACCTGCCCGATCATTCGCGACCCAATCGACTATTGATTTGTATGCCCTGCTTCGCGCCTATCCGGCGTGAAGCAGGCGGATAACCGAAACCCAAGGAGATCCATCATGGCTTTTAACATGCGCAACCGCAGCTTGCTGAGTTTGATGCACCACACCACTCGCGAGCTCAACTACCTGATCGACCTGTCCCGCGACCTCAAACGCGCCAAGTACACCGGCACCGAGCGTCCGCACCTGCAAGGCAAGAACATCGCGCTGATCTTCGAAAAAACTTCGACCCGTACCCGTTGCGCCTTCGAAGTGGCGGCCCACGATCAGGGTGCTCACGTCACCTACATCGACCCGGTGTCGTCGCAGATCGGCCACAAAGAAAGCATGAAAGACACCGCCCGCGTCCTCGGCCGGATGTTCGATGCCATCGAGTACCGTGGCTTCGAACAGGAAATCGTCGAAGAGCTGGCCAAGTACGCCGGCGTGCCGGTGTTCAACGGTCTGACCGCTGAATTCCACCCGACCCAAATGATCGCCGACGTGCTGACCATGCGCGAACACAGCGACAAGCCGATGCACGACATCAGCTACGCCTACCTCGGCGACGCCCGTTACAACATGGGCAACTCGTTGCTGATGATCGGCGCCAAACTCGGCATGGACGTGCGCATCGCCGCGCCGAAAGCGCTGTGGCCGCACGCTGATTTCATCGCGCAGTGCAAAGCGTTCGCCGAAGAAAGCGGCGCGCGCATCACCATCACCGAAGACCCGAAAGAAGCGGTCAAGGGCGTGGACTTCATTCACACCGATATCTGGGTGTCGATGGGTGAGCCGGTGGAAGCGTGGGACGAGCGCATCGAGCAACTGCTGCCGTACCAGGTCAACAGCAACATGATGAAAGCCTCGGGCAACCCACGGGTGAAATTCATGCACTGCCTGCCGGCGTTCCACAACAGCGAAACCAAGGTCGGCAAAGACATCGCCGCCCGCTATCCGCACCTGGCCAATGGCGTCGAAGTCACCGAAGAGGTCTTCGAATCCCCGGCCAACATCGCCTTCGAGCAAGCAGAAAACCGCATGCACACCATCAAGGCGATTCTGGTGTCGGCGTTGGCGGATATCTAATTGATCGACACGATCACTGTGGGAGCTGGCTTGCCAGCGATAGCGGTGTGTCAGCCGACAGAAATACTGACTGATACACCGCCATCGCGGGCAAGCCCGGCTCCCACAGGGATCGCATTCGTCCTGCACGAATTCACTGTTTTCTAGAAGGACATGCACCATGCGTATCGTCGTAGCTCTGGGCGGTAACGCCCTGCTCCGCCGTGGTGAGCCGATGACCGCTGACAACCAGCGCGCCAACATCCGCATCGCCACCGAGCAAATCGCCAAGATTTATCCCGGCAACCAACTGGTCATTGCCCACGGCAATGGTCCGCAAGTCGGCCTGCTGTCGTTGCAAGCCGCCGCTTACACCTCGGTCGCACCCTACCCGCTGGACGTGCTCGGTGCCGAAACCGAAGGCATGATCGGCTACATCATCGAACAGGAACTGGGCAACCTGCTGGACTTTGAAGTGCCGTTCGCCACACTGCTGACGCAAGTAGAGGTCGACGCCAACGACCCGGCGTTCAAGAACCCGACCAAGCCGATCGGCCCGGTCTACACCAAGGCCGACGCGGAAAAACTCGCTGCCGAAAAAGGCTGGGCGATTGCTCCCGATGGCGACAAGTATCGTCGTGTAGTGGCCAGTCCACGACCAAAACGCATCTTCGAAATCCGCCCGATCAAGTGGCTGCTGGACAAGGGCAGCATCGTCATTTGCGCGGGTGGCGGCGGTATTCCGACCATGTACGACGAGAACCGCAATCTCAAAGGCATCGAAGCGGTGATCGACAAGGATCTGTGCTCGGCGCTGCTCGCCGAACAGCTGGAAAGTGACTTGCTGGTGATCGCCACCGACGTCAACGCGGCTTATATCGATTTCGGCAAACCGACCCAGAAAGCCATCGCCCAGGCCCACCCGGATGAACTTGAACGTCTCGGTTTCGCCGCCGGCTCGATGGGGCCGAAGGTACAGGCAGCTTGCGAATTCGCCCGCAATACTGGCAAGGTCGCGGTGATCGGTTCGCTGGCGGACATCGAAGCGATTGTCCAGGGCACGGCCGGTACGCGCATCAGCACGGCGAAACCTGGCATTACTTATTTGTGAGGAGAAACAGCAATGGCAACGTTCGACCCGGGACATTTGCACTTCGAGCGTCACGCTCTGACCAAGGATGATGTCAGCTACGACTTGCACCTCGACTATGAAGTCGTACAGGACGCCAAAGAAGGCAAAGGGATGCAGTTCACACTGCATGGTTCGATCGAAGGCAAGGACGTGAAGGAAACGTTCTTCCTGCCCAAGGACCAGGCGTACAACTTCGCCAGCAACGTCACGAAAATCCTGGAAAAGAACGGCATCCCCAAAGCGCACAGCAGCCTCGGTTCGAGTCACAAGTACTACGACCTGATGTTTGAGGATGTGCGGGTGCAGTTGAATATGAAATCGGGGGATCCGGTCAAACCCGAACATCTGGAGTGAACCTGAAAAGCCCCTCACCCTAGCCCTCTCCCAAGGGAGAGGGGACTGATTGGGGGATGCTCTGAAAATCCGTCGACCTGATCGCGCTTTGCCGAATCCATAATCGACTCGATTTCTCAGGTCGATGTATAGCGTCAGACACCTCGGTCAGCTCCCTCTCCCTCCGGGAGAGGGCTGGGCGGGCGGCGATCCGATGAGGGGGCTTTT
Organism: Pseudomonas sp. TWP3-1; assembly: GCF_049896625.1. Classification (NCBI taxonomy): domain Bacteria; kingdom Pseudomonadati; phylum Pseudomonadota; class Gammaproteobacteria; order Pseudomonadales; family Pseudomonadaceae; genus Pseudomonas; species Pseudomonas sp. TWP3-1. Next base: position 43,717 of record NZ_JAFCUQ010000020.1, read on the forward strand.
GATTTAAGGCATACTTGCCCACCTCCGCAATCCAGAACCCAAATCCGCCCCATGCGTATCCACGTCAGTTTCATCGACCGCGTCGGCATCACCCAGGAAGTCCTGGCCTTGCTCGGTGGGCGCAACCTCAATCTGGATGCGGTGGAAATGGTTCCGCCGAACGTCTACATCGACGCCCCGACGCTGAGTCCGGATGTGCTCGAAGAGCTGAAAGATGCCCTGTTTCGTGTGCTTGGCGTCGAAGCGGTAACGGTGGTCGACATCCTGCCCGGCCAGCGTCGGCACTTGCAGCTCGACGCCTTGCTCGCAGCCATGACCGACCCGGTACTGGCCCTCGACAGCGCCGGCAAGGTGCTGCTGGCCAACCCGGCGTTGATCGCTCTATACGGACGCGAACCGGCCGGTGAAAGCGTCTCTGAACTGTTCAACGATCCGGCCCTGCTCGACACCTTGCTCGAACACGGCTTCCGCCTGCCGCTGCGCGAGATCACCGTCAACGGCCAGACCTTGCTGCTGGATGCCACGCCGATCACCGACGCCGGCGCCCTGCTCACGCTGTATCAACCGAACCGCATCGGCGAACAGCTCTCGGCACTGCACCACGATCACGCTGAAGGTTTCGATGCGCTGCTCGGCGAATCCCCGGCAATCCGCACGCTAAAGGCCCGCGCTCAGCGAGTCGCAGCACTTGATGCTCCGTTACTGATTCAGGGTGAAACCGGCACTGGCAAAGAGCTGGTAGCGCGCGCCTGTCATGCGATCAGTGCGCGGCACAGTGCGCCGTTTCTCGCGCTGAACTGCGCGGCCCTGCCGGAGAATCTCGCCGAGAGCGAGCTGTTCGGCTACGCCCCCGGCGCCTTCACTGGCGCACAACGCGGTGGCAAACCGGGACTTATGGAACTGGCCAACCAAGGCACAGTTTTCCTCGACGAGATCGGCGAGATGTCGCCGTACTTGCAGGCCAAGCTGCTGCGGTTTCTAAACGACGGCAGCTTCCGTCGAGTCGGCGGTGATCGCGAGGTGAAGGTCAACGTGCGCATCCTCAGCGCGACCCACCGCGATCTGGAAAAAATGGTCAGCGAAGGCACGTTCCGCGAAGACCTCTTCTATCGCCTCAACGTGCTCAACGTCGAAGTGCCGCCGCTGCGCGAACGCGGTCAGGACATTCTGCTGCTGGCGCGCTATTTCATGCAGCAGGCCTGTGCGCAGATTCAGCGCCCGGTCTGTCGTCTCGCCCCCGGCACCTATCCGGCGCTGCTGGGCAATCGCTGGCCGGGCAACGTGCGCCAGTTACAGAACGTGATCTTCCGTGCTGCGGCGATTTGCGAAAGCAGCCTGGTGGACATTGGCGACCTCGACATCGCCGGCACCTCCGTGGCGCGGCAGACTGACAGCGATGTCGACAGTCTCGAACAAGCGGTCGAAGCTTTCGAAAAAACCCTGCTGGAAAAACTCTACGTGAGTTATCCATCGACCCGCCAACTCGCCAGCCGCCTGCAAACCTCGCATACCGCAATCGCCCACCGACTGCGCAAGTACGGCATCCCCAACAAACCTTAGCAACGACATAAGGCCCTGTGGGAGCTGGCTTGCCAGCGATGACGTCGGCACAGTCAACAATGAAGGTGACTGACACATCCCAATCGCTGGCAAGCCAGCTCCCACAGGTTTTTGTGGTCACCTGAGCATCCGCGGTAAAAACGACCTCCATCTGTACTGAAAGCGCTACAGCGGAACGATATCGTTCCACCCTCCTCCGATCACTGCTGTGCAAGGCTTTGATCCGCTTCAGCTTTTTTCCTCGCCCCATGCTGTAGCGATATCGCTACAGCCCTTGGTTAAACATTTCCGCCTAAGATCTCTAACCAGCTGATTCATATAGACTTTTTAACCTTGGCCGCAATCTTGCTAACCCAACCCTCATAAATAAGGGCCTCTGCGCCCGAGTATTCCACCGCGTCCACCAGACGAGTCTGGCCCCTGAGGAGTTTCCATGAGCGAGTTGCGTTTTACTGAAGATCACGAATGGCTGCGCGCCGAGGCTGACGGTTCCGTCACCGTCGGTATCACCGCTTTCGCGCAGAACGCCCTGGGCGACGTGGTGTTCGTGCAACTGCCTGAGTTGCAGGCTTACGACAAAGGCGCTGAAGCCGCTACCGTCGAATCGGTGAAAGCCGCCAGCGGCGTGTACATGCCGCTCGATGGTGAGGTGCTCGAAGTCAATCCGGGGCTGGACGCCAGCCCGGAGCTGGTCAACGAAGATCCGCTGGGCGAAGGCTGGTTCTTCCGCTTCAAGCCAAGCGACGCCGCCGCTGTCGGCAAACTGCTTGATCAAGACGCCTACGACCGTCTGATCAAAGCCCAAGCCGAAGCCTGAGGAAACTGACATGACCCAAGTAAATCTCGGCACCCAAAACGAATTCATCGCCCGTCACATCGGCCCGCGCGCCGGTGACGAGCAAACCATGCTCAACAGCCTCGGCTTCGACTCGCTCGAAGCCCTGAGCGCCAGCGTCATCCCGGAAAGCATCAAGGGCACCAGCGTGCTCGGCATGGACGACGGCCTGAGCGAAGCCGACGCACTGGCGATGATCAAAGGCATCGCCGGCAAGAACCAACTGTTCAAGACCTACATCGGCCAGGGCTACTACAACTGCCACACGCCGTCGCCGATCCTGCGCAACCTGCTGGAAAACCCGGCCTGGTACACCGCTTACACGCCGTACCAGCCAGAAATCTCCCAAGGCCGTCTCGAAGCGCTGCTGAACTTTCAGACGCTGATCAGCGACCTCACCGGTCTGCCGATTGCCAACGCATCCTTGCTCGACGAAGCCACCGCCGCTGCCGAAGCCATGACCTTCTGCAAACGCCTGAGCAAGAACAAGGGCAGCCACCAGTTCTTCGCTTCGATCCACAGCCACCCGCAAACTCTCGACGTGCTGCGCACCCGTGCCGAGCCGCTGGGCATCGACGTGGTAGTGGGCGATGAGCGCGAACTGACTGACGTGGCGCCGTTCTTCGGCGCGCTGCTGCAATACCCGGCAAGCAACGGTGATGTGTTCGATTACCGCGAACTGACCGAACGCTTCCACGCCGCCAACGCACTGGTCGCGGTCGCGGCCGATCTGCTGGCGCTGACTCTGCTGACCCCGCCGGGCGAATTCGGCGCCGACGTGGCCATCGGCTCCGCACAACGTTTCGGCGTGCCGCTGGGCTTCGGCGGCCCGCACGCGGCGTACTTCTCCACCAAAGATGCGTTCAAGCGCGACATGCCCGGCCGTCTGGTCGGCGTTTCGGTTGACCGCTTCGGCAAACCGGCACTACGTCTGGCAATGCAGACTCGCGAGCAGCACATCCGTCGCGAGAAAGCCACGTCGAACATTTGCACCGCGCAAGTGCTGCTGGCCAACATCGCCAGCATGTACGCCGTGTACCACGGCCCGAAAGGCCTGACGCAGATCGCCAATCGTATTCACCACCTGACGGCGATTCTGGCCAAAGGTCTGAGTGCTTTGGGTCTGCAAGTCGAACAAGCGAATTTCTTCGACACCCTGACCCTGGCCACTGGCGCGAACACTGCTGCCCTGCACGACCAGGCGCGTGACCGGCAGATCAACCTGCGTGTGGTCGATGACCAGCGTCTGGGCCTGTCGGTGGATGAAACCACCACCGCTGCCGACATCGAAATCCTGTGGAGTCTGTTCGCTGACGGCAAAACCCTGCCGGACTTTGCTGCTCTGGCCGCTACGGTCGAAAGCACCATTCCCGCCGCGCTGCTGCGTCAGTCGCCAATCCTCAGCCACCCGGTGTTCAACCGCTATCACTCGGAAACCGAGCTGATGCGCTACCTGCGCAAACTGGCGGACAAGGATCTGGCGCTCGATCGCACCATGATCCCGCTGGGTTCGTGCACCATGAAACTCAACGCCGCCAGCGAAATGATCCCGGTGACCTGGGCTGAATTCGGCGCGCTGCACCCTTTCGCTCCAGCCGAACAAAGTGCCGGTTATCAACAACTGACCGACGAACTGGAAGCGATGCTCTGCGCCGCCACCGGTTACGACGCAATCTCGCTGCAACCGAACGCCGGTTCGCAAGGTGAATACGCCGGTCTGCTGGCGATCCGCGCTTATCACCAGAGTCGTGGCGATGAACGTCGTGACATCTGCCTGATCCCGTCCTCCGCCCACGGCACTAACCCGGCCACTGCCAACATGGCTGGCATGCGCGTGGTCGTGACTGCGTGCGATGCGCGTGGCAACGTCGATATCGAAGACCTGCGCGCCAAGGCCATCGAGCACCGCGAACATCTCGCTGCGCTGATGATCACCTACCCGTCGACCCACGGCGTATTCGAAGAAGGCATCCGCGAGATCTGCGGGATCATTCATGACAACGGCGGCCAGGTGTACATCGACGGCGCCAACATGAACGCGATGGTCGGCCTCTGCGCACCGGGCAAGTTCGGCGGCGACGTGTCGCACCTGAACCTGCACAAAACCTTCTGCATCCCGCACGGCGGTGGCGGCCCGGGTGTTGGCCCGATTGGCGTCAAATCGCACCTGACGCCATTCCTGCCCGGCCACGGCCATATGCAACGCAAGGAAGGCGCGGTCTGCGCGGCACCGTTCGGCAGCGCGAGCATTCTGCCGATCACCTGGATGTACATTCGCATGATGGGCGGCGCCGGTCTGAAACGCGCTTCGCAACTGGCGATCCTCAATGCCAACTACATCTCGCGTCGCCTCGAAGAGCACTATCCAGTGCTGTACACCGGCAGCAACGGTCTGGTGGCGCACGAGTGCATCCTGGATCTGCGTCCGTTGAAAGACAGCAGCGGCATCAGCGTGGATGACGTCGCCAAACGCCTGATCGACTTTGGTTTCCACGCGCCGACCATGTCGTTCCCGGTGGCTGGCACGCTGATGATCGAGCCGACCGAAAGTGAATCCAAGGAAGAACTGGACCGCTTCTGCGACGCCATGATCCGCATCCGCGAAGAAATCCGCGCAGTGGAAAACGGCACGCTGGACAAGGAAGACAACCCGCTGAAAAACGCCCCGCACACCGCCGCCGAACTGGTAGGAGAGTGGAAGCACCCGTACAGCCGCGAGCAAGCGGTGTACCCGGTAGCGTCGTTGATCGAAGGCAAATACTGGCCGCCGGTCGGTCGCGTCGACAACGTGTTCGGTGACCGCAACCTGGTCTGCGCCTGCCCGTCGATCGAAAGCTACGCTTAAAAGAATGAAGGGGCATTCAATGCCCCCAACTTCACGCACACCACTGCCCCCTGTAGGAGCTGCCGCAGGCTCGGGCCGCGATCGGACGATCTTTTGATCTTGCTGTTCAAAGATCAAGATCAAAAGATCGTCCGATCGCGGCCCGAGCCTGCGGCAGCTCCTACAGAGGGAATGCATCAAGCTTTGGATTTCCGCCAATTCCTATAACAAGAAACCGGAGAACAACTCATGTCGTTAAGCGTGTTCGACCTGTTCAAGATTGGCATCGGCCCCTCCAGCTCCCACACCGTCGGCCCGATGCGTGCCGCCGCGCGTTTCGTCGAAGGCTTGCGTCGGGAAAATATGCTGTCCGCGACCGCGAGCGTCAGGGTTGAGCTGTACGGATCCCTCGGCGCCACCGGCAAAGGCCACGGCAGCGACAAAGCCGTGCTGCTCGGTCTGGAAGGTGAACACCCGGACACCGTGGATACAGAAACCGTCGCCGCACGTCTCGCGCAAATCCGTGGCAGCGGACAATTGAATCTGCTCGGTGAACACAGCATTGCGTTCAATGAGAAAGAACACCTGGCGATGATCCGCAAACCGCTGGCCTACCACCCCAATGGCATGATTTTCCGCGCGTTCGATGCGGCCGGTTTGCAGATCCGCAGTCGCGAATATTATTCGGTCGGTGGTGGCTTTGTGGTCGATGAGGACGCGGCCGGTGCCGACCGCATCGTCGAAGACGCCACATCACTGACCTTCCCGTTCAAAAGTGCCAAGGACTTGCTCAGTCATTGCGCCACCTATGGGCTGTCGATCAGCCAGGTCATGCTGACCAACGAAAGCGCTTGGCGTCCGGAGGCGGAAACCCGCGCAGGTCTGCTGAACATCTGGCAAGTGATGCAGGACTGCGTGGCCGCTGGCTGTCGCAACGAAGGTATTTTGCCGGGTGGGCTGAAGGTCAAACGGCGGGCGGCGGCGTTGCATCGGCAACTGTGCAAGAACCCGGAATCGGCACTGCGCGATCCGCTGTCAGTGCTCGACTGGGTCAACCTGTATGCGCTCGCGGTCAACGAAGAAAACGCCAATGGCGGTCGCGTCGTTACAGCGCCCACCAACGGCGCGGCGGGGATTGTCCCGGCGGTGTTGCATTACTACATACGCTTCATCCCCGGCGCCAATGAAGACGGCGTGGTGCGTTTTCTGCTGACCGCTGCGGCGATCGGCATTTTGTATAAAGAGAACGCTTCGATCTCCGGCGCCGAAGTCGGCTGTCAGGGTGAAGTCGGCGTCGCTTGCTCGATGGCCGCCGGCGCCTTGTGTGAAGTCCTCGGCGGCAGCGTTTCGCAGGTGGAAAACGCCGCCGAAATCGGCATGGAACACAACCTCGGTCTGACATGCGATCCGATTGGCGGGCTGGTGCAAGTGCCGTGCATCGAGCGCAACGCGATGGGTTCGGTGAAAGCGATCAACGCGGTGCGCATGGCATTGCGTGGCGACGGCCAGCACTTCGTCTCCCTCGACAAAGTCATCCGCACCATGCGCCAGACCGGCGCCGACATGAAAAGCAAATACAAAGAGACCGCCCGCGGCGGTCTGGCGGTCAACATTATCGAATGCTGATCACGTAATTAACGCCCTCTCCCTCCGGGGGGAGAACACCAGACTAGCCCCCTCTCCCTCCGGGAGAGGGCTGGGGTGAGGGGCTTTTGATCTTGCCCCTGAACCAACATTTCAAGGAGTTCCGCATGTCCACCGAACAACTGTCGAAAACCCCGCTCCACGCACTGCACATCGAACTCGGCGCGCGCATGGTGCCGTTCGCCGGCTACGACATGCCGGTGCAGTACCCGTTGGGCGTGATGAAAGAACACCAGCACACCCGCGAACAGGCCGGTTTGTTCGACGTTTCGCACATGGGCCAGATTCGCCTGACTGGCGCCAACGCTGCCAAAGCTCTGGAAACCCTGGTGCCAGTCGACATCATCGACCTGCCGGTCGGCATGCAGCGCTACGCGATGTTCACCAACGAAACCGGCGGCATCCTCGATGACCTGATGGTCGCCAACCTCGGTAACGATGAGCTGATCCTGGTCGTCAACGCTGCGTGCAAGGATCAGGATCTCGCCCATCTGCAGAAGCACATCGGCGCTGAGTGCAACATCGAACCACTGTTCGAAGAACGTGCCCTGCTCGCCCTGCAAGGTCCGGCGGCCGTGACCGTGCTCGCGCGTCTGGCGCCGGAAGTGGCGCAGATGACTTTCATGCAGTTCAAGCGCGTGACACTGCTGGGTGTGGAATGCTTTGTCAGCCGTTCGGGCTACACCGGTGAAGACGGTTTCGAAATCTCCGTGCCAGCCGCCGACGCAGAAAAACTTGCCCGCGCCTTGCTGGCCGAACCCGAAGTGGCAGCCATCGGTCTTGGCGCCCGCGATTCGCTACGCCTTGAAGCCGGTCTGTGCCTGTACGGCCACGACATGAACACTGAAACCACGCCAATCGAAGCCAGCCTTCTGTGGGCGATCTCCAAGCCGCGTCGCGCTGACGGTGCACGCGCTGGTGGTTTCCCCGGCGCGGAAACGATTTTCGCTCAACAACAGAACGGCGTGGCGCGCAAACGCGTTGGTCTGCTGCCCCAGGAACGCACACCGGTGCGCGAAGGCGCGGAAATCGTCAACGAAGCGGGCGAGATCATCGGCAGCGTGTGCAGCGGCGGTTTCGGTCCGACCCTGGGTGCACCTTTGGCGATGGGTTACGTCGACAGCGCCTATATCACCCTTGATACGCCAGTCTGGGCAATCGTCCGTGGGAAAAAGGTGCCGCTGCTTGTAAGCAAAATGCCATTTGTTGCGCAACGCTACTATCGTGGTTGATTGACTGTTTCTATAAGTAACGCGATTGCGTTATGCGTGCACTAATGTGTAACGCAATCGCCATAAAACAGTGCACAGATTATTCAATGCTTCGAATATGAACGCGGCTTATAACGTTCGAAAACAATTGAACACATCAATCGAATAAGCCCGCCCCGGCGAATAACTAACTACCAGCAGGCGCAGCAAAACCGGGGACTTCGCGGGGCTTGTTTTTTCTTTGGTAGTTGGCGTAAAGTTTGTTCACTGTGTTTGCATGGGTCAGCTTTGAATCGTGACCTGGGCAGTAGCCTACAAGTTAGCTACATCCCGCTCGGCGTTTTCTTACTCTCCTGCAACCAGCCCCAGTACTCTTTCATGGGAAAGAGGCTGTCATCAATTTATGCGTCAAAGGAATAAGAAATGTCCACACGTCAGAGCGGTACCGTCAAGTGGTTTAACGACGAGAAAGGTTTTGGTTTCATCACTCCAGAAAGCGGTCCGGATCTGTTCGTGCATTTCCGCGCCATTCAGGGCAACGGCTTCAAGAGCCTGAAAGAAGGCCAGAAAGTAACCTTCGTTGCAGTGCAGGGCCAAAAAGGCATGCAGGCTGACGAAGTACAAGCAGAAGCCTAACCTTCTGTAACGAAAAAGCCCCTGATATTGATATCAGGGGCTTTTTTGTGCGCGCGAATCCGTAAAATGCCGGCTAACTTTCCGTCCAGAGGCTGCCATGTCGAAACACCTGCTCGTTCCACAGGGCGATTTCCCCACCGTGGGCCTCGGCCGGCGCCTGGCAGCGATGTTCTATGATTTTCTGCTGTGCACCGCCCTGCTGATCGTCACCGGCGGCATTTACAAGATGATTCAGGCTGCAATCATTGGCGAAGAGCGCCTGCGGGTGTTGACCGATGCCGGGCAACTGGATGGCGATCCGCTGTATTCCACCGTGCTGGTGCTGGTGCTGTTTGGCTTCTTCGCCAAGTTCTGGACCCACGGCGGGCAGACGCTGGGGATGCAGGTGTGGGGCATTCGCGTGCAGAACGCCAATGGCACTGCGATCAGCCTGTGGCAGGCGCTGTTGCGCTTCATGGTATCGATTGCGTCGTGGCTGTGCGTGGGGTTGGGTTTCTTCTGGTCGCTGTATGACAAGCAGAAGCGCACCTGGCATGACATCTACTCCGATACCCGGGTAGTGCGAGTGCCGAAGAAACAAAAGTAGCGTCACCGATCACTGTGGCGAGGGAGCTTGCTCCCTCGCCACAACAGCGGTGAATCAGGCGTTACCAGCCAGCTTCAGCCGCGCAGCCTGGGTGAAATCCAGCATGCGCTTGAGCGGGCGAATCGCCTGGGGAATCAGCGCCGGATCAACCAAGATCTCGCCAGTCCCCTTCTGCAAGCACTTGAGCGTGCGCTCAAGCGTGTTCATGGCCATCCACGGGCAATGTGCGCAACTGCGGCAGGCTGCGCCATTACCGGCGGTTGGCGCCTCAATGAAGACCTTGTCCGGGCACAGCTGCTGCATCTTGTAGAAGATGCCACGGTCAGTGGCCACAATCAGAGTCTTGTTCGGCAACGATTGCGCAGCGGCAATCAGCTGACTGGTGGAACCGACGGCATCCGCCAGTTCGATTACCGCAGTCGGCGACTCCGGGTGCACCAGAATCGCCGCGTCCGGATACAGCGCCTTCATGTCTTCAAGCTGTTTGGACTTGAATTCCTCGTGGACGATGCAGGCACCGTCCCACAGCAGCATGTCGGCACCGGTCTTGCGCTGGATGTAGGTGCCCAGATGCTTGTCCGGCCCCCAGATGATGGTTTCGCCGTTGTCCATCAGGCTTTCGACAATCTCCAGCGCGCAGCTGGAGGTCACCACCCAGTCGGCCCGGGCTTTGACCGCCGCCGAGGTGTTGGCGTACACCACCACCGTGCGCTCCGGATGCTGATCGCAGAACGCCGAGAACTCATCGACCGGGCATCCCAGGTCCAGCGAGCAGGTAGCTTCCAGCGTCGGCATCAGCACGCGTTTCTCAGGGTTGAGAATCTTCGCGGTCTCACCCATGAACTTCACGCCGGCAACCACCACGGTCTTGGCCGGATGGGCATTGCCGAAGCGGGCCATCTCCAGAGAATCAGAGACGCAGCCACCGGTTTCTTCGGCCAGGGCCTGAATGATCGGATCGCAATAGAAGTGGGCAACCAGCACCGCGTCCTGAGCCTTGAGCTCGGCGGCGATGGCTGAACGATAATGAGCCTCTTCCTCGGCACTCAGCGGTTTGGGCTGTTTGGCGTCGAGGTGAGCTTGAACCAGAAGGCGTTCGGAAATCTGCGTCATGTTCGCAAGACCTGCAGGCGCGTTCGCGCGAAAGTCGAGTATACACCCGGCTCCGGACCGCTTGAGGGTACCGCCGGGAGAGTGAGTTTTATCAGGCACGGACAGCGTTGAAGCTGCGCAAGGCTACAGAATATCCCGTTGATACAAAAGATGATTCTGACCTGCGTCATGACGCGGAGATATGCCGGAATTGCAGGCAAAAAAAAACCCGGAAATCCTCACTTGCGTGGGCCTTCCGGATTTTCTAAACCGCCAAAAATGGTGGGTCGTGTGGGATTCGAACCTACGACCAATTGGTTAAAAGCCAACTGCTCTACCAACTGAGCTAACGACCCGCTGTGTGGTGGCGCGTATAATACTGATTTTTAAGGACTATTCAACACCTTTTTTGAAATAAATCAGAAATAAGGTGTTGGGTCGCTGATTCCGGCGGCCGCAAAGCCCTCGGAACGCAGACGGCAGCTGTCGCATTTGCCGCACGCACGGCCTTCGTCATCAGCCTGGTAGCAGGAAACCGTCAACGCGTAATTCACGCCGAGCTTCACGCCCGCCTGAACAATCTGCGCCTTGCTCAGGTTTTGCAGCGGCGCTTGAATGCGGAAACCGTTGCCTTCCACGCCAGCCTTGGTCGCCAGATTGGCCATGCGCTCGAAAGACTCGATGAACTCCGGACGGCAATCCGGGTAGCCCGAATAGTCCACTGCGTTGACACCAATGAAGATGTCGCGCGCGCCAAGCACCTCAGCCCAACCCAGTGCCAGCGACAGGAATACCGTGTTGCGCGCTGGCACGTAAGTGACCGGAATGCCTTCACCCAGCGCTTCTGGAATATCGATGCTGGTGTCGGTCAGGGCCGAGCCGCCCATGCCATCCAGATTCAGGCCAATCACTTTGTGCTCAACCGCCCCCAGATCACGGGAAACACGCGCAGCGGCATGCAGTTCAGCGTGCGAGCGCTGGCCGTAATCGAAACTCATGGTGTAGCAGGCGTAGCCTTCAGCGCGGGCCATGGCCACGACAGTTGCCGAGTCCAGGCCACCGGAGAGCAGGATTACCGCACGTTTTTCGCCAGCGTTCAGTTGTTCGGTCATTTCAGCGCCCCGGCTCGTCATTCCACAGATATTTATGCAGCTGCAGTTGCAAGCGCACTGGCAGGTTGTCCGCCACCACCCAGTCCGCCAGATCCCTTGCGTTCAGATCGTGGTGACTTGGAGAAAACAATACTTCGCCGGCACGCCGGTCGAGACCGTACTGGATCAGCCTGGACACCGCCCAGTCATAGTCTTCGCGCGAGCAGATGACAAACTTCACCTGATCGTTGGACGTGAGCAATTCGATATTTTCGTAACGGTTGCGATGGGCTTCTTTCGAACCCGGCGTTTTCAGGTCAACCACGCGGCTGACGCGCGGATCAACGGCCGAAATATCCAAGGCGCCGCTGGTTTCCAGCGAAACCTCGTAACCGGCATCACAGAGCTGTTTGAGCAACGGAATGGCATTTGGCTGCGCGAGCGGCTCGCCACCGGTGACACACACGTAACGCGGACGGAAACCGGCCACTTGTTCGAGGATGTCGTCGAGGGTGCGAATGGTGCCGCCGCTGAAGGCATAGGCGCTGTCGCAGTATTGGCAACGCAGAGGGCAACCGGTCAGGCGCACAAAAACAGTGGGCAGCCCGGCAGTCCGCGTTTCCCCCTGCAAAGAGTAGAAAACTTCGGTGATTCTCAATGTGTCTTGCATAGTCGCCACGGGCGTAACAGCTAAACAGGCTGTCCGCCTCCGTCAGGCACTTCAAGCAATCCCGCCAACGCGTAGACCACAAGAAGCGTGTTTCAGAAAAAGGGCGTGAATTCTAACGAAAAAACCCGCAACAAGTGCGGGTTTCTTCGAATCGGTTCAAACAGCCTTACATGCGCTGCAGATCGCGTTGGGCCAACTGAGCGGCGGAGGTACCCGGGTATTGGGCCACCACCTGTTGCAGAATACCTTTTACCTTGTCGGTGTGACCGAGGCGGCGCTCTACATCAGCGAGCTTGTACAGCGAATCCGGCACTTTGTTGTGCTTTGGATACAGCTGCGAAACCTTGGCAAACGCCTGACCTGCACCTTGCAGATCACCTTTGGCCAGGTTCACTTCGCCCAACCAGTACTGGGCATTGCCCGCGTATTGGCTGTTCGGGTATTTACGCAGGAAAGCGCTGAAAGCCTGGCTGGCCTTGTCGAAATCCTTGGCTTTGATCAGGTCGAAAGCGGCATCGTAATACAGCTTCTCTTTGGCCGGATCAGCCGGTTCACCACCTGCGGCAGGCGCCTGGGCGGCAGCAGCCCCGGCTCCAGCAGCAGCACCGGCAGCAGCACTTGCATCGCCACCGGCAGAAGAATTCTCGGGAGTCGCGGCAGGTGCAGCACCGGATCCTATGCGCCGATCAAGATCCTGGTATCGCTCCAGGGATTCTTGCTTCATGCGCGCAACCTGATTCTGCAGTTCTTCAATCACGCCTTGCTGGCGCGAGATCTGATCCTGCATCTGTTGCAATTGGTTGAACAGCATGCCGTTTGCCGAGGCAGGGGCCGAAGCCGCTCCCCCGGCATAGGCGCCGTTCGTACCGTAACCCGCAGGCGGATAACTGCTCCCGCTATTGTTATAACCGGAGTTGTCATCGACCACAGGAACCGCAGCCCACGCCGCAAGCGGCGCGAGGCTGAGAGCCAAAACAGTTACAGCACGACGGCACGTTCGCATATCGAATTACTTACGCAGTTCGACGCGACGGTTTTGAGCCCAGGACTGCTCGTCGTTGCCGGTAGCAACTGGACGCTCTTCGCCGTAGGAAACCAGTTCCAGCTGAGCTGGGGAAACACCTTGCAGTACCAGGTAGCGTTGAACGGCTTTCGCACGACGCTCGCCCAGTGCCATGTTGTACTCACGAGTACCACGTTCGTCGGTGTTGCCTTCCAGAACAACGCGAGCGCCGTTTGCTTTCAGGTCTTTGGCGTGAACGTCCAGAGCGCGCATGGCTTCTGGCTTCAGGTCCGAGCTGTCGTATTCGAAGTAGAAGGTGGTGATTGCGCGCAGAGCAGCTTCTTCGCTCAGGGAACCGTCAACGGCACCAGTGTTTGCGCCGTAACCAGCGTTTGGATCAACAGCGCCTTCACCGGCGTTGTCGCCGCCTTTGGACGAGCAACCTACAGCTACAGCCATGGCCAGAGCCAGCGCAGCAAATTTACCAAACTTCAGCATTTCCATCGTGAAACTCCTAATGAACCCCAGTGTGTTAAGTAAAACGTGTAGCGCCCGCTCACTTCAGGTAAGGGGACCAGGACGGTTCTCTGACTTCGCCTTGAGCGGTAGGAAGCGGGAGCCTAACGCGTCCATTAATGGACACGAGCATCAAGACTCCCCGGCCCTGTTGGCGGGTGGCGTAGATTACCATGGTGCCGTTGGGCGCAACAGTAGGCGACTCGTCCAGAGTGCTATCAGTTAGGATTTTTACACTTCCGCGCTGCAAATCCTGGGCTGCCACCTTGAAATTAGTGAATCCGTCCTGCCGATGGATCATTACCAGGGTCTTTTCATCCGCCGAAAGCTTGGGGTTGGCGTTGTAGTTACCAATAAAGGTCACTCGCTCCGCACCGCCGCCACTTGCGCTGGTTTTATAGATCTGTGGTTTACCGCCACGGTCCGAGGTGAAGTAGATGGTAGAACCATCCTTGCCCCAGTACGGTTCGGTGTTGATGCCAGGACCTGCGGTGACGCGGTTGATCTGACGCGAAGCCAGATTCATCACGTAGATGTCCGGGTTACCGTCTTTCGACAGTACGAACGCCAGGCGATCACCATTCGGCGACCAGGCGGGTGCGCCGTTCAGGCCTTCGAAGTTGGTGATCTGCTCACGGCGACCAGTGTCGATGTTCTGCATGAAGATCCGCGGACGCTTCTGTTCGAACGACACGTAAGCAATGCGCTTGCCGTCCGGCGCGAAACGCGGCGACAGGATTGGCTCGCGCGATTGCAGCAGGGTCACGGCGCGGGCACCGTCATAGTCCGAACGCTGCAGGGTGTAACGGGTGTTCTTCTCGGAGAAGCGTTCAGCCGTTACATACAGCAGACGAGTCGAAAATGCGCCCTGGATACCGGTGAGTTTTTCGAACGACTGGTCAGAGATGAAGTGCGCCATGTCGCGCAGTTGCTCGGTAGTACCGGAAACACTGCCGTCAGCGACTTTCTGCTCGGTCGCTACGTTGAACAGAGCCCACTGCACTTGCAGCCTGCCGCCGGCCGGCACGATGCTGCCGACCATCATGTATTGAGCACCCACCGCCTTCCAGTCACGGAAGATGATTTCGCTCGGCTGGCTTGGCTGGCTGATCATGTTTTGCTTTGGAATCGGCGAGTAGTAGCCCGAGTTACGCAAATCGTTACCAATGATTTCGGCCATGTCGTCGGGCAGCACCGCACCGCCCTGGAAGGCGAACGGTACGACCGCGATCGGAGTAGCCCGATCGCTGCCGCTGGTGACCAGAATGTTCTTTTCATCTGCTGCCGCGAAACCTGCCATACAGCAGATCACGACCAGCATTCCTCGAAGAAGGTTTCTCACAAGGCTAGATCCTCAGGTGTGAATGTCATCTTGAATGAACGATACGGAGCGAAATCGCTCGGCTTCATTCCCTGCATTTCCGTCAAACGTCCAATATTCTTGACCGCCGCGACTGCCGAAGCATCGAACGGACCGTCGCCACTGGATTTGGCCACGCCGACCGAAGTCACCGTACCGTCCGGCAACATGCCGATTTGCAGCACGACCGTCATGCCTTTGCGTGCCGAAGGAGGACGTGCCCAACCTTCCGCTGCTCGCGCACGAATCAGGTCATCGAAACTGCCCGCGACTTCGTCACCCTGCTCATCGGCCAAGGCCTGCTGGCGCTGCGGCGTGTCGGAAAGCAAATCGGCCAAGGCCTGAGCCTTTTTGTCTTCGGTCGATTTACGGGCCGCTTCCTGCGCTTTTTTCTTCGCAGCGTCGGCAGCAGCTTTCTTCTTCGCGTCTTCGGCGACTTTCTTCTTCGCCTCTTCAGCTTCAGCTTTTTTCTTGGCGTCTTCGGCGGCTTTCTTCTTCGCGTCTTCGACGATCTTCTTCTTGGCTTCTTCAGCAGCGGCTTTCTTGGCCTCTTCTTCAGCAGCCTTTTTGGCTTCTTCTTCAGATTTCTTCTTGGCTATATCAGCCAATTGTTTCTCTTCAGCCTTTTTGGCCTCGGCGGTCTTCTTGGCGTCGTCGGCTTTCTTGGCTTCATCAGCCTTCTTCGCCTCGTCCGCTTTTTTCGACTCGTCGGCCTTCTTGGCTTCCTCGGCTTTTTGAGCCGCTTCTTCTTTCTTTTGTTCCGCAGCGGCCTTGATCTCTTCCTGCTCGACCTTTTTCTGTTCCATCTGCTCGACTTCGGTCTGACGCGCGGCGGATTTCTTCGCCTCACCCGCAATCTTCTGATTGGTCTGGGTGGTCGCCTGACTTTTCGATTTCAGTTGATACAAGGTCGCCTGGACAATCGGCTTGGCCGGCGGCAGCTCAGGTGTAAAAGCGAAACTGACGAACAGCATGCCGAACACCAGCACGTGCAAGACAATCGCCCAGACACTAGGCCAGAAGAAGCTTTCCGAGGCAGACGGCTCTCGCAGTGGCTGCATCAGGGGGCCTCGGTAATCAAGCCAACATTACCGACCCCGGCTTTCTGCAACCCGCCCATGGCGCCCATGACGGAACCGTAATCGACAGTCTTGTCGCCACGAATGAACACTTGGGTACGCTTGCCGTTACCGTTGCCGGCAGCGATGATTTTTGTCACCGCGCTGGTCATCTGCGGCAGGGTCATGGCCCTGTCCTGTTGCTTCTCGGTGTCGACTTCGCTGCCAAGGTTCCAGTAGTAGGTCTTGTCAGCCTTGATCGAAATGGTCAGGACCTGGGTGTTGTTGTCCTGCGGCAAGGCTTCGCTGGAAACCTTGGGCAGATCAACTTTCACGCCCTGATTGAGCATCGGCGCGGTCACCATGAAGATGACCAGCAGTACCAACATCACGTCGATGTATGGCACTACGTTCATCTCGGCGACCGGCTTGCGCTTTTTGCGAGCTCGAGCGATTAAAGCCATTGGAAATTACCTGCTTATTCTTCGCTGGTGTGCACTTTGCGGTGCAGGATCGCCTGGAATTCATCGGCGAAGGTGTAGTAACGGCCCAGCAGGGTTTCGCTGCGGGCAGCAAAACGGTTGTAAGCGATTACCGCAGGGATTGCCGCAAACAGGCCGATCGCCGTAGCGATCAGGGCTTCGGCGATACCCGGAGCCACGGTGGCCAAGGTCGCTTGCTGGGCAGTGGCCAGGCCACGGAAGGAGTTCATGATGCCCCAGACCGTACCGAACAGACCGATGTACGGGCTGACGGAACCTACGGTGGCGAGGAACGGCAGACTCTGCTCGAGCTTCTCTTCTTCACGCGAGATAGCTACGCGCATGGCGCGCGCCACACCTTCCATCACCGCCTCAGGATCAACACCTGGCTGCTGACGCAGACGGGAAAATTCCTTGAAACCGGCACGGAAGATCTGTTCAACGCCGGAATCCGGATCAGGATTGCTGCCAGCCTGGCGGTAGAGTTTGGACAGATCGATACCCGACCAGAAGCGCTCTTCGAAGCTCTCCAGGGCGCGTCGACCGGCGCGCAGCAGATTGCTGCGCTGAAAGATCATGATCCATGAGGTCACCGATGCGGCCACCAGGATCAACATTACCAACTGCACCACGATGCTGGCATTGCTGACCAGGCTCCACATGGAGGAATGGTCGACGACGTTAGCTTCCACGCTTTATCTCCTGCTTTGAGTGTGTACCCGGGCCGACCGCGCTGGCGAAAGCCGCACGCAAGTCTTCGGGAAGGGCCCGGGGTTTCAAACTGTCGGTGCGCACGCAGGCCACCAAAAACTGCCCTTCGCAGAGCAGCACATTATCCGTCGCCCGCCTGACCTGCTGTTTAAAGCGCAGGCTGGCACGGTTCAATTCGATTACTTCAGCGCTTACCAGAAGCTCGTCGTCCAGTCGCGCCGGCGCGTGGTAACGCGCTTCGCTGGAATGCACGACAAACAACAGATCCTCCCCTGCCAACTGCGATTGGGCAAAGCCCAGTTCACGCAGCCGCTCGGTTCGAGCCCGTTCCATAAACTTGAGGTAATTAACGTAATACACGATGCCGCCCGCATCGGTGTCCTCGTAATAAACGCGACAACGATGTGCGAACGGCTCTAACCCGTTTTGCGCGCGCATACTCTAGTGCTTACTCCTCGGGTTGCCAATCCAGCCAGGCAACTGTTTTTCATCGATCTGCGGCTTTATCGCGAAAGTACCGTCGTCGGACAGCACAAACCCGGAATAAATCGGCACGCAATGTGTATTAATCGTCCGCAGCATCGAGAAACTCGTCTACCACGGGCATCTCGCCCATTCGTGTCGGAATGTTTAAACCAAAGTGCAGATACGCGTGACGAGTCACGACCCGGCCGCGCGGTGTGCGCATGATGTAACCCTGCTGGATCAGGTACGGCTCGAGCACGTCTTCAATGGTGTGGCGCTCTTCGCTGATCGCCGCCGCCAGACTGTCGATACCCACCGGTCCACCGTCGAATTTTTCGATCATGGTCAACAGCAGTCGCCGGTCCTGATGATCGAAACCGTGTTCGTCGACATCCAGCAGGTTCAACGCCAGATCGGCAACGGATTTGGTGATGTGGCCCTTGGCGCGGACTTCGGCAAAATCGCGCACCCGACGCAACAAGCGGTTGGCAATACGCGGCGTACCACGCGCGCGACGCGCGATCTCGAACGCACCTTCCGGATCCAGCGGCAAGCCAAGAATGCTCGCCGAACGACTGACAATGGTCGACAGATCGGCGGTGCTGTAAAACTCCAGACGCTGGACGATGCCAAAACGGTCGCGCAACGGGTTGGTCAACATGCCCGCCCGCGTAGTTGCGCCAACCAGAGTAAACGGCGGCAGATCAAGCTTGATCGAACGCGCCGCCGGCCCTTCACCGATCATGATATCGAGCTGAAAATCTTCCATCGCCGGATACAGCACTTCTTCGACGATTGGCGACAGGCGATGGATTTCATCGATGAACAGCACGTCATGCGGCTCAAGATTGGTCAGCAGCGCGGCCAGATCACCCGGCCGCTCGAGCACCGGGCCCGAAGTGCTCTTGATCGACACGCCCATTTCCTGGGCGATGATATTCGCCAGCGTGGTTTTACCCAGACCCGGCGGGCCGAAGATCAGCGTGTGGTCAAGGGATTCGTTGCGCCCGCGCGCAGCCTGGATAAACAGCTCCATCTGCTCACGAACGGTCGGCTGGCCGATGTATTCGGCCAGGCTGACGGGACGAATCGCCCGGTCCTGGACTTCTTCGCGCTCACGCGGTGCAGGCGTGGCGGTGATCAGACGATCAGCTTCAATCACTTAAATCATTCCCTTCAGGGCGCGTCGGATCAGGTCTTCGCTGCTCAGGTTTTTATCTTTTATCGCGGTAATCGCCTTGCTCGCTTCCTGCGGCTTGTAGCCCAGGGAGACCAGCGCGCTGACTGCATCGGTTTCGGCGGTGTTGACTGGCGCCGGGCCGTCGGGCTGGTTCGGCACCAGCGCGAACATCGCGGGCACGGTTTCCCAGGCTTTGAAGCGATCCTTCAACTCGACCAACAGGCGCTCGGCGGTTTTCTTGCCCACGCCCGGCACCTTGGTCAATGCCGAAGTGTCCTGAGACTGTACGCAACGCACCAATTCGTCGACTTCCAGGCTCGACATCAAGGCGAGGGCCAATTTCGGCCCGACACCATTGAGACGGATCAACTCGCGAAAAAAGTCTCGCTCACGCTTGCCGGAAAAACCATAGAGCAGTTGCGCGTCTTCGCGTACGACCAAGTGCGTGTGCAGGGTCAGCGGTTCGCCGACCGACGGCAGGCGATACAGGGTGGTCATCGGCACTTCGAGCTCATAGCCGAGGCCGTTTACATCGAGAATCAGGTGCGGTGGCTGTTTTTCAGCCAGAGTGCCGCGCAAGCGTCCAATCACGTTTCAGATCCTTGAGCGTTGGCCAGCCGTGGGCTGGCGACTGTCGGAACAAGGGTTTCAGGCCGACGACCCAGGCGCGAAACCCGCATTCCACAAATTTGATTGCTGATGCTATCAGAGACGCAGGCGCCCGCCACGACTGCGTGCCGCTCCCAGACCATGCGGCAACAGACTGGAACGGGTGTGCGCGTGACAAATGGCAATCGCCAGGGCATCCGAGGCGTCGATTTGCGGTTTGCTGGTCAGCTTGAGCATGTGCATGACCATCATTTGCACTTGTTCTTTATTGGCGGCGCCGGTGCCGACCACCGCTTGCTTGACCTGAGTCGCGGTGTATTCAGCGATCTCCAGGCATTCCTCGGCACCGGCAACGATGGCCGCGCCACGGGCCTGACCGAGTTTCAGCGCCGAGTCGGCGTTCTTCGCCATGAACACTTTTTCGATGCCCATGGTCACCGGGCCGTAGGTCTGGATGATTTCGCGCACGCCGCGATAAACGATTTGCAGACGATCAGGCAGCTCGCCGGCGCCAGTGCGAATGCAGCCCGAGGCTACGTAAATACAACCGCCACGCCCGGTATCACGTACCACGCCATAACCGGTAATGCGCGAACCGGGGTCGATACCAAGAATTAAAGTCATAACGCCTGCGGAATCGAAAAAAACACCAACTTCAATACAACCAATAACAACTGTGGGAGCTGGCTTGCCAGCGATGACTATGTATCAGGCGACATCATTGCCAGATGTGCCGACGCCATCGCTGGCAAGCCAGCTCCCACATTGAATCTAGTCGCTGTTAACCGAGCTGCGCAGCCACTTCCTCGGGAATGTCCGCGTTGGAATAGACGTTCTGCACGTCATCCAGGTCTTCCAGCATGTCGATCAGCTTGAGCACCTTCTCAGCGCCTTCCAGATCCAGCTCGGCGCTAGTGGTCGGCAGCATGACGATTTCCGCGTCATCGCCCTTGAAACCAGCGGCTTCCAGCGCGTTACGCACCGAATAGAACCCGGCGAACGAAGTGAACACTTCGATCGAACCGTCTTCATGGGTGACCACGTCGTCGGCATCGGCTTCCATCGCCGCTTCGATCAGCGCGTCTTCATCAACGCCCGGCGCGAAGGAAATCTGCCCCTTGCGCTCAAACAGATACGCCACCGAGCCGTCGGTGCCCAGATTACCGCCGCACTTGCTGAACGCATGGCGCACGGCCGCTGCGGTACGGTTGCGGTTATCGGTCATGCACTCGACCATCACTGCCACGCCGCCCGGGCCGTAGCCTTCGTAGCTCAGCTCGACCATGTCGTCGGTGTCGGCAGCACCGGCACCACGGGCGACTGCGCGATCAATGATGTCGCGGCTCATGTTCGCACCGAGAGCCTTGTCCAGCGCCAGACGCAAACGTGGATTGGAACCCGGATCACCGCCACCCTGACGGGCCGCAACGGTCAGCTCACGAATCCACTTGGTGAAGATTTTGCCTTTCTTGGCATCCTGACGTTCTTTGCGGTGCTTGATGTTCGCCCACTTCGAATGACCCGCCATAACTCGCTCCGAATTCTCTTTGAAACGTTGCCCGCCCTGCGCTTGCAGCGGCCGGCAAACAAAAAATCTCGACCGTTTTCAGTCTCTACAGAAAGAAAAAAGGCGCATCCGAAGATGCGCCTTCAGGCCCGTGTTACTCAGCCTTTGGCGTTTCGCGCAAACGAATGTGCAATTCGCGCAATGCCTTGGCATCCACCACACCCGGCGCTTGCGTCATGACGTCGGCAGCACTCTGGGTTTTCGGGAAGGCGATCACTTCACGGATCGACTGGGCGCCAGTCATCAGCATCACCAGACGGTCGAGACCGAAGGCCAGACCACCATGCGGCGGCGCGCCGTATTTCAGGGCGTCGAGCAGGAAGCCGAATTTCTCTTCCTGTTCTGCTTCGTTGATACCCAGCAGACGGAATACCGCTTGCTGCATTTCCTTGCGGTGAATACGGATCGAACCGCCACCCAATTCAGTGCCGTTCAGCACCATGTCGTAGGCACGCGACAGAGCGCCGGCCGGGTTGGCTTCCAGTTCGTCTGGCGAGCACTTCGGCGCGGTGAACGGGTGGTGCAGCGCGGAGAAGCTGCCGTCGTCGTTCTCTTCGAACATCGGGAAGTCGACAACCCACATCGGTGCCCACTTGCAGGTCAGCAGGTTCAGGTCGTGACCGAGCTTGATACGCAGCGCGCCCAAGGCCTCGCTGACGATCTTGGCCTTGTCGGCGCCGAAGAACACGATGTCGCCATCAACTGCACCCACGCGATCAAGGATGGCGTTGAGGTTTTCCAGCGGAATGTTTTTCACGATCGGCGATTGCAGACCGTCAACACCGGCAGCGCGCTCGTTGACCTTGATGTAAGCCAGGCCCTTGGCGCCGTAAATGCCGACGAACTTGGTGTAGTCGTCGATCTGCTTGCGCGGCATGCTCGCCCCGCCTGGAACACGCAGTGCGGCGATACGGCATTTCGGGTCGTTGGCCGGGCCGCTGAACACTTTGAAATCAACTTCTTTGAGCTGATCGGCAACGTCTACCAGTTCCAGCGGAATACGCAGGTCCGGCTTGTCGGAACCGTAGCGGCGCATGGCTTCTTCGAAAGTCATGTGCGGGAATTCGCCGAATTCCAGATCCAGCACTTCCTTGAACAGGTTGCGGATCATTTGCTCGGTCAGGCCCATGATCTCTTTTTCATCGAGGAAACTGGTCTCGATGTCGATCTGGGTGAATTCAGGCTGGCGGTCAGCACGCAGGTCTTCGTCGCGGAAGCACTTGGCGATCTGGTAGTAACGGTCGAAGCCGGCAACCATCAGCAGTTGTTTGAACAGCTGCGGCGATTGCGGCAGGGCGAAGAACGAACCGGCGTGGGTACGGCTTGGCACCAGATAGTCACGCGCACCTTCAGGGGTGGCACGGGTCAGGATCGGCGTTTCCACGTCGAGGAAGCCGTTCTCGTCGAGGAAGCGACGGATGCTGGTGGTCATGCGCGAACGCAGACGCAGTTTCTCGGCCATTTCCGGGCGACGCAGGTCGAGGAAGCGATAGCGCAGGCGGGTTTCTTCACCCACGTCGGAGAACTCGTTCAGCGGGAACGGCGGGGTTTCCGACTCGTTCAGCACTTCCAGCTCGTAACCCAGCACTTCGATCATGCCCGACGCCATGTTGGCGTTGGTCGCACCGGCCGGACGCAGACGCACCTTGCCGGTGATCTTCACTACGTATTCGCTGCGCACGCGATCGGCGGCGGCGAAGCTCTCGGCGCGATCCGGATCGAATACCACCTGGGCCAGACCATCACGGTCACGGATATCGAGGAAAATCACCCCGCCGTGGTCGCGGCGACGGTGAACCCATCCGCAAAGGGTAATTTCCTGACCTTCCAGGCTTTCGTTCAACTGGCCGCAATAATGGCTGCGCATCATGGTAGTGGTTCGCTTCTCGTAATTCGAAATTCGGTGGAGATCCCGCCGCACTCAAGCACTGTGCGACATGCAGGAGCTCGCGCGTGTCGTTTGACCTGGGTCTGAACCCTAGTCAGATTTGTTGCCACCGGCCAGATTCTTCTTCGTGCCGGTCTTGAAATCGGTTTCGTACCAACCGCTGCCGCTCAGGCGAAAGCCGGGCATGGACAGCATCTTCTTGAGCTCTGGCGCCTGACAGGCAGGGCAGTCGACCAGTGGGGAATCGCTGATCTTTTGAATGGCTTCCAACTGATGACCACAGGAAGCACATTGGTAATCGTACATCGGCATGGAGGTGTCTCGGCGATCAGATTGCTGCCGCATGCAGGGTCGCGCGGCGAAAGGGCGAGATTATATCCATTAAATGCGGCCTGTGCAGCCGCAAGACTGCACAGGCCGTCGTGTTATTCGCTGTGCCGTGCAGTGCCCGCCGCAGAATCCTTGAGGCCATGCAGCACACACACCACTCGCACCAGACCGCTGAAGTTTTTCACGCCGCCATGGCGCAGATGTACTTCACGATCCACCCGCGACAGCAATGTGCCGATCGAACAGCAATGGTCATGCGCCATGCTGTGCAGAATATTCCAGTACACCTGCTCAAGTCGCATGCAGGTGGCAAAACCGTTCAAACGCACCGACCGTGATAAAGGCCGGATCAACCCCATGTCGAACTCGCCGAGAAACGGCTCGCCCGACATGCTCCGCTGCGATTCGACAACCCTGTCACTTCGCCTGTCTCCATCTGCCATATCGTTGACACTCCTTTGCCATCGCTACTGGTTATCAAGGCAACATCCAGTGGCCTCATTAAAAGCGCAGCGGCAAAGGGTTAGCCAGATGACTTTATGACCATCTGCGTAGGATAAGCCAACAGAACATGGCGGATCATGGAGCGCGCAACTCGCTTCCGAGTTTCCTACAGAAGCCGTTGCTTTTTCCCGGCGTAGAAACAGAAATCGGCAGCAGCGCACGAACAGCATCTGTTCATGCGCCAAGGGCCGTCAGCCTTCGAGCAGCGCGCGCAACATCCACGCGGTTTTCTCGTGAACCTGCATGCGCTGGGTCAGCAAATCGGCTGTCGGCTCGTCGCTGACCTTGTCCAGCAGTGGAAAAATGCCCCGTGCAGTGCGAGTGACTGCTTCCTGGCCGGCGACCAGTTGCTTGATCATGTCCTCGGCACTCGGCACGCCCTCCTCTTCTTTAATAGAGGACAGGCGCGCGTAGGTCGAATAAGCGCCCGGCGCCGGGAATCCGAGTGCGCGAATGCGCTCGGCGATTGAATCCACCGCCAGCGCCAGTTCGTTGTATTGCTCCTCGAACATCAAGTGCAAGGTGCGGAACATTGGCCCCGTGACGTTCCAGTGGAAGTTGTGGGTCTTCAGATACAGCACATAGGTGTCCGACAACAGCCGCGACAGCCCTTCGACGATGGACTTGCGGTCTTCTTCGCTGATACCGATATCGATTGCCATGCTTACCCCCTAGAGGCGATTGAATTTCTTCCAACAGGTGCTGACCCACTCTAGCAAGGCAATCGGCGCCTCGCAGCCCCAAATCGGGGCGATAGCTGCGACAAATCGACCGACTATCTACCAACCGCCAACCAACCATCTGCCACTGGCCGGGCTGATTTGAGTAGCTGCGGGCTTTGCTGTTAAATAGGCAGCGTGTCGCCAGGCCTTTTTTCTGGGCTTTTGCGCATAGGCTGATGCCGGGCACGTGTCCAACGCCTCTTTATTTTTCTCGAAGCGAACCGTGCGCCTTCAGCTCTTCCTTGTGAGCCGTCATTAACGTGAGCCAATAAAATGTTGAAAATCGTCCACCTGCTAATGGGCGCAGCGGCTTTGCTGCTGTCGTTCATACCTAGCTTGAAATCCGAAGCACTTCCTTACCTGCAACAACCCGATGCACTTTACCTGGCCTTTTTCGGCCTGCTGAACCTGGTCCTCGCTCCAGTCATCCCTTACTGGAACAAAGGTCCTCGCCAGCATCTGCAAAATCTGGTCAGCGCGCTGTTGGTGCTGACTGTCGTCCTGCAGACCCTGACACTGATCGCGCCAATGCCGGAAATCGCCGGCCAGCCAGCAGTGTTGTTCAGTCTGATCATTGCCCTGGTTGCCGTGGCCCTGCACCTCGCCGCCAGTTTCTACCGCTCTTCACCTGCGGCCGCAGCGCAGAACTACGACATGACCAACCGTGATACCGGTACGGTCAAGTGGTTCAACACCTCGAAAGGCTTCGGCTTTATCTCCCGGGATTCCGGCGATGATATCTTCGTGCACTTTCGCGCCATCCGTGGCGAAGGCCACCGCGTACTGGTCGAAGGCCAGCGCGTGGAGTTCTCGGTGATGAACCGTGACAAAGGCCTGCAAGCCGAGGACGTGATCGCCGCCCTGCCGCGACGCTGATCCAGGCTGCAAAAAAACCGCGAACAGCCTGGCTGTTCGCGGTTTTTTTATGGCGGGTGATAATTCAGTAGTGCGGCGGCGGTGCGTCTTCTTCGAAAACCCCGAACCCGCCGGAAATCTCTTCCTGACGCTTGAGCAGTGCAGCCATCTGCAACTGCAGGCGATCAACCACCCGTTGTTGCTCCACCAGCACGTCGTTCAGCGACTGAATGGTGTCGTCCTGAAATGCCAGACGGCTTTCCAGATCATTGACGCGTTGTTCAAGACTCATCACTCAATCCTCCGCAAAAGTGCAAACGTCAGCCAGCACCTGACGCAACTGTTCGCGAATCACCGCTACCTGCTCGGCGCTGTACGGCTTGGCCGGGGACTTGCCCCAGACCGGCGCAGGCCATGCGGCGTCGTCGCGTTTGCGCACGATCACATGCATATGCATCTGACTGACGACGTTGCCCAGGGTTGCGACGTTCATTTTGTCAGCATCGAACAAATCCTTGAGCACCTCGGCCAGCGCCGTGGTTTCTTGCCACAGCTGCTGCTGGTCGGCGACATCCAACTGAAACAACTCGCTGATATCTTCGCGGCGTGGCACCAGGATGAACCACGGGTAGTTGGAGTCGTTGGACAGCAGCAGTCGGCACAGCGGGAAATCACCGATGGTCAGCGTGTCCTGTTGAAGTCGTGAATCTAAAGCAAACACTGCATGCACTCCTGGCCGATCTACATTAAACAGTTTGCCGGCGTTCCTCGCGGACAGCCGGCAAACCTCAGGATGGCAGCATACCTTCGAATGACCAGAGCTTCACGACCAACGCACCGGCGTCGATTTATCCGACGCTCCGAGCTGGACCATTTTCGGCTCTCGCGCACCAACACCGAACCCGCGCGACCTCTGAGCCAGCCAAAATGATCAGCCAACAGCGCCCGGCCCTACGTCACCACATGGCCCGACTGTGTGAATTCGGTATAGCGGGAAAAAATTTTTGCACCAAAACCGCACAGCGCGTCTACGCTCAGTGCGTCGGGCATCCGCCAAATACTCACCTGTGGGGTGAACCGGTAACGCTTTTGGTTGTCACGCGGTTTTCCCAGGAGGGACAACACCATGGCATCGATGGCGTCAAGCCCAGACCAAAAGGGACATGGAACCCAGTATTTATAAGGTTTTTACAGCGACAGGCAGCCTGCAGAAAAAATAACCGTGAACAAATCATGGTTTGTGCACGCTTGTTGCATTCATACCCATATGGACTATAAGCGCACCACGGGAAGTGGTGGCCTTTAGCCCCAAAAGAACAGTGGCAGGGTTGCCCGATGGAGATTCAAGTGTTTTGCCAGGGACTCTTTTTTACTGATGCCAAAAGCTCGGAAAACAGCGATAAAGTTGTGAATCCGGTTGCATCGGAACTGTGAATTTGCGACATCTACCCAACCATTTGCGACAGCGTCGTAAAGAAGCTGAAAGGTTAGATTAGCAAGTATCGCCAACATGGTCGGCGTGATATAAGTTTGCGCCGACACAAAAAGAAAGAGCCGCCCAGATAATAAAACAGGTGGGACGGCAGTACTCTTCTAAAAACCAAAGGAGCAAATCACGATGCGCGTGATGAAGTGGAGCATGATCGCCCTGGCTGTTGCAGCAGGCACCTCGCAGTTCGCAGTAGCGTCTTCTCAAGACGAATCCAAAGGCTTCCTGGGCGATCAAAGCCTGAAGCTGAAGACTCGTATGGAATACATGAACCGCGACTATAAAAACGGTGCAGGCAACAGCACTTCCGGCACTTCCGGCTATCGTCAGGATACCGGTGTCAGCCAACTGCTGACTTACGAATCGGGCTTCACTCAAGGTACCGTCGGCTTCGGTCTCGACGCCATGGCCATGGGTTCGGTGAAACTGGACGGCGGTTCGGGTCGCCGTGGTAACGGTCTGTTCGCCAACGACAGCGACGGCAACCCGGAGAAATCCCAAGGCAAGATCGGCGGCGCAGTGAAATTCCGCGTATCCGACACCGTTCTGAAATACGGTCAGCAATTCGTTGCCAGCCCGGTCTTCGCAACTGACGACAGCCGTATGCTGCCGGAAGTCGCCACCGGTACTCTGATCACTTCGAAAGAGATCAAGGGTCTGGAACTGAGCGCAGGTCGCTTCACTTCCCTGAGCAAGCAAACCGGCATGGGCCGTGACAGCATCGGCGGTCTGCCTGATGAAAACGGTTTTGGCGGCAAAGGCCTGACCAACATCAACATCTTCGGCGCCAGCTACGCTTTCACCGACAACTTCACCGGTGCAGTGGCTGCTTCCGACGCTGACGACTACTTCAAGAAGTACTACGTCAACCTGAACTACACCTTGCCAATCAACGACGACCAGTCGCTGAACTTCGACCTGAACGGCTACCACACCAAAGGCGACAGCCGCGGTGATCTGGTTGACGCGATCGGCGACGGCACCACTGGCGTAGACAACAACCTGTGGTCCCTGGCTGCTGCTTACAGCATCGGTGCTCACAAGTTCACCCTCGCCCACCAGCGCTCCAGCGGCGACAACGCTTACTACTATGGCGTTGACGGTAACAGCACGATCTTCGTTGCCAACTCCATTCAGATCTCCGACTTCGTGGGCCGCGACGAGCGCTCCTGGCAAGCTCGCTACGACCTGAACATGAAAACTTACGGCGTACCTGGCCTGAGCTTCATGACCCGTTACGTAATGGGTGACAACATCACCACCAACGGCCTGGGTGAAGGCAAGGAAAACGAGTGGAACGCCGAGTCCAAGTACGTGATCCAGGAAGGCCCGGCCAAAGACCTGTCGTTCCGTCTGCGTTACGCCATGTACCGTTCGAACGGTGCTTACAGCGGTTACTCGTCTGACAACAACGACACTCGTCTGATCGTTGAGTACCCACTGAACATCCTCTAATAGGGATATCCAGCTGACGTACTTTAGAGCACTGCTCTGAAAAGAACCGCTCACCCGATAAAGGTGAGCGGTTTTTTTACGCCAGAAGTTTGAGTCTCCGATTCATTACCTGCCAGACGCGCAACAATAGCCAGCTATCTATTAGCCAGCAAACATTCCTGTAACGTATAAAAAAACCCAAGAGTGCGAACAGCTCTTGGGTTTTATTATTGAAACTGACCTGGAAGCCAAGTATCAACATTGTTACTAAATGGCAGGTTCCTGAACTACACGAATCACCCGCTGCGGAAACGGAATATCGATACCGGCAGTTTTCAAACGGTCGCGCGATTGTTCGTTAAACATGAACATCACATCCCAGTAGTCTGCAGTTTTAACCCACACACGCAGGGAAACAGTGATCGAACTGTCGCCCAGTGTCGAGATAACCGCCTGCGGCGCCGGATCTTGCAGAACACGCTCATCGTTGGCCAGATCCAGCAGCACCTGACGGGCCTTTTGCAGATCGGCTTCGTAATCTACACCCACATCGAACACAACCTTGCGGGTCGGCTGACGATTGGTGTTGGTGATGATGCCGTTCGACAGATTGCCGTTGGGCACGATGATGGTCTTGTTATCGCCGGTACGCAGCACGGTGTGAAAAATCTGGATGCTGTCGACAGTACCCGACACGCCCTGCGCTTCGATCCAGTCACCGATACGGAACGGACGGAACAGCAGAATCAGCACGCCGCCAGCGAAGTTCGCCAGGCTGCCTTGCAACGCCAGGCCGATAGCCAGACCAGCCGCACCAATCGCTGCAACGAACGAAGTGGTTTCAACGCCGATCATCGACGCGACGCTTACAATCAACAGCACTTTGAGAATGATGTTGGCCAGGCTGCTGATAAAGCCTTGCAGCGCCAGATCGGCATTGCGCAGGGCCAGCAGGCCGCCGAGCTTGTTGGTGACTTTGTTGATCAACCACCAGCCGATGGCCAGGGTAAGGACGGCCAGCAGCACGCGGCTGCCGTATTCCATGATCATCGGAATCCACGCTTGGGACGCCTTGACCAGGTTGTCGACCTCAGTATTCAAATCCATGTTCTATCTCCTGATTTCCGGCCATTCGGCGCACGAAAAAAAACGGCAGAAAACCGCCGGGGGTCCCGCAGGGTCCGCGGATAATACTTAGTCGCGGAAGTTGTTGAACTGCAGCGGCATGCCGAATTCCTTGGCCCGCAGCGCAGCGATGGCTTCTTGCAGGTCATCACGCTTCTTGCCGGTCACGCGCACTTGCTCGCCTTGAATAGCGGCCTGCACTTTGAGCTTGGCGTCCTTGATGTGGCCGACGATTTTCTTCGCCAACTCCTTGTCGATGCCTTCCTTGAGCACGGCGTCCTGCTTCATCAGTTTGCCCGATGCGTAGGCGTCCTTGACCTCAAGGCACTGCACGTCGATCTTGCGCTTGACCAGGGCCAGCTTGAGGATTTCGATCATCGCTTCCAGCTGAAAGCCGGCTTCAGCGGTCAGGCTGACGGTCAGGTCCTTTTCCTTGAATTCGAAGCTGCCCTTGCCTTTCAGGTCATAACGACGATCGAGTTCCTTCACGGCGTTCTCGACCGCGTTGGTGAGTTCGTGTTTGTCCAGTTCGGATACCACGTCGAACGACGGCATGTAATCTCTCCAATAAAAAGGCGCGCTGGTTGCACACGCAGCGCGCTTGGCTTGCGGTTAAAATCGCGCTCATTATAACGGGTCTTTTCCCGTCGACACGGCGAGCCGCACATGCCTTCCATCACTCGAGCGAAAAACTGATGTCCACTCCCTGGCACATTCTCGGCGCCGGCAGCCTCGGTACGCTGTGGGCCACACGTCTGGCGCGCGCCGGATTGCCGGTTCGCCTGATCCTGCGCGATGCCCAGCGTCTGCAAAGCTATCAAGCGGCCGGCGGTCTGACGCTGGTGGAACACGGCCAAGCCAACACATACGCCATTCCCGGTGAAGTGCCCGCCAGCCCGCAACCGATCCGTCGCCTGTTGGTGGCCTGCAAGGCTTACGACGCTGAACGCGCAGTCGCCAGTGTGGCTCATCGCCTGGCGCCGGATGCCGAGCTGATCCTGCTGCAAAACGGTCTTGGCAGTCAGGAAGCAGTCGCCGCACGGGTCCCGCACGCGCGCTGCATCTGCGCCTCCAGCACCGAAGGCGCATTTCGCGACGGCGACTGGCGCGTGGTGTTCGCCGGTCACGGTTACACCTGGCTGGGCGACGCGGCACATCCCGTCGCACCGATCTGGCTGGAGGACCTGGATGCGGCGCAGATTCCCCACGAATGGAGCACCGACATCCTCACCCGACTGTGGCGCAAACTGGCGCTCAACTGCGCGATCAACCCGCTGACAGTGCTGCACGATTGCCGCAATGGCGGCTTGCAGCAACATCAGTGCGAAGTCGCCACCTTGTGTGCGGAACTCAGCGATTTGCTTGAGCGTTGCGGGCAACCGGCAGCGGCGCAGAATCTGCAACAGGAAGTAGAACGGGTCATTCAGGCCACGGCGGCGAACTTCTCGTCGATGTATCAGGACGTGGCCAACCAGCGCCGCACGGAAATCAGCTATCTATTGGGCCATGCCTGCAAAGTCGCCGCGCGGCATGAGCTGAAGCTCGCGCATTTGCAGCAATTGCAGCAGCGCCTGATCACGCATCTGCAACACCTCGGATTGCCCAGCGACTGAGCAGCGGCTACGCTGGCCACTTGTTCCTTAGCTGCGATAAACCTGATGCCATTGCGCCAGCGTCTCGAAAACCTGCCGGTCGGCCAGAAACTGCTGGCCGCCCTGCTGGTGCTGTTGACCACCGTTCTGCTAGTGGCCAACCTGACCTTCATCAGCGCCGCCTATTACATCTCCCAGGAAAGCATGGCGCCACAGGCGCTGCAGACCATTGGCCGACTGATCTCGAATCCGAGTCTGGTGAGTGAGGCGTTGCAGTCGCCGCAGAGTGCGGATCGCCTGCTCAAGGAACTCAACAGTTATTCGCCACTGCGCGCCGCCGCGCTGTATGACGGCAAGGGTGAGCGCCTGGCGCAATTGCAGCACGGCGATCAGCTCAAGCTGCCGGAGCGCTACCGGCATATCGAAGCCTGGCAACTGACCGAGTTTCGTACCAATCAGGTGATCACCTTGCCCCGCCCCGGCACCGCGCCGGGCCACTTGTTGCTGGTGGCCAGCAGCGAACTGCCGATGGCGTTTTACACCGGCACCCTGACTGCGAGTCTAGGAATTCTGATCTTCAGCGTGCTGTTGTGGCTGGTGATCGCGCGGCAGATCAAACGCCTGATCACCCGGCCGATCCATCAACTTGAAGAGCTGTCACGTCAGGTGACCCGCGAAGAAAACTACGCACTGCGCGCCTCACGCGGCAACCATGACGAAATCGGCAGCCTCGCCGAAGCCTTCAACACCATGCTCTCGCGCATCGAGGCTCGCGAGCAGCAGCTCAAACGCGCCCGCGATGATTCGCAAGCCGCTTACGATCAGGCGCAGGGATTGGCTGAGGAAACCCGCCACACCAACCGCAAACTAGAGCTGGAAGTCCAGGTGCGGAGCAAGATCGAGAAGAAGCTCACCGGGTTCCAGAACTACCTCAACAGCATCATCGACTCAATGCCCTCGGCGCTGATCGCCCTCGACGAGCAGCTCTATGTCACTCAATGGAATCAAGAAGCCAGCGCCCTCTCCGGCACCCGCCTCGACGAAGCGCTGAACCAGCCGATCTTCCTCGCCTTCGAGCCGCTCAAGCCGTTCTTGCCGCAGCTCAAGGAAACCGTCGAGCAACACACGGTGGCGAAAATCGAGCGCGTGACCTGGTTCAAGGACGACGAACCGAAGCATTACGCGCTGACCTTCTACCCGCTGATGGGCGGTGCCGGGCGTGGCGTGGTGATTCGTATCGATGACATCACCCAGCGCCTGTCGCTGGAAGAAATGATGGTGCAGTCGGAAAAAATGCTTTCGGTTGGCGGCCTCGCAGCGGGCATGGCTCACGAGATCAACAACCCGCTCGGGGCGATCCTGCATAACGTGCAGAACATCCGCCGTCGGCTCTCGGCGGATCTGCCGAAGAACCTCGAAACTGCCGAGCAGTTGAGCATCGAACTGGACACGGTGAATACCTACCTGCAAGCGCGGGAAGTGCCAAAACTGCTCGACGGCATTCAACAGGCTGGCGCGCGGGCGGCGAAAATCGTTACGCACATGCTCAGCTTCAGCCGCCGCAGCACCCGGCAAATGGCCCCGTGCGATTTGCCGGCGCTGATCGATCAAGCCGTGGAAATCGCCGGCAACGATTTCGATCTGGCGATCGGTTTCGACTTCAAGGGTCAGGCGATCATCCGCCAGTTCGACCCGGCACTGGGTCCGGTGCCGGGCACCGCTAACGAGCTGGAACAAGTGCTGCTCAACCTGCTGAAAAACGCCGCGCAGGCGATTCATCAGCGCGCAGACGAAAGCGAACCGGGGCGGATCATTTTGCGCACCAAACTCAATCCACCGTGGGCCGAGATTCAGGTCGAGGACAACGGCATCGGCATGAGCGAGAGCGTGCGCAAGCGTACCTTCGAACCGTTTTTCACCACCAAGGAAATCGGCCAGGGCACCGGGCTGGGCTTGTCGGTCTCGTATTTCATTATCACCAACAATCACAAGGGCCAGATGGAAGTGCAGTCCGCGCCCGGTCAGGGCACGTGTTTCACGTTGCGCCTGCCGCTGAGCCAAGCGGCGCCCATCGTTCCTGAAACCAATCAACTACCGAGGTAACCCATGGGCTTTCGCCTGTCGAAGATCTACACCCGCACCGGCGACAAAGGCGAGACCGGTCTTGGCGACGGCCGCCGCGTGCCCAAGGATCACCCGCGCATCGAGGCCATTGGCGAAGTCGATACGCTGAACAGTCAGGTCGGCGTGTTGCTGGCCGGGTTAATTGTCGAGCGTGAGACGTTCCCCGGCTTGAATGAGCTGATCGATGTGTTGGCGCCGTGTCAGCATCGCTTGTTCGACCTTGGCGGCGAGTTGGCGATGCCCGAGTATCAGGCGCTGAACGTTGCCGAGATCGAACGGCTGGAAGTGGCGATTGATTTGTGGAACGAAGAGTTGGGCCCGCTGGAGAATTTCATTCTGCCGGGTGGCTCGATGCTGATTGCCCAGGCGCATGTGTGCAGAAGTCTGGCGCGCGGAGCCGAGCGTCGCTGCCAGCATTTGAATGCGCTGGAGCCGTTGGCCGGGGTGGGTTTGGCTTATATCAATCGGCTGTCGGATTTGTTGTTTGTGGCGGCGCGGCTGATTGCGCGGCGGCAGGGGATTGCGGAGATTTTGTGGCAGCCGGCACTAAAACCTGCAGATAAGTAGCGTCTGCACCGACGCCATCGCTGGCAAGCCAGCTCCCACAGGGTTTTGCGGTGAACACATGCTTTGTGAACACCGCCGCTCACTGTGGAAGCTGGCCTGCCAGCTCCCACAGGTTTTTTCGGTGAACACCAGTTTTGTGTACGACCGAGAATCCTGTGGGAGCTGGCTTGCCAGCGATGAGGCCAGTAGCCTCACTCAGCCCTTGGGCCAGAACGCGCGAATCCCCGCCACACCCTGAGCACCAACGCCCCAAGCCTTCTCACGCTCCGCCGGGCCAACCCCACCCAACACAAACACTGGCTTGCTGAACCCTTCAATCAACGCCTGAGCCTGCTCCCAGCCCAACGGCTGTGCGTCCGGATGAGTCAATGTCGGCAGCACCGGCGACAGGGTGACGAAATCCACACCCATCTGCTCGGCCAGCGCCAGTTCTTCGGCGTTATGGCAAGAGGCTGCCAACCAGCGCCCGGCCGGCAGTGGACGACCCGCCGCCGCATGCTTGCGCAGTTGCGCCGAGGTGATATGCCAACCAGCGGAGGGGAAATCCCCAAGCCATTCGAACGGGCCTTTGATCATCAACTGTGCTTTGCCGGCACACAGACCCGCCGCATCCACCGCGAGGTCGCGGTACTTCGGATCGTAGCCGTTGGGTGCGCGCAGCTGGATCAGTTTGATGCCGTCGGCAATCGCCTTCTGGATGCCGCGCAGCAAGGCCGGGGTTTCCAGATCTTCCGGGGTGATCAGGTATTCGGCGGGCAACCGTGCAGCCGCGACGATTGGCTGATTGGCCGCCGGGAATTCATAGTCGCCCAGCGCTCGAGCGGTAACCCAGGCCAGTGGCTGGCCTTCGGCACCGTGCGGCTCGCCGGTAAAGTGCGAGACTTCCCAGACATCCAGCAACACCTGTTTGTCCGGGTAATCGTGCTGCACCTTGATCAGCGGCCGGGCAGCACCGACGACGATGCCCAACTCTTCGTGCAGCTCACGGGCCAGCGCGGTTTCGACGGACTCATCCGCTTCGACCTTGCCGCCAGGGAATTCCCACAGACCGCCCTGATGCTGAGTGTCGGCACGGCGGGCGATCAGAATCTTGCCGCTGCTGTCACGAATGACGGCGGCGGCGACGTGTACACGTTTCACGGCTGCAACTCCTCCAGTCCGGCCTTCTGCCAGGCCTTGAAGGCTGGCCATTGGTAGATGGTTTCAACATAGGCTTCGTCGACTGCTGGCAACTTCACCTGATAAGTGCGCAGGCGCACGGCAATCGGGGCGAAGAAGGCGTCGGCCAGTGTCGCGCGGCCGAACAGGAAAGGCCCCGGTTCGTTGGCAGCGGCGCGGCATTCAGCCCACAACGCGAGCATGCGTTCGATATCAACCTTTACTTCTGGCGGCACTGGACTCAGCGGTGCATCGCGGCTCAGGTCGAAGGGCATGTGATTGCGCATGGCGAAGAACCCGGCGTGCATCTGCGCACAAGCCGAACGCGCTTGGGCACGAGCGCCGATGTCGCTTGGCCAGAGACCGGTGAACTGTTCCGCCAGATATTCGGCAATCGCCAGCGAATCGGCGACGGTGCCGTGTGCGGTTTTCAGCAGCGGCACTTTGCCGGTCGGCGAATGCTTGAGCAGTTTCTCGCGGGTGTCGGGCTTGCCGAGTTTGATCAGTTCTTCGGTGTAGGCAGCGCCGGTCAGCTCCAGCGCCAGAGCCGCGCGCAGAGACCAGGAGGAAAGCAGTTTGTCGCCGATGATCAGGTGCAGGCTCATGGTTGGGATGCCTTTTTTGACAGAGTAACAAGCCAGAATCTCTAGCGTTTGTTCGTGCGTCATCGCGGGCAAGCCCGCTCCCACAGTGATCGCGTCGTACACATGATTTACTTACAACGCTGAACCTGTGGGAGCGGGCTTGCCCGCGATGGGATCCACTCGGTCTTACGTACGGTACTCAGCGTTGATCTTCACGTATTCATGCGACAGGTCGGTGGTCCAGATGGTTTCGCTGCACTCGCCACGACCCAGCTCGATGCGGATGGTGATTTCTTCCTGCTGCATCACCGCCGAGCCCTGGGCTTCGGTGTAGGTCGCGGCGCGAGCGCCACGGCTGGCGATGCACACATCGCCAAGGAACACGTCGATCTTGCTCACGTCCAGATCCGGCACACCGGCACGCCCGACAGCCGCTAAAATGCGGCCCCAGTTCGGATCGGAGGCAAACAGCGCAGTCTTGATCAACGGCGAGTGGGCCACGGTGTAGCCGACGTCGAGGCATTCCTGATGATTGCCGCCGCCATTCACTTCAACGGTGACGAACTTGGTCGCGCCTTCGCCGTCACGCACGATGGCTTGAGCGACGTCCATGCACACTTCGAACACAGCCTGTTTCAGCTTGGCGAACAGTTCACCTTCGGCGCGGGTGATTTCTGGCAGCGCAGCCTTGCCGGTAGCAATCAGCATGCAGCAGTCGTTGGTCGAGGTATCGCCGTCGATGGTGATGCGGTTGAACGACTTGTTGGCGCCGTCGAGAATCAGGCTGTGCAGCACGTCGCGGGAAACTTTGGCGTCGGTGGCGATGTAGCCGAGCATGGTCGCCATGTTCGGACGGATCATGCCTGCGCCTTTGCTGATACCGGTGACGGTGATGGTCACGCCGTCGTGCTGGAACTGGCGGCTGGCGCCCTTCGGCAGCGTGTCGGTGGTCATGATGCCGGTGGCGGCAGCTTCCCAGTTGTTTTCCGACAGGTCATCCAGCGCCGCTTGCAGCGCGCCTTCGATCTTTTCGACCGGCAGCGGCTCGCCGATCACACCAGTGGAGTACGGCAGGATCTGTTCAGCAGCAACACCGGTCAGCTCGGCCAGTTTGGCGGTGGTGCGCTCGGCGGCAGCCAGGCCCGGCTCGCCGGTGCCGGCGTTGGCATTGCCAGTGTTGGTCAGCAGGTAACGCACGGCATTCTGCACGCGCTGCCTGGCGAGAATCACCGGAGCTGCGCAAAACGCGTTCAAGGTGAACACGCCCGCGACGGTGGAGCCTTCGGCGCAACGCATCACGACGACATCTTTGCGCCCCGGGCGCTTGATGCCAGCCGAGGCGATACCGAGTTCAAAACCGGCAACCGGGTGCAACGTTGGCAAAGGACCAAGACCAACAGCCATGAATGCGCTCCTTACTCAATGATGTCAGCACCGCCAAGCAAAGCGGTGGTGGTTTAAATGGCAAAACGCCGCGACGGCTGAAGCCGGTCGCGGCGCGGGTATTTCAGCGACTGGAACGGGGTTTACTGGATCTGCCCGTGGCAATGCTTGAATTTCTTGCCCGAACCGCAGTAGCACAGTTCGTTGCGGCCCTGGCGCTGTTCGGCACGAACCGGTGCAGCGGCGAGGGCTACATCGACCTCTTCACCGAGCAGTTCCGGTGCTTCCAGGCCTGGAGCCTCGGCGTGTTCGAACTGCATGCGCGCTGCCAGTGCTTCGGCTTCCTGACGCAGGCGTTGCTCTTCGGCTTCCGGATCTTCGCGGCGGACCTGAACGTGCGACAGCACACGGATCGAGTCGCGCTTGATCGAATCCAGCAGCTCGGAGAACAGCGTGAAGGACTCGCGCTTGTATTCCTGCTTCGGATTCTTCTGTGCATAACCACGCAAGTGGATGCCGTGACGCAGGTGATCCATGGTCGCCAGGTGGTCTTTCCACAGGTCGTCGAGTACACGCAGCACGATCTGCTTCTCGAACGAGCGCAGTGCGTCGGCACCGGCCTGGTCTTCTTTCTCGTTGTACGCGGCCATCAGCTCGGTCATGAGCTTCTCGCGCAGGGTTTCTTCGTACAGGTGATCGTCTTCGTCGAGCCATTGCTGGATCGGCAGCGCCACACCGAAGTCGCTCTGCAGCGAAGCTTCCAGACCGGCGACGTCCCACTGCTCTGGCAGCGATTGCGGCGGAATGTGCGCGCTGACAGTGGCGTTGAGCACGTCCTGACGGAAGTCAGCGATGGTTTCGCCAATGTTGTCGGCGGCCAGCAACGTGTTACGCATGTGATAGATCACTTTACGCTGTTCGTTGTTGACGTCATCGAACTCGAGCAGTTGCTTGCGAATGTCGAAGTTGCGGCCTTCAACCTTGCGCTGCGCCTTCTCGATGGCGTTGGTCACCATGCGGTGCTCGATCGCTTCACCGGACTGCATGCCCAGGGCTTTCATGAAATTCTTCACCCGGTCAGAGGCGAAGATGCGCATCAGGCTGTCTTCCAGCGACAGGTAGAAACGGCTCGAACCGGCGTCACCCTGACGACCGGCACGACCACGCAACTGGTTGTCGATACGACGCGACTCGTGACGCTCGGAGGCGATCACCTGCAAGCCGCCGGACTCCAGCACTTGCTGGTGACGCTTCTGCCAGTCGGCCTTGATCTGGGCGATTTGCTCAGGGGTCGGGTTTTCCAGCGAAGCGACTTCAACTTCCCAGTTGCCGCCCAACAGGATGTCGGTACCACGACCGGCCATGTTGGTAGCAATGGTCAGCGCGCCGGGACGACCGGCCTGCGCAATGATTTCGGCTTCTTTTTCGTGGAACTTGGCGTTCAGAACCTTGTGTTCGATGCCTTCCTTCTCAAGCAGACGCGACATGTGCTCGGAGGTTTCGATGGTCGCAGTACCCACCAGCACCGGACGGCCAGAGGCCATGCTTTCCTTGATGTCGTTGACGATCGCCGCGTACTTCTCTTCGGCGGTCAGGAACACCAGGTCGTTGTAGTCTTTACGCGCCAATGGCTTGTTCGGCGGAATGACCATCACGGCCAGACCATAGATCTGGTGGAATTCGAACGCTTCGGTGTCAGCCGTACCGGTCATGCCGGACAGCTTGTTGTACAAGCGGAAGTAGTTCTGGAACGTGGTCGATGCCAGGGTCTGGCTCTCGGCCTGGATGTTCAGTTCTTCCTTGGCTTCGATGGCCTGGTGCAGGCCTTCGGACAGACGACGGCCCGGCATGGTACGACCGGTGTGTTCGTCGACCAGTACCACCTGACCGTCCTGCACGATGTATTCGATGTTGCGGTGGAACAGTTTGTGCGCACGCAGACCGGCATAAACGTGGGTCAGCAGGCCCAGGTTATGCGCCGAGTACAGGCTCTCGCCTTCGGCCAGCAGGCCGACGCCGGTGAGCATTTCTTCGATGAACTGGTGACCGGCTTCGTTGAGTTCGACCTGACGGGTCTTCTCGTCGATGGTGTAGTGGCCAGCCTTGGTGACTTCGCCTTCGACTTCTTCAACGTGCAGTTCCAGCTGCGGGATCAGTTTATTGATCTCCATGTACAGCTTGGAGCTGTCCTCGGCCTGACCGGAAATGATCAGAGGGGTACGCGCTTCGTCGATGAGGATGGAGTCGACTTCGTCGATCACGGCAAAGTTGAGTTCGCGCTGGAATTTTTCTTCCATGCTGAACGCCATGTTGTCGCGCAGGTAGTCGAAACCGAATTCGTTGTTGGTGCCGTAGGTGATGTCAGCGGCGTAGGCAGCGCGCTTCTCTTCCGGTGGCTGGAACGGCGTCACGACGCCGACGGTCAGGCCGAGGAATTCATACAGCGGGCGCATCCAGTTGGCGTCCCGGCGGGCCAGGTAGTCGTTCACCGTCACAACGTGCACGCCCTTGCCGGACAGTGCGTTGAGGTAAACGCCCAGGGTTGCCACCAGGGTCTTGCCTTCACCCGTACGCATTTCGGCAATCATGCCTTCATGCAGGGTCATGCCGCCGACGAGCTGAACGTCGAAGTGGCGCATGCCCATGACACGCTTGCCGGCTTCGCGGGCGACCGCAAAGGCTTCAGGCAGCAGTTTGTCGAGGGTTTCCCCTTTGGCGATGCGGGCCTTGAACTCGGCAGTCTTGGCACGCAATTGATCGTCCGAAAGGGCTACCATTTGCTCTTCGAAGGCATTGACGTGCTGGACCGTCTTGAGCATGCGTTTGACTTCACGCTCGTTCTTGCTTCCAAAAAGTTTCTTTAACAAAGGCGCAAACATATCGGCAGGATCTTCCACACTAAAGGGATGGAGGGCGGCCCCGTGAGTCGCCCGAGCAGCCCTCATGGCCGCATGCGAACGAGCATTCTACCCGGAAACGGTGGTGAGGAAAGTGGCGATGTTCCACGATACTGGCACGGCGCTGTTACGGGGCTCACTTAAAATAGGGGCGTTTTCTTCAACTTCAAGCTGTTTCAGAAAGAAGTTAGTCGTTGATTTAATGAGTAAACCGCCAGCAAAAGCAATGGGCGAGTGAGTTGGAGGCTTTCTGCTAACATGGCGACTCTGTAACTTCAGGTGTTCGATCATGGCATTCCGCCCTCTTACGGCCAAAGCACCCGCCGTTCTGCTGCGCGAAGCCCGGCCGCTGAAAGCCATCTTTGGTCATGCACAACGCCTCGGTCATCTGCAACGTCTGGTCGACAGTCAACTGCAACCCGCCGCTCGCGAACATTGCCTGGTGGCATCGTGGCGCGAAGGTCTGCTGCAACTGGTGGTGACCGACGGCCACTGGGCGACGCGCCTGCGCTACCAGCAAAAACGCCTGCAACGGCAATTACAGATGTTCGACGAATTCGCCAATTTGACGCGAATCCAGTTCAAGGTGCGGCCGCCGACCCTGCAACCGGGAGCGGCGACACACTCGATGGATCTGTCGACGGATGCGGCGGCGACCATTCAGTCCACCGCCGAAGGGATCAGTGATCCGAATTTGCGGGCGGCGCTTGAACGTCTCGCGGCACATGCCAAACCCAAATCCTGAAGCGCAAGATCAAAAGATCGCAGCCTTCGGCAGCTCCTACAAGGATTGCGTTTCATCCGCGGTAATCGGGTGAAATGCAATCCGTTGTAGGAGCTGCCGAAGGCTCGGGCCGCGTTCGGACGAGCTTTAGGTTTTAGCGGCGCTTGCTGCCGCCGAGCAGCGAGCCCATCAAACCGCGCACCAACTGTTTACCCAGTGAATTCGCCGCCTGGCGCATCGCCGACTTGAGCGCCTGCCCGGCCGCCGTGCCGAGGAACTCCCCGGCCTTGTCCGCCAGACTCGGTTCCTCAGCCGCCGGTTTACCCGGTGCCGCTTCAGCCTCCGGCGCCAGTCCTTTACGCCCCATCAGGATTTCATAGGCCGACTCACGGTCAATCGGCTTGTCATAACGCCCCTTGAACGGTGACCCGGCGATCAGCACGGTGCGCTCGGTTTCAGTCAACGGCCCGATCCGTGATTGCGGAGGCGCCACCAGCACGCGCTGGACCATCTCTGGCGTGCCCTTCTCCTGCAAGGTGCCAACCAGCGCTTCGCCGATGCCAAGTTCCGTCAACACCGATAACGCGTCGAACGCCGGATTCGGTCGGAAGCCATCCGCCACCGCACGCAAGGATTTCTGTTCCTTGGCGGTGAACGCGCGCAAACCGTGCTGGATACGCAGACCGAGTTGCGCCAGCACATCATCCGGCAAGTCGCCGGGCGACTGAGTGACGAAATACACACCTACGCCCTTGGAACGAATCAAGCGCACCACTTGTTCCAGCCGTTCCTGCAACGCCTTGGGCGTATCCGCGAAGAGCAAATGCGCCTCGTCAAAGAACAGCGCCAACAGCGGTTTGTCAGCATCGCCGCGCTCCGGCAGTTGCTCGAACAATTCCGCAAGCAGCCACAGCAGGAAGGTCGCGTAGACCTTCGGCGCTTCGTGCACCAGACGACTGGCATCCAGCAGATGAATCCGTCCACGACCATCAGGTGCCGGTTGCAGGATGTCTTCAAGTTGCAGTGCCGGTTCGCCAAACAAGGCTTCGGCGCCCTGCTGTTCCAGCGTCGCCAATCGACGCAACAGCGCCTGACTGGAACCGGTGGTCATCAGCGCCGCATCCTCGCCGAGCATCTGCGGATTGTCCTTGAGGTGATTGAGCAGCGCCTTCAAGTCCTTCAGATCCAGCAGCAACAGCCCTTCGCGATCCGCCACTTTGAACGCCGCGTAGAGCGCCGCTTGCTGGCTGTCGGTCAACTCCAGCAGCGCTCCGATCAGCAGCGGGCCCATTTCGCTCAATGTCGTGCGTAACGGATGACCGGACTGCCCATGAATGTCCCACAAAGTCACCGGGTAGGCCTGTGGCTGATGATTGAGCCACGGCATGCCGGCGATGCGCTCGGCGATCTTGCCTTGTGGATTGCCGGCGGCGCCCAGGCCGCACAGGTCACCCTTGATGTCGGCGGCGAACACCGCCACTCCGGCGTCACTGAACGCTTCGGCCAGACGCTGCAAAGTGACGGTCTTGCCCGTACCGGTCGCGCCGGCCACCAGGCCATGACGGTTGGCCAGGCGCATGGCCTGGGCGATCGGTTGCCCGCCGAGATCGGCGCCGATGATGAGTTGCGATGAGTCAGGCATTTTGTCACCCAATGGTTAATCTTTGATCGAACATGGCCGATAGCTAAAGGTGAGAAACCAGATTGAAAACCAGTCGGACATTTCCCTAAGGAGAGACGGAAATATCAACTTGCTTTCACCCCTGCCCACATTGCGCGTCCTTATAAAAGCACGCCTTGGACAATAAGACCTTAGCGGAACCCCAAGCCATGAACAAAAACCTGCGCTTCAGCCATAAAATTTTGCTTGCCGCCGCTCTCATCGTCATTGCCGCCTTCGCCTCGTTCACGCTGTACAACGACTGGTTGCAACGCAACGCGATTCGCGAAGACCTCGACAATTACCTGACCGAGATGGGCGAAGTCACCGCCGACAACATCCAGACCTGGCTCAGCGGACGGATCCTGCTGATCGAGAACGCCGCACAGAATATCGCGGTGAACCCGGAATCATCCGTTGTCGCCAACCTGCTGGAACAGAAAGCCCTGACCTCGACGTTCATGGCTTCCTACCTCGGCGACGCCACCGGCCACTTCACCATCCGCCCGGACGTGAAGATGCCGGATGGTTTCGATCCACGCGTGCGCCCTTGGTATAAAGGTGCCGAATCCAGCAGCACCCCGACCCTGACCGAACCCTACATCGACGCGGCCACCGGCCAAACCATCATTTCCATCGCCACCGCCTCGAAGAAAGCCGGCCAGAGCGTCGGTGTGGTGGGCGGTGACCTGAGCCTGCAAACCCTGATCGACACCCTGAGCGCCCGGGACTTCTCCGGCATGGGTTACGCGTTCCTGGTCAGCGCCGACGGCAAAATTCTCGTGCACCCGGACAAGGCCTTGGTGATGAAGTCACTCAAGGACGCCTATCCGCAGGACACCCCGCGCATCAGCAGCGACTTCAGTGAAGTCAGCGTCGATGGCAAAACCCGCATTGTGACCTTCACCGCGATCAAAGGCCTGCCGTCGGTGAACTGGTACATCGGTTTGTCGGTGGACAAGGACAAAGCCTTCTCGATGCTCAGCGAGTTCCGCACCTCGGCGGTGATCGCCACGGTGATTGCGGTGGCGATCATCCTCGCCCTGCTGGGCATGCTGATCCGCATCCTGATCCAGCCGCTGCACGTCATGACCCGCGCCATGGAAGACATCGCTGACGGCGAAGGCGACCTGACCAAACGCCTGACCATCCAGAATCAGGATGAGTTCGGCGTGCTCGGCACCGCGTTCAACCGTTTCGTCGAACGTATTCACGGCTCGATTCGGGAAGTGTCGTCGGCCACCGGACAGGTCAACGAAGTTGCTCTGCGGGTAGTCGCCGCGTCGAATTCGTCGATGTACAACTCCGACCAGCAAGCCTCGCGCACCAACAGCGTGGCCGCTGCGATCAACCAGCTCGGCGCCGCCGCTCAGGAAATTGCACGCAACGCTGCACAAGCTTCGACTCAGGCCAGCGATGCGCGTGGTCTGGCGGAAGATGGCCAGCAAGTGGTGGATCGCAGCATCAAGGCGATGAACCAGTTGTCGAGCATGCTCAGCGCGTCGAGCAGCAACATTGAGTCGCTGAACAGCAAGACCGTGAACATCGGCCAGATTCTTGAGGTGATCACCAGCATTTCCCAGCAAACCAACCTGCTGGCGCTCAACGCCGCCATCGAAGCAGCCCGCGCTGGTGAGGCTGGACGCGGGTTTGCGGTGGTGGCGGACGAAGTGCGCAATCTGGCACATCGCACCCAGGAATCGGCGCAGCAAGTGCAGACCATGATCGAGGAGCTGCAGGTTGGCGCTCGCGAATCGGTGAGCACCATGAGCGAGAGCCAGCGCCACAGCCAGGACAGCGTGGAGATCGCCAACCTCGCCGGTGAACGCCTGAACAGCGTGACCCAGCGCATTGGCGAGATTGACGGGATGAACCAGTCGGTGGCGACGGCGACCGAGGAACAGACTGCGGTGGTTGAGTCGATCAACGTGGACATCACCGAGATCAATACGCTGAACCAGGAAGGGGTGGAGAACTTGCAGGCGACGTTAAGGGCTTGTTCGGATCTGGAGCAACAGGCTTCGCGGTTGAAGCAGTTGGTGGGTAGTTTCCGCATTTAAGATCAAAAGCTTTACCCCCTCACCCCAACCCTCCCGAAACGTCGGACCGCCCCCAAGGGGGCGAGGGGGAAAGGGAGCAGATCTTCAAGCTGTTCAAAACCTGAGTTCGACTCAAGACTTTCAGGTCGATGGATTCCGTAAAAACCCCACGGTCAGTCCCCTCTCCCTCCGGGAGAGGGTTAGGGTGAGGGGCTTGGCGTCCCAAAACCCGCCCATCCCGCCCCAAACCCCAACCGAACATCTATTCTGGATAAAGGTCAACCAAGGGAGATCAACCAGAGGAGGGATGTTCACCGTGCACATTGCCGACATCACCATGTTCTACGCCCCGGCCAGCGGCGGCGTGCGCACTTATCTGGATGCCAAGCATCGACGCCTGACCAGCAAACCCGGAATCCGCCACAGCTTGCTGATCCCCGGCGCACATCTGGCTGAACAGGACGGCGTGTACTCGGTTCCCGCGCCCGCCCTGCCGTTCGGCAAGGGTTATCGCTTCCCCCTGCGTCTGGCGCCGTGGCGCAATGTATTGCAGGCTTTGCAGCCGGATCTGATCGAAGTCGGCG
Organism: Pseudomonas sp. TWP3-1; assembly: GCF_049896625.1. Taxonomy (NCBI): domain Bacteria; kingdom Pseudomonadati; phylum Pseudomonadota; class Gammaproteobacteria; order Pseudomonadales; family Pseudomonadaceae; genus Pseudomonas; species Pseudomonas sp. TWP3-1. The sequence goes on from NZ_JAFCUQ010000020.1 coordinate 88,476, forward strand.
ACCCGTATCTGACAGCCTGGGCAGCACTGGATGCGCGACGGCAACTGGATGTGCCGGTGATCGGCTTTTATCACTCCGATCTGCCGCTGTTGATCAGCAATCGAATGGGCCAGTGGGTCACGCCAAACATCGAGGCCTATGTGCGCAAGCTGTACGGCAACTTCGACCGCGTGCTCGCGCCGAGCCGAGTCATGGCTGACAAGCTTACCGGGCTCGGCGTACGCAACGTGTTCGTGCAACCGCTGGGCGTCGATCTGCAAACCTTCCACCCCGACGCCCGCGATCCCGGCCTGCGCGCCGAGCTGGGTATCAGCGAGGACACGCACCTGCTGATCTTCGCCGGGCGTGGTTCCAAAGAGAAAAACCTGCCGGTGCTGCTCAAATGCATGCAGCGTCTCGGCCCGCGTTATCACTTGCTGTTGGTCGGCTCGTCTATGCCGGCAGCGGTGCCGGATAACGTCAGCGTGATTGATGAATTCTGCCCGGCTGCGCAAGTCGCGCGACTGTTGGCGAGTGCCGATGCGCTGCTGCATGCCGGCGATCAGGAAACCTTCGGGCTGGTGATTCTCGAAGCCATGGCCTGCGGGATTCCGGTGGTAGCCGTCGCCGCGGGTGCGTTTGAAGAAATTGTCAGCGAAGACTGCGGCCTGCTCTGCGCGCCGAACAATCCGCAGGCGATGGCTAATGCCGTGCGTGAGTTGTTCAGTCGCGGCGCCGGACAAATGGGCCGTCAGGCGCGCCAGCACGTCGAACGGACTTACGCGTGGGACACGGTGGTCGACAGTTTGCTCGGGCACTATCACGCAGTGCTCGGCAATGCCCTGCCGCAGGTGGCCAATGGTTGAATCTGCCGAGCGGCGCGCCCTGTTGCTGGTGTTACACGACGTTGCGCCCTCGACGTGGGCGGATTATCGGCCCTTCGTCGAAGCGGTCGACCAGTTGGGCGACGTGCCCATGACCTGGTTGGTGGTGCCCGACTTTCATCGCCGGAATGCACTCGGTGAGCACGCTGATTTCCGTCGTTTGCTCAGCGAACGCGTTCGCCGTGGCGATGAGTTGGCGCTGCATGGTTACTTCCATGACGACGACGGCCCGGCGCCAACCACACCTCGCGACTGGTTCATGCGGCGGATTTACACCCATGAAGGCGAGTTCTTCCAGCTGTCGCGCGAAGCCGCCCTCGCCCGCCTGCACGCAGGCATCGAAGTATTCCGCCAGTTCGACTGGCCGTTGCACGGCTTCGTCGCGCCGGCGTGGCTGATGAGCGACGGCACGCGCCAGGCCCTGCGCGAGCTGCCACTGCGTTACACCAGCGATCCACAACATATTTATCGCCTGCCGGAGTTTGCCGCCATCGACGCCCCCGGACTGGTCTGGAGCGCCCGCAGCGCCTGGCGCCGAGGCTTGTCGAAGATTGTCAGTGATCAGCGCGAACAGCGTTGGCATCAGGCACCGGTGATTCGCCTCGGCCTGCACCCGGTGGACATGCGCCACCCGTTCGCCCGAAACTATTGGCTGCAAACTCTTAAACGTCTGTTAGCCGAAGGCCGAGTACCGATGACCAAGATTGACTGGCTGGCGCAACAGCGCGAGCAATTGGAACGTGTCGCATGAGTCGTGGCATTCTGTTGCTGATCGGCCTGCTCGCGGCGGTGTTGATTCCGTCGTTGCTCGGCGGTGGCGAGACCTGGACGCGGCTGCGTGCCTTTCCGCTGTCGTGGCTGCTGATCATGTTCGGCATGATTCTGTTGTGCTGGGGCATCAACACCTTGCGCCTGCGTCTGCTGCTGGGTGATCAGCGCGAAAAGGTCACGCCACTGAAAAGCCTTGGCGTGGTGATGGCCGCGGAATTTGCCTACTGCGCTACGCCCGGCGGCAGCGGCGGGCCGTTGACCATCATGGCGCTGCTGGCGCGCAGCGGCGTGCGGCCGGCGCGAGGCAGTGCGGTATTTGCGATGGATCAGTTGAATGATCTGCTGTTCTTTCTCTGCGCCCTGAGCGGGATTCTGATTTACGCGTTGTTCCAGCACATCAGCGACCGCATGGAATGGCTGCTGATGGTCAGCGCGGTGTCGCTGTTCGGCGGTCTGTTCAGTTGTGTGCTGGTGGCGCGTTATCACCGTGCGCTGATTCGTTTGAGCGGACGGCTGCTGGCGCGGATCAACGTGCAGCTCGGCACCCGGCGGCGCTGGGCGCGCAAGTTGCTGCATTTTCTCGCGGCGTTCACCGACACGCTGAAATTGCCATGGCAAACCCTGATCAAAGTGTTCGCCCTGACCTGCGTGCATTGGTTGCTGCGCTACAGCGTGCTGTACCTGGCGTTGCGTGGATTGGGTGCGGATTTGCAGTGGGCCTGGAGTTTTCTGATCCAGATGCTTTCGCTGGGGGCCGGGCAATTCAGTCTGTTGCCGGGGGGCGCGGGGGCGGCGGAATTGACGTCGGCAGCGCTGCTGGCGCCGATGGTGGGCAGCTCGACCGCTGCGGCGGCGATTCTGATCTGGCGGGTGGTGACGTATTACTTCTATCTGCTGGTCGGCGGGCCGGTGTTCCTGTTGATGCTCGGGCGACCGCTGCTCAGGAAGTTGCTGAAGGTTCGTCAGGCTTAGGCGGGTCTTCGTTGAGTTGTTGCCACAACTCGGCGGCGCCGGGGAATTCGGTGCCGTCGTCCGGGGTCATGTCTTGCGGATCATAGCGACTGAGGCAACCTTCACCGAGGGTCGCAGGGGCTTTGGAAGTGGCTTTGTCCAGTGGATCGGTCATGGTCTATCTCCGCAAATCTGCGATCGTTGCCACGCGGTGCATGGCAACGACCCCGTCGACTATCAGAACACCACAGTCTTGTTGCCGTGCACCAACACGCGGTCTTCGAGGTGATAACGCAGACCACGGGCCAGCACCATTTTCTCGACGTCACGGCCGAAACGCACCATGTCTTCGATGCTGTCGCTGTGGCTGACACGCACCACGTCCTGCTCGATGATCGGGCCGGCATCCAGTTCTTCGGTCACGTAATGGCAGGTCGCGCCGATCAGCTTCACACCACGCATCGACGCCTGATGGTACGGCTTGGCACCGACGAACGACGGCAGGAAGCTGTGGTGAATGTTGATCACCTTGTGCGCGTACTCGCTGCACAGCGCCGGTGGCAGGATCTGCATGTAGCGCGCCAGCACCACCACTTCGGCATCGTGCTGCTTGACCAGACGCGAGACTTCGGCGAACGCCGGTTCCTTGTCCTGCGGATTGACCGGGACGTGGTAGTAAGGAATGCCGTGCCACTCGACCATGCTGCGCAGGTCATCGTGGTTGGAAATCACGCAGGAGATTTCGCAATCCAGCTCGTCGCTGTGCCAGCGGTGCAGCAAGTCAGCCAGGCAGTGCGATTCGCGGCTGGCCATCAGCACCACGCGCTTTTTCTGCTCGGTGTCGGTGATGCGCCAGTCCATCGAGAACTCTTCGGCGATCGGTGCAAACTTCTCGCGCAAAGTCTCGATACCGAAAGGCAACGAATCGGCACGAATTTCGTGACGCATGAAAAACCAGCCAACCTGATTGTCCGAATGGTGGCTCGCTTCGGTGATCCAGCCGTTGTGGGACGCCAGAAAGTTACTGACTTTGGCAACGATGCCAACGCGGTCCGGGCAAGAAATCACCAGCCGAAAGGTGCGCATGAGGGGGAAACTCCAGAACTTCGCAAAGGCCGCCATTCTAGCGACTGCGCAGCAAAACTGCAGTATTGATGCGCGCCAGGCCGTTGGCTGGCCTTGCTGAAGATTTTTTGACGGCGATCCACGCCAGAATGCTGGCGCAGCAATAGCCCTGCGCGAGCTACTCAATGTGAATATGTGTGAAGACTGCATCACATATTTAACTGAATATTCAATTCAAAGCTCTTTTACGTAACTAATTTAAATAAAAACTCCGGCTAAATGTTTACTTGATGAAACAGCCTGACTATTATTGCGGCACTGTCCCTGCCATCGCGCACTCCACACATAAGGTAGTAATCATGTCCTTGATCAACGAATATCGCGCCACAGAAGAAGCGATCAAAGAGCTGCAAGCCCGTTTGAAGAACCTGTCGCAAGACGACAAACTGCAAACCGAGCTGGAATTTGAAGGCAAACTGCGCACCCTGATGGGCGAATACTCCAAGTCGCTGCGTGACATCATCGCGCTGCTGGATCCAGAGTCCAAATCCAAAGCTCCACGTGGCGGCGCAGTAAAAACTACCGGCACCAAGCGTGCTCGCAAAGTTAAGCAGTACAAAAACCCGCACAACGGCGAAGTCATCGAAACCAAAGGTGGCAACCACAAGACTCTGAAAGAGTGGAAAGCCAAGTGGGGCGGTGACGTGGTTGAAGGCTGGGCTACCCTGCTGGGCTAAGCCGCACCCCTCGTCGCAGACCTGTTCGCGACGCAAAAGAAACGCCAGCAAACGCTGGCGTTTTTTTATGCCTGAAATTCAGCCCCCTTCATATTCGAATTCAAAGGCTCAAACGTTTGCGCAATGCCTGAACATAATTGTCCCACTCATTGAGCACTGCACTTTGTGCAGGTGTCGCATTTGCCAGCCATTGCTGCGCGGCCTCTGCAAAAGAATCGAGGGTATTAGGTGCCCCCCATTCTGGTGCCGACAAACGCTGTCGACAAAAGATTCTCCAGCGCTCTTGCTCTGCAGAATTCAACGTATCCGCAAAGTTGCGTGCGCGATATCGAAAGAGTAATTCAGGCAAACGTTCGTCATCGAACGGCCATTGCTCTTGCGCTAATTGCTCAGGATCAGCCGTCCTCACTTGCTCACACAGACGCCGATCACGGTCACCAATAAATCCGTCATACAACTGTTGTTCCGGATCTTCGCTCTGGGTGAAATCTTCACGGGTATAAATCGCCGCGACTTTATCTTTCCAGATTGCCGGTGCGTCACTTAGTCGCAATGCCCGCGCCTGATACAGCGCCATATCCAGCCCAAGTCTTTGCTGATCGTGCGCCCGTAACACGGACAGCGGCGCCACCACCGGGCACTTGTTGATATGAATAAGTTTGAGCGGCACCGGTAATTCGCCTTCGGCCAGTTGCTCGCGACGGGTGTAGAGACGCTGGCGCAGGGTCTCCGCATCCAGATCGAGCAGTCCCTGCGGGTCAAGGTGCAGATCGCAAACGATCAGTGCGTTTTTATTGCGCGGGTGCCAGGCCAGCGGCAACACCACGCCAACATAACTGCGCGCCGCCGAGAAGCGCCCGGAAATGTGCACCATTGGCTGCAACAGGCGAATCTGATCCATGACCTTCTGCTTGCTGCGCAATTGAAACAGCCAGTCGTACAACTTGGGTTGTTTCTCGCGGATCAAGCGCGCCAAAGCGATAGTTGCGCGCACGTCCGACAGCGCTTCGTGAGCATGCCCGTGATCGATGCCATTGGCGGCAGTCAGGCGCTCGAGCTTGAGCGTGACCTTGCCTTCGTCATCCGTCGGCCACACCAGGCCGTCGGGGCGCAGCGCGTAAGCGGCGCGCACCACATCGATCAGATCCCAACGGCTATTGCCGCTCTGCCACTCGCGGGCGTATGGATCGAAAAAATTGCGATACAGGCTGTACCGCGTCATCTCGTCGTCAAAACGCAAAGTGTTGTAGCCAGCACCGCAAGTGCCGGGGGTAGCGAGCTGGGCGTGAATGCGCGTCATGAAATCGGCTTCGCTCAAACCCTCGGCGGCCAACCGGCTCGGGGTGATACCGGTGATCACACATGCCGCCGGGTGCGGCAGGATGTCTTCGCTGGGCTGGCAATAGAGATTGACCGGCGTATCGATCTCGTTGAGTTCGTGGTCGGTGCGAATCCCGGCGACCTGCAAAGGGCGATCGCAGCGCGGATTGATGCCGGTGGTTTCGTAGTCGTACCAGAAGATGGAAGTCACGGGCGGTTCCTGAACTGAAGATCGGCGAAGTCTAGGCGCTTGGGCGGTGTCGCGGCCAGCGCAGCATCATTCAGCCACAGTTGGTTGAACGCTGTGTATTACATAGTTATGTCGTTTCCCCCCGTGAGGCTGCTAGCATCGGTCGCACTCGTATCCGATCCGGCAACCTTTCAGGTAGACCATGCTCGAGCACACAGCACCGCCAGGGAAAGCACCGCTGATCACGCCGCTGGACACGCGGCACCAGGTCGAAACGCCGGAAGGCATCGACCTGCCGCTGCGTCCGGCCGGGCTGATGGTGCGCGCTCTGGCCTTCACGATTGATCTGGGTTTGCGCGGGATCATCCTCGGCGTGTTGTTCATCGCACTGGCGTTGCTCGGCAAACTCGGCCTCGGACTCGGCTCGCTACTGCTGTTCGCGGTGAGCTGGTGGTACATGGTGTTGTTCGAAGTGCTGCGTCAGGGGCGTTCGCCGGGCAAGCAATGCATGGGCCTGCGCGTGGTGCATGACGATGGCACGCCAGTCGGCTGGTCGGCTTCGCTGCTGCGCAATCTGCTGCGCTTCGTTGACCTGATGCCGTTCGGCTACTTCCTCGGCGCAATCAGTTGCCTGCAACATCCAGCCTTTAAACGCCTTGGCGATATCGCCGCCGGCACGCTGGTGGTTTACAGCGAGCGCCCGCTCAGCCGTCCACAATTGCCTGAAGCCGAACCTCGGCGCTCGCCGATTCCCCTGACGTTGAGCGAACAACGCGCGCTGCTCGGATTCGCCGAGCGCCAGAGTGAGTTGTCGCCCGAGCGAGTCAAAGAACTCGCCGCCCTGCTCGCCCAGCCGCTGCACATCAGCGCGCCAAAAGCCGTGGCCGAGCTCAACGGCATCGCCCGTGGCCTGTTGGGGCCGACATGAAGCAGAGCCTTTTCGAAAATCGCCACAAGGCCGAATGGGAGCGTTTTGCGCTGGCTCTCGAACGTCTCGAGCGCGGCAAGGACACGGCGCAAGTCGCCGCTTTTCCCAAGGCCTATCGTCGACTTTGCCAGCATTTGGCTCTGGCGCAGGAACGCGGCTACAGCAGTTTTCTGATCGACTCGTTGCAGCAGCAAGTCCTGCGCGGCCATCAGCAGCTGTACCGGCATCGCAGCCAACTCGGCGCCAATCTGCTGGGTTTCATTCTCGGTGGCTTTCCCAGACTGGTGCGCGAAGAATGGCGCTTCGTGCTCGCCTCCGCTGTGCTGTTTTTTGGCAGCCTGATCGGTTTCGGTGTGCTGGTTTATCTGTTCCCGGAGCTGATCTACAACCTGATCCCCGCCGATCAGGTGCGCGAGATGCAAGGCATGTACGACCCGGTCGCCGGCCATCTCGGGCGCTCGGCCGAACGTGCCGCCAGTGAAGACTGGGTGATGTTCGGCTACTACATCATGCATAACATCGGCATTGCCTTTCAGACCTTCGCCGGGGGATTGCTGGCGGGCGTGGGCAGCGCGTTTTTCCTGATCTACAACGGTTTGATGATCGGCGCGGTGGCCGGGAATCTGACAGAAATCGGTTTTGGCCAGACGTTCTGGTCGTTCGTGATCGGGCATGGTGCGTTCGAACTGACTGCAATTGCGCTGGCCGGTGCGGCAGGTTTGAAACTCGGTTGGGCGTTGATTGCACCGGGGCGGCTGACGCGTGGCGAGGCGCTGAGGCTCGCGGCACGCCAGAGTGTGTTGCTGGTGTGCGGGGTCATGCTGTTTCTGTTGATCGCGGCGTTTATCGAGGCGTATTGGTCGTCACGCACTTCAGTCACTCCGCTGACCAAGTATTTGGTCGGTGCCGGCCTTTGGCTGAGCGTGGCGATGTATCTGCTGTTCGCCGGAAGGACTCGCCATGCGCCTGAGTGATGCGACCGTGGTGATCCGCCCGCGCACATCCTGGGAAGCCATGGACTTGGGTGTGCTCATGAGTCAGCAGCATCGGCGCCTGTTGATGACCAGTTGGGCGATTGTCACTTTGCCGCTGTTCGCTCTTTTGACTGCGTTGTTGTGGGAATCGCCGTCGCTGGCGCTGTTGATCTTCTGGTGGCTGAAACCGGCTTACGAACGTTTGCCGTTGTACATCCTGTCCAAATCCCTGTTCGGTGAAACGCCCACATTGAAACAGGCGTTGCGCGAATGGCCGCGTCTGCTCAGGCCGCAATTGCTCGCTAGCCTGACCTGGCGCCGCTTCAGCCTGAGCCGCAGCTTTCTGTTGCCAGTGCTGCAACTCGAAGGGCTCGATGGCAACGCGCGCCAGCAACGTTTGCAAGTCTTGCTGCAACGCAATGCCGGGGCCGCGCAATGGCTGACGGTGATCGGTGCGCATCTGGAAAGCGCGTTGTGGATCGGCCTGATGGTGCTGTTCTACATGCTCCTGCCGCAGCAGATCGAAACCGACTGGGACTGGCAAAGCCTGATCCTCGCCGCCGACCACGAGTGGCGCTGGCTGGAACACCTGACCAACGTCTTCTACGCGCTGGTGCTGGTGATCTGGGAGCCGATCTACGTCGCCTGCGGATTCAGCCTTTACCTGAACCGGCGCACGCTGCTGGAGGCGTGGGACATCGAGCTGGTGTTCCGCCGTCTGCGTCAGCGCCTGAACAGCAGCGCACTCGGTTTGCTGTTGGTGGTGTGCCTGCTGCTGCCAGGCGTGCCGTCGGCATGGGCCGATGAACCGGCGATTGCGCCGGACGCCCCACGACTTTTGCACCAGCCGCTGACCAGTCAGGCGTCGCGCGACAGCATCAAGGCAGTGCTCGAACAGCCGCCGTTCAAGAACAAGGAAACCGTCACCCGTTATCGTTTTGGCGAAGATCCGGCGACCCCGGCCAAGGCAGGCAAAGCAGGTGAAGCGCCACAGTGGCTGAAAACCCTGCTCGACTGGCTCGACGGCAAGCATCTTGATGGCTTGGCCAGGGTGATTGAAATACTGCTGTGGGGTGCGGTGATTACTGCGCTCGGCTGGTTGATCTGGCGCTACCGCGAGTTTGTGCGAGCGTTTGTCAGCCGCCGTCCACGCTTGCCCGAGCGTGTGAAAAGACCGGCTCCCCAACAAGCCTTTGGTCTCGATCTGAACCGCGATACCTTGCCCGCCGACATCGCCGCCCACGCCGAACAACTCTGGCACACCGAACCTCGGGCGGCACTGGGTCTGCTCTATCGCGGGCTGCTCAGCCATTTGCTGCGCGACTTCGACATGACGTTGAAACCCGCCGACACGGAAAGTCAGATGCTGGCGCATGTCGAACAATTGCAGCGCCCGGAACTGCTCGCCTTCAGCCGCAACCTCACCGGCCACTGGCAGAACATGGCGTACGGACATCGAGTGCCAGCGGCGCATCTGCGCGAAGAATTGTGTAACGGCTGGCGCGCGTTGTTCGGCCCCGGAGCCGCCCGTTGAACCGGCGCACGCTGTGGATCGTCGGCGCATTGCTCATTGCGCTGCTGGGCGCTTTGAGCGTTTTCCTTTACCTCAAGGCCACGCCTTACGAAGAAGTTATCGACCACGGCCCCTCGCCCGTCGCGCAGGCCAATCCTTATCTGGCGGCGGAGATGTTCCTGCGTGAGCGCGGCCTCAAGGTTGATCACGCCGAAAGCCTCAGCGTGCTGCCCGACATCGATCCGCGCCAACACACGCTATTGCTGTTCAACGACCGCTCGCGGATGCCCCCGCGCCAAGTCGATCAAGTGCTGAACTGGGCACGCGCCGGCGGCCGATTGGTGTTCGTCGCCGAATCGATCTGGGATGAAAAAACCGGGCAGAGCAACGATCTGCTGCTCGACCGCGTGCAACTGCATCAATCCATGAGCAAGGATCTGAAAGATCCACCCGCCGATGCCGGCAACGACCTCTACCCGAAACTGACCAAGCTGTATCTGGAAGACGAAGACACGCCCGCCTACGCCGGTTTCGATCCCGCGTTCCACCTCGACGACCCGAAAAACCTTGCCCAGGCCTGGGCCAACAGCGCCAAAGCCACGCACATGATGCAACTGGCCTACGGCCTCGGCTCGATCACCGTGGTCACCGATGCCGAGCTGTGGAAAAGCGCCGCCATCGCCGAGCACGACAACGCCTGGCTGCTCTGGTATCTGAGCGCCGATACCGACGTCACGCTGCTGTTCAACACTGAGCACGACAGTCTGCTGACTCTGCTTTGGCGCAACTTCCCGCAAGCCATCGTCGCCCTGCTCGCGTTGATCGGCCTGTGGCTGTGGCACGTCGGCGTACGCCACGGCCCGGTTCAGGTACCCGCACCGAGCGGCCGTCGCCAACTGATGGAGCACCTGCGCGCCAGTGCCGATTTCATCCTGCGGCACAACGGCCAGCACACGCTGCTGCAAGCCTTGCAGCAAGATGTCTTGCGCCGCGCCCGTCATCGACATCCCGGATTCGACCAATTGAACGTTGCCGAACAATGGCTGGTGCTGTCGCGCCTGACCCGGCAACCGACCCGCGCCATCAGCCAGGCCCTGAGCCCGGCGCCGAAAAAGCGCTTGCCCAGCGCAGAATTCTGCCGCCAGGTCGCCCACCTGCAAACCTTGAGGAACGCTTTATGAGTGAGATCGAACCCGGCTCGCCGAGCCACGTTGCACAGCAGCGTCAGCGCGCCAGCCAACTCGCACAAGCGGTACGCGGCGAATTGCAGAAGGCGCTGATCGGTCAGAACAGCGTGATCGACGACGTGCTGACCGCGCTGATTGCCGGCGGCCATGTGCTGCTCGAAGGCGTTCCCGGCCTCGGCAAAACGTTGCTGGTGCGCGCACTCGCCCGTTGCTTCGGTGGTGAGTTCGCACGCATCCAGTTCACCCCGGATCTGATGCCCAGCGATGTCACCGGTCACGCGGTGTACGACCTGAAAACCGAGCAGTTCAAACTGCGCAAAGGCCCACTGTTCACCAACCTTTTGCTGGCCGACGAGATCAACCGCGCCCCGGCGAAAACTCAAGCCGCGCTGCTCGAAGCGATGCAAGAGCGCCAGGTGACACTGGAAGGCAAGGCACTGCCGATTGCGCAACCGTTCATGGTGCTCGCCACGCAAAACCCAATCGAACAGGAAGGCACTTACCCACTGCCGGAAGCCGAACTCGACCGCTTCATGCTCAAGGTGCGCATGGACTACCCGGACGCCGATCAGGAACTGGACATGGTGCGTCAGGTCAGCCGCTCGACGCGTGCCGACATGCTCGACGTGCAACCGCTGCGCACGGTGTTGCAGGCCAAAGACGTGCAGGCTCTGCAACGTATTGCCAGTGATTTGCCGCTCGACGATCAAGTGCTCGATTACGCCGTGCGTCTGGCGCGCAGCACCCGCACCTGGCCGGGCCTGACCCTCGGCGCCGGGCCGCGCGCCTCCATCGCACTGGTGCGTTGCGCCCGCGCGCGCGCCTTGTTACGCGGTGGCGAATTCGTGATTCCCGATGACATTAAAGGCTGCGCACTGGCCGTATTGCGCCATCGCGTACGCCTGGCCCCGGAGCTGGACATCGAAGGGTTGCAAGTCGATCAGGTATTGCAGCAATTGCTCGACCAAATCCCGGCACCGCGGCTGTGAAGTCCCCCATGTCAAACACAAACCTTGTGGCGAGGGAGCTTGCTCCCGCTCCAGTGCGCAGCGCTGGCAAGCTCTTCGCCTTGTCAGAAATGTTGGGCCGGCTTCGCAGCCCAGCGGGAGCAAGCTCCCTCGCCGCAGGAATTGTGCGCCCATGAAGCCTTCGCGGCTGTTGTTGATCTGGCTGGCGATCCTGCTGGCCATCGGCATTGTGCTCGGCAGTTTGCAGGCGCTGGATATCGAGGTGCCTGCAACGCTGTTGTCGATCAACTGGGGGTTGCTCCTCGCATTGCTGGCGCTGGCAACGCTCGACGCCGTACGCCTGAAACGCCTGCCCTCGCCGCGCGTGCAACGGCAGATGCCCGGCAGCTTGGCACTCGGTCGCTGGAGCGAAGTACGGCTGGCAGTCGAACACGATTTCGCGCAACCGCTTGCCATGCAAATCTACGATCACGTACCCGACGGCCTCAGCTTCGAAAACCTGCCGCTCTCCACCGAGCTGCAACCCGGCCAACGCAGCCTGATCGGCTATCGCCTGCGCCCACTCAAACGCGGGCACTTCACGTTCAATCACTGCGAAATCAACCTGCCCAGCCCCTTGGGTTTATGGTCGGGCAAACGCCTGCTGAACATCACCGACCAAACCCGCGTCTACCCCGACTTTGCCCGCCTGTACGGCGGCCAGTTATTGGCGGTCGACAACTGGCTCAGCCAGCTCGGCGTACGTCAGCGCCAGCGTCGCGGTCAGGGTCTGGAATTCCACCAACTGCGTGAATTTCGCGAAGGCGACAGCCAACGCCAGATCGACTGGAAAGCCACCGCCCGCCATCGCACACCGATCGCCCGGGAATATCAGGACGAGCGTGATCAGCAGATTATTTTCATGCTCGATTGCGGGCGACGGATGCGCAGTCAGGATGGCGAGCTGGCGCATTTTGATCATGCGTTGAATGCGTGTTTGCTGCTCAGTTATGTGGCGCTGCGTCAGGGGGATGCGGTGGGTTTTTGCACTTTTGCCAGCGACCAGCCGCGCTACCTCGAACCGGTCAAAGGCAGCGGCCAACTAAAGGTTTTGCTCAACAGCGTTTACGATCTCGAAAGCACGCAACGCCCCGCCGATTACCCGGCGGCGGTGACTCAATTATTGGCCAGACAAAAACGTCGGGCACTGGTGGTGCTGGTGACCAACCTGCGTGATGACGACGATGAAGAACTGCTCAGCGCTGTAAAACGCCTGAGTGAACAGCACCGCGTGTTGGTCGCGAGCCTGCGCGAAACCGTGCTCGACGACCTGCGCCAGCAACCCGTGCAAACGCTGGACGACGCACTGACGTACTGCGCCAATGTCGACTATCTCAACGCCAGCGCGCAACAGCATGAGCGGTTGAGTGCTCAGGGTGTTGCGGTGGTGCAGGCCCCGCCCGAGGCGTTGGGGCCAGAGCTGGTGACGCGCTATCTCACTTGGAAGAAGGCCGGCGCTTTTTAACTTGCTTCGATGCCGGAGCGGGCGGTGTTGGCCCCAGAGAGATATGATTTGCAGGAGACTGATTCATCAGTTTGTCCGCCGACAGTACCAGGAAGTAAGTCCCCCCGGCGGTTGCGTTGGTGATAAATGTCCAACTCAACCCCAAGCCAGTTATTGACAATGGCTGGCCCGGCGCAGGGCTCACGCTAGTAATGCCCAACTCAGTCACCGACGATTCGCCAACGACGCCCAACCGAAATTGATATTTCAATAACTCACTATCCGCAGCGACTTTCAATGTGACGGCGTGAGATTGCGCCGATCGTGGAAACACACTTTTCGCTCCCCAGACCGCCGCGTTAGCTGTATCTGTATTGAGCGTAAGGCTGGCGTCGCCCCAGATACCTGCCTTCACCACCGGAAACTCGAAGGTATGTGAGGCAGCCCTCGACTTACTGCCCTCAACCAATGCCGTCACCTGCGTTTTCCCCTGCGCCGTGGCCTTGTAGACAAACTCTGCCTTCCCGTCGCTATCAGTCACCACTCGCACCTGCTTCTGCCCTGGCTGGGTCTCGAACAGCACACTCACGTTTTCCGCAGGCATGCGAGTGCGCTTGGCTACTCTGACGGCCATACGCACGGACTGTCCGACTTCAGGATGATACGCAGGATCGAATACCTCAATAATCCCATCCGTAGCACGTTGTCCCTTGATTTTGGCTGGCATGACTTTGTCCTTGTTCTTTTTCGACACGGTGGGAATGGATGGAGTGACGTTCTGGCTGGTTCCAATGACCTTGAGGGTGAAGGTCTTGACTGGGGGCGTTGCATCATAAGGGCTTAGGGCCGTAGCGAGGACCTGGAATTCTCCCGGTGCGAGGGCCTTGAACGCGTACTGGGCATCGCCCGCCTCATTGGTGCTGGACGTTTTGACATCGCCGGCATTCACAAATGTCACCGGCACGCCCACCACTGGCAGATTGGAGTAATACGACGTGGCATTCAGATACAGCCGAACTGATTCATTCACCTGCAAGTCGAGATGAGGTTGCTCGACATGCGAAACAGTTCGGTTGTCATCCAGCGGCACGCCGTACACCGGGTAGCTGAAAAACTTATCTTCGAGAGTCAACTCAATGCCTTGATTGCCTTCCTGGGTGCTGGCGCGGGCGTCGAGGTCCCAGTCCTTTCCGGAGCCTGGGACGGGGAGCTGATTGTCGGCCGTCAGTTTCATCTGCAGATCGTCGCCAACTTGCAACTGCGCGGTCATCCTGAGTCCGACCATCGGGCTATCTGGCAGAGGCACTATTCGCAGCCCGTGGCGCCCGCCAAGGCAGGCCCAAATCGAATCTCCGGCAAGCAAAACCCGGTCGTCAAATGTGAGGGTCGCTTCTTCCGCCAGCACTTTCGAGAGCAATCTCCCCACCTGCTCATCAGGGTCGAGTTTAAAGTCCGGATCCAACCAATGGTGGTTCACTCGCACTTGGAACATGGCGCTGATCGACGAGGTAGAACTGACCATGTAGGTCAGCCCCTCCGCGGTCATCTCGCGTGGCGTGGCCCCTTCAGGTTCCATTACAAATTGCAGATCAGCCCCAGACTCACTGCTCAGTTCTACGGAGATGACTTCGCCTATCAGGAGCTCGCCGAGGGGCATGATTTTCAGTTCTACTGCGTCGGTATTGCGAAAGCACAGCAGTCCCACGGAGCCCTGCTTGCGACCACCAAGCGTCAACTCTGCCAGTAGGGCCCAAACGCTCTCGTCATACACCGTATAGTCAAATCGGTGCAGGCAATCGACTTTATCGTATGGATTGGCGATTTTTACACTGGCCCATGCGGGGCCGGCGGCGCCTGGTTCGAACGCCTTAATGATGTTCCCGGCAGGACCCGCCAGTTCCGGAACTTCTGCTGCACCGTTGTCACTCCAGTGAGTAAGCGCATTTGGAAGGCCTCCCACGCCTGGAACTCGCGATTGGATCAGGGCGGAAAACCGAACGTCGGTCCCCCCCTCCACAGGAAATCTGGTCAACACCTTTGGCTCGACGATCTCTTTCCAATTGTGGTCCAGATCCACTGTCAGCCGGGGAGAGGGCTCGAGCAATTTCACGCACTTGAGCGACACCGTGAACTCGCCATTCCTGCGGTTTTCGCAAGCCAGTCGCCACGACGCGCTATTCCCGACGACTTGCTGCGTATGGTTAATATCAGGGGTAAAAAAAACACCGACTTCCCCAGGCGTGACAACGCTTTCGGACTGCATCGTTACATCGGTCGTGTCCAGAATATTGTCTGCAAGCAGCAGCTCGAGATCATGGGTAGCACCGCGATTGAGGTAAATTGTCCCGCTATCCCAGTCAAGCTCTCCAAGCAGATCCAGTTTCACTTTGGCAGTCGTCCATGGATCTCTTTGGATCGGCTGGACGATGAACGTGTATACGGCCAGGTCCGGTCTGTAGAAGCTGGAGACGCTTGCGATGATGTGCTTGTCGCCGACTGTCGTCGGAGTATAGGAAAACGTTACCCTGCCTAGCGCATCCGAGTTCTGCGTCAATAAAACCGTATCGTCCAGTTTGAAAACAACCTCACGGTTGGCCAACGCCATTTGGGTGAAATGCGATCGCACTTCCACCGTCAGTTGCCCCGACTGGTTGAGGTCGATAACCGGGAAGTACTCAGATTCTTCGACGACATGCAGATACAGGCGAAAATGTCCGCAAACCAGACGCAAAGGGTAGAGCTCGGCAGTGTATTTGCTGCGTATGGCCAGCTTGGTCGTGAAATGCACGTCCGCGCGCGTATCCGCGCAGGAGAGCTGCCAGGTGTGATTAATCGGTTGATAGTGCTCCATCGCAGGCGAAGCGCGCAGAACATTATCGGGGTCATCCGTCACTACCAGTGCGGCTTCCGTCCCGGCCCAGGCATTTTTGGCTTCTACGTTAAATGCAACCGTATGGTTGCCACCGATGCACACGAGTGCCCGATTGCGGACTTGAGTGATGCCGTCGACCGTCAAACCTTCCAGCACCAGGTTCTCCAGCTCCAATAGCACTTCGGCAAGGGTGAAACGCACGGCGCCAGAACTTGAGAATTCATTCGACGGACTGATAACGCGGAGTTCGATTTTCTCCTCACCCTCAACAATCACCAGTTTGTGATCATACTCGGTCAACTCGACGGCCTCGGGACCGTCGGAAGTTCGTTTCTGCTTTCGTGACTTTCTGCGTGAGTTATGGAGTGTCAGGGGAGTGACGCCTGACTTATCGCCAGAGATTTGGACAGTTCCGTACTTGCCAGCATCCAGACCTTTGACTTCGTACCAGAAACGCAGCCGATACTCCGCTTTGCCCACACAGGGTACCGGCTTGTCCGGGAGCAATAATACTTGCCAGGCTTCTCCCTGGTTTTTGGCAGCCAACAAGTTGATCGGATCGCCGTGCCATGTTTCGAGGTAGTGGTTTACCGCACCCAGGTCATTGCTCAGCCAATCCTTCAATTGCTCGATAAAAGCACCATTACTCACAAAGTTGAAGTTCATGACGGTGTCTTCCCGGCGCGATCTGCTGCGCGTTTTTTCAGAGGCAGGGGCGGAGGTGGTACGAGCACGGCTTCGACTGCGGCCTCGAAAAGCGAGCCACCAGAACGGGCGCGATAGTCCACCTTCAAAATGATGTCAGTCAGTGAATCCAGAAAAGTGCGCTGGCTCGGAGTGTCAGGTCTGGCAAACTTCAACTCATAGTCAGCATCACAGCCAGTGCCCTCGAAAGGCATAAGACGGTCACTGGGTACCGGATCGACAACACCGGTATCGTTCAATCCCGAAGACAAGCCTATCTGCTGATGAGGGCGCAGGTTCACTACCATGGAGCCGGGTGTGCCGGTTCCATCGTGCAAGTACAGGAAGGTATTGATGTCCGCGGTCAGCATTGTAGAACTGCTGATTTGCGTCATGGTCGCGCAAAGATTTTCGTAAGGGCCGAGTAATCCGGGAAAGGTGCATGTGATCCCGAATAGCTGCCGGCAATAGAGGCCGGGAAAGTCCTCAGCGAAGGCAGTTTCCGTCAGATGGAATTTCAAAATCCCGCTACGGATGAAATTATCCCAATCGGCCGCCGGCACATACTGCTTGAGGGAAAACGTCTTCGTCAGTTCTATCTGACGTTCATTGCTCTGGATTCGTGCGGCAGCCATCTGAAACAGACTCAGTTTCAATGCAGCAGCGCAGGTGAAGCCATGGCGGGTGTCATTCCACGTATCGTGGCGGATGAACCGGGCATCGAAGTCGCCCTTCTCGTACTGCCAAGACCGTTCTGCGCGCTTGCATTGATCGAATGCAAGGTCATAGCCCTGATAGAGCAAGGATTTCAACTGCCCCAAGACCCAGTTGCTCAGATCCGGGCCAGTCGCGCGGCCCTTGTAGAACCGGTAAATTTCCTTGGCCTGGGTATTGGCGACGTCGGCCTGCTCAAGGCTGGTCCTGGCCGCCCTGATCGCGTGCTCCTGAGCTGCCACCTGCTCGCGCAACACCCGCACCTGTGCCTGAGACTGACGGTGCTCGAGCGCCCACTCCTCGGCGCGCCGACGGTACGCCTCGTTGATGCCGGCCTCCTCGGCTTCACCTCTCCATTCTTCGGCGATCATCTGCAGCAAGCGAGCGCCCGTGTAGGGGATCGCTGACATCTTGAAGCCACCCCAGGAGGTCCCATAAATGCTGGGGACTAAATCCAGGAACGCTCCGGCTGACTCAAGAGCGGCAGCACTCTTGGCAATCTGACGTGCATCACGGTTCTTTTCGATAACCCTGTTCTCGCCCGCCGACACCCCCTCCCTGACCAAGCGTTCGTAATGTTGCACTCGTTCGTTGAACATGCCTTCGCTCTGACGCAAGGAATTAATCGTGCTCTCGTGCTGAGCAATCGTTGCCTGATGTATCGAACGGGTATAGTCGGCCAACTCGATGGCCCGTTTCTGCATTAATTCTTCGAGCTCGTGGCGGTCACGCATCTCCAGCCAATTGCGCAGTTGGTCCTCCAGCTGCGCCAGATAGTCGACGATGGCCAACGCGAGGTCGAAAACCGTTTGAAATCTGTAGGGGACTATGTGTATCTGCCCACCGACGCCGCGTGAGGTGCCCAAGGTCCCGTTACCCTGAGCAATCAGCAGTTCCTTCGGATCCCCCATCCTTGAAAAAATCGGCAGGGTCAGCTCGTGCCCCTCTATCGTGCGGTTCGAGCGCAAGTGATCCAGACGCGATTTGAGCAACGCCGACAATTGGGCGGGGCGTTGGTTGACCCCGGGCTTGAACACGTCGCTACCGGTCAGATCCTGATGCAGTTGACCTGTCATCGATAAAGGTATGTCGGCCAATGAAAGCTTAAGCCCGGCCTCAAACGCTTTGAGCGCATTCCGACCTTTGGTTGCCGTCAGCAACTGCTCCAGCGTTTTCGGCGTCTAGGTACTGGCCGTTTGCGTTGCGGTTTGTTCGCCGATCATGCGCAAGGCCTTGCTGTACACCAGCCCGGCGCGAACCATGCTGTCGTAATCAAGCCGTCGGAACAGGTCGTCGCCCTCTTCGATCAGCCTTTGGATGTATTGCAGAAAAATTGCGATCATGAAGTGGATCGGGGCGCAATAACCGATGGCGTTCGGATCGTCCGTCGCCAACTGCTCAGATGCGCAATCGAGATCCTCGATTTTCAACGGACGGCAGCGCCAGTAACGCGGCCTTGCAAGCAGCGAGCGGTCACCGCCCCGTTTCACCTCTGCCGGTGCCAGCGGATCGAAAATATACCCAATCCAGTTCTGGGCTTCCTGGTAACGACCTTCTGCTGTCAGACGCGAGGACACCATGTGCGGCAAATGAAAAAACAGTTCCCAGAAATACCGGCCGTTGCAACCGTCAAACGGGCCATTACGTTCGAGGGTACCGTCCGGCAGGGGATGTTCCGGTGTGTGCTGAGTGTCCAAATCCAGTAACGCGCCCATCGATATCGCTGCGCGACTGGTGAGAACGGCACCGATCTGGGAATTCAGGCGCAGATGCTTGAGCGCCTGAGTGCTGTCGTTGAAGCTGAGAAATTGCGCACCTTGAGTATTGGTTTCGCCGATGGTCGGGGTCAGGTAGGTTTTCGGCCGGCCTTTCAGCGTCACATTGAACGTCAGAGTGTTGCCATCCGCGATGAAATCCACCGGGTAGGGAATGTCAACGGTATAAGCAGGGCTCGGGTAAGTGACCCAGGGTGTTGCCACGTTCCCGTCCAGGGGAGCAGTGAATGTCGTCGGGAGCGGGTGTTCAGGAGACGCATTCGTCCAGCCGATGCTGAACGGCACCGCCTTATAAAGAATTTTCTGTGCAATCAGGTTGTCGTGGTTGACGACCGCATCACCGAGCGGGTCGACGGAAAAACCGGCGCCGGCGCGAATCTCCTCCGCGGTTCTTGCTAACAGATATTGCACTGCAGCGTCAGTAAGGTCTGCACCAGCTTGCGCCTCCCAGACCCGGCTGCCTGTCGATGTCTCCTTGAAATCAGCAATGGCGATAGTCTTGATGACGATGTAGTCGGTTTTGCCCTGGGGCAGGCGTACGGTATGAGCCTTGCCTGGTTCGCGCCGCGTCGTCAGGCTGATCGTGATTTGCTTGTCACCGGCGTATTGAATACTGACATCGGTAGAGGTGAGAGCATGACGCGCTTGCCACTTGATCGACAAACGCTGCAAAACCCGTGCGGTTTCCTCTACCGCAGTGCACCTTCCGCGAATTCGCAGCACATCTGACATCCTGCCGTCCGCCAGCTGTTCGTGGCTGAAGACGGCGTCAACCGACTGACTTTTGCCGATCGTGTCGACAGGAGGGATCGCGGGGACAATTTCGATTTTTGGATAATCGTCGGGCACCACTTTCTGTTGCACAGCGTTGCGGTTCTTGAAACGTGCCCACGCCATCAGCAACGAGATGGAAATGTCTTCCTCGACCTCTCGCCCCAAATGATCGAGCACTTTATGAATTTCCACCCCGCCCGGTGCACCACTCCCGTCAGCACTGAGACGGTCGGTATAAAACACCCGCAGCCGATCATCGCGCGGACTGCCATCACCATCAGAGACAGCCATCAGCCGACCATTCGAAACGTCCGATTCAAACTGTTGACTGTGCAGCTCCCGCGCGTTGGACCATATGTTGTCTACCGACTTGAACGCCAGTTTGATCTTCAATGTCCAGGCTGACTGCACCACACCATTGCCATCAACCTGACGATCAATCCATTCACACCAGACCAATGCCACCTGGCCAAGCCATATCACACAGCGGATGTCGATAACCTTGCCAGCGGTGTTGATGTTGCAGTGTTCCCATTCGTCCCAGTGCGCCGGGTTGAGCTTTGTGCTGTGTTCGTCCACCTCGACCTTGACCTTGCGCAGGTAATAATCGACCGGCTGCGAGCGACTTCTTGCGACCAGGTAGTAAGGCGCATCGCGGTTTGCAGTGCCGTCGATGTAAGCGCTCAACACCTCCAGATTGCTGAGTTTTTCGAAGCTGCCGATATAGGTCAGCACCGCATTTTGTACCGAGGCATCCGTCAGGCGCCTCTGCATCAACTCGCCTTCCATTGTTCGAAACAGCTGGGTCTTGTTCAGACGCAATGCCGGCTCGATGTAATTGGACGCATGGTCCTTGAGTAGCACATTGGCCGACCACGAACTGTAATCGCTCAGGATCGTCCACCAGTAATTTCGATCGTCGGAATTGAAATGGACGTTTGCGTATCCGCTCTCCAGGCCGGTGAGAGCGCCATGGATATACCGCTGCAGAGTGCGCACCGTCGCGGACACCTCGGAGGCCCGCGTCTGCGCCGTGTCCTCAACGTCAGTCAGCAGCCTGTCGCTCAACGCTTGCGTGGTAGGAGCAGCGATGTAGCCGGGCGCCATCTGATTGGCCACTACCACGTTGACCATTACCCTCAAATATCTTTCCTTCAACGAAAAACTACCGGACGTAGGCATTGTTTTCTCCCTGGCGCGTAATGGTGATTCGACCGCAGGTGCGGTGAGCAATGGGTCAACTCAAGATTTTTTCGGTGTGCGACGCGTGAGCGGTCGCTTTCTCAGGCTTCCTGGAAGCACCAGGGGGAGGGGTAGCGGATCGGCATGCAAACTGATCTGGAAATCGCCGTTGCGCACGTCACCCGTCACGAGGTTCATGACGTGAGGTTTGGCTTGATCGTAAGCAAAGCGCTGGGCCATTGGCGGATTGAAGACCATGGCCAGTGCTTTGGTTGAGTACTGGGAACTCCATCCCCCAGCGCCGATACTTTCATGGAGATAGGCGGCATCATCGGGCGTGAATTCAATCCGGTATTGCATGCCTCGGAGCAGATCGAGGCGACCCGGCCCGAGAGGCAGGATCTGCATACGGTCCTCGCCACCGCCGGGTCTCAAAGTGAACAGATTGACGGTCCATCCAAAGGCTTTGATGGCTTCAACCGTGAAGGTTTTCACCTCGGTCGGATGATATTGAAGGGTCGCGGTCAAGGTGTACGTACCGACCGCTTTCGCCTCGAATGGATAGACCGAACGACCTTGCTTATCGGTGAGGACGGTCTCGATGACACCGGGACGTGAATCGTCTTCCCACTTGACCGGATAATGCTCGATGAGGGTGCCATCCGGACCAGACTTATTCGCCACATCCAGCCACACAAGGGTTCGGCTTGCACCGATTACCGCAATCGGCGGTTTAGCCAGGAAAGCGTTGATCACTGCGTGGTCGAACACCTCGACAGTGAGTTCGACGCGGGGATCCCTACCCAATATGGCGAAGATTGTCAGCGGGCCGGCTACAGGGCTGGACACGGTAAACAAGGAGACCCCTGCTGGATCGGTGGGCACATCTTCTGCCGTCGTCGCAGGCTCCGTCCACCATGAAACCACCGCACGCTCCACAGGCTCCCCATCGAGACCGGCTACCTTGCACCTCACCAGCAACTTTTCGCCAGCCATCGCCACGGTGGTAACAAATGGGATACCAGCAATCTGTGGTGTGTCCTTGAACGTGAGCTCATCAGCAAAGCTCATGACATGGGAGCCATCGATCAGGCCGACGGAATACTCGGCTGTGCCCGCAGACAGGCTTGATACCCACACGGAACTTATCCCATCCTTGTCCGTGACCGTCTGGCGTGGGCGTATTTCCCCGCGCGTGGTCCGCCACTCCACCGGAAAATTGCTGACCAGGTTGTTGTAACCGTCGTTTAACTGGGCGAACAACCTGATTTCTTCCAACTTGCCTGCACGAAGCGGTGGAATTGTCTTGAGTCTCGAGCTGCGCTCGGGGTCGAATCTCAGGGAATCCATATCAGGACCGATTGTTACCGTGGGACCGTGCACCGGATCGCTGAGCAGCAGGTTGTAAAACACATGGGCCGCGCCCATCGTTTTCCCGGCGTGCAAATGCGCGACCGCCCGCCCCTGGTCATCTGTCTTGACTTCGGGGGTGAGGATGACGCCCAGATCGGTATTGAACTGAATCGGCACGCCCTTGAGGGGACGGCCGTTGAAGTCGCGTAAGTGCAGCTCAAATTCTGCGACCTCCAAGGGCATTTTGGCGATCAGATACCGGTTGTCGACCTTGCACACCGTTGTGTAGCTCTGGCCAGCCTCGCCCGTTTCCGGTTGCGTTTTCGACTCAGTGAAACGCTGGTAGCTTTCCAGCGAATGCTTCGCGGCATTTGCGTATTGCGCCTGGCTATCCAGCGAATTCAGATTGCCAAGGCTGACCGAAGCCGTGGCATCCAGTCCCTTGCTCGCCAGATCAAGCGTGCGCAGCAACACATCAAGTTCTCGTAGCGTTTGCAGCAGTGGCAACTGGTCGCTGTCCTGGACGTCGCCCTTGAGATGGCGCACAACTGTCAGCACGTGCGTGATGCCGCAGCCGAAGAACCGCGCGAGTTTGTCGGCAGCCGCATCGCGCACCAGTCGGCGCGCATCTTCGCTCAGGCCCGGATCGATAAGATTAACCGCAGCGAGATAGTCGAGCAGCTTTTCTTCGGATTCCCCGGCCTGCTCCACCATACGACCGAACAGCGCCAGGTAATAAAGGCTGTTGATCGAGATTTCGTGGCGACTATCCAGGCTGAACCACTGATAGTTTTCGCCTGCCAGGACCATTTCCAACAGCGTTGGACTCAGGTTGAGCCTGTCGGCGATCCGCGCGCGGCGCTCGACTTCGCCAAGCATTCGCAGGAACTGATCCGGTTCGTCCATCGCCGCCCTGACGGTCCAGCGCTCGCGCGCTTCCGGCATGCTCAGCGCCTGTGCCAAAAACCTGTAGGGGTGTCCCTCAGCCCAGGTCAGGACCTCACCGGTCAGAAGTGAATTGATACCCAGATAGTGCGCCAGGTTTTCTTTAACCAGTGCGCGTTGTTCATCCCGGCAACGCAGAACAATCGATAGCAGCAGCGCCGTCAAAGCTTCCCTGCTCGCCGTAGTCACGGGATCAGGATCCGGATAAATCTCGTATGCAATGGCGGCGCATTTTTCACCGGCGTACGCCTGATATTGCTCTTCGGTCTGGTCGTACTCGCCTCTCACCACCCCGTCATCGTCCACCAGCTCCTCCAGCAGCGGTATCCATTCGATGAGTTGTTCGGTTTTGGGGTGACGTGCGGGTGCGCCTGCGGCCAGCAGTGTTGCCGATTGCAGCAGCACCGACTGTGCCTGGCTCGCCAACTGCCGGAGAAACTGGTCCTGTTTTTCGGTCCATACGGTGGGGACAACAAGCGGATTGATGTTCTGCACCAACCACAACGCCGACAAACCGTAGTCACTGGCCCACTGTGCGCAGGTCATCAGCGCATCAATTGCGCTCAACACATCCGCACCGTTCGTGGTACCCGCATTGGACACCACCGGCTCCGCCGCCAGTTGAACCGTCAGGCCCAGGGTTTGCGCCAGCGCCGTGTATTCGATCGGTGTCAGGCCGCTGATGCGAGCCAGCCACACCAGCCGCCACAACGCCGTGAGCGTAGGCAGATCGCAATCCAGGGAAGTCGTTTTTCCTTTGGCCTCGGCGATGATGGTGCTCAGATAGCGGTAGGTTTCACCGTTGATAGCGAGCGCCGAGCGGATCAGGTTCACCATGTGCTGCTCATCGGCGGTGACCGGAATAATTGCCAACTGGCGACCATTGATGATCAGGGCGTCATCAACGAGTGGGTCTTTGTTGTAAACCTGATCAAAGAACGGGCGTTCTCCATTCTGGCCATAGACCGACAGCACATCCACCAGCGCGGCGCACTCGTCGGCGGTGCAACCGTGAGTATTGATCAGCTCCCAGAACAGTCCCAGGCAGCTCAGGGTGCCGGGGCGGATCCACAGGGACGAACTGGCCCCGCCGCGGTGCTCGGCATTCATCGCGGCAATCAGCATCTTGTCCACCTCATGACTGCGTGATTGCATGATCTCATCCAGACGCAGCTTGCGCTGGATACGATCGGTTCGATTTTCAAGCCGAGTCGCCGGGGCCTCACCGATATTCGTCAGCAAATGCTGTTCATCGATCACTGCGGTTTGGTGCGCGATCGCCGGTTTCTCTCCGCCATTGATGTAACGTGCCCCGGCTGTCTCACCGGTCAGTAGCTCGCCAGGGCTGCCAATCGAGGGGACGTTAGCCGACCGTTTTGGCTGAAATCTACCCCACGCCAACGCTCGGTCCACCCCCTCTTGATCGAGGCTCGTGGCCCCCTTGAACAGCCACAAGCGTTGCAGGCTCGGCAGAGCGATGATGAACTTGCCATAGTGATCCGGATAAAAGTTGTCGAGCGCTTTTTGCGGATCCGCATCAATGCACCCCGTGCGCGGATCGACCCTTTGCAAAGACCTCTGCGCCCGATCAGCGGTCAATGGAAACACTGGGCTTCCCAGCTGTATTGCTGTGGCTTCCGGGCCCATTTTCAGGGTCAGTTGCCAGGCCATGTGGTCACGTGCCCCCCGTCCACCCGGACGCGTGAAATAAGGGAAATCGGCGTCCAGCCAGCGAACGATTGTGCCTAGCGAGCCGTTTTCCACCACTTGGGCCACGACATGCCATATCTCGATCGCATCCACCTCGTAGGGCATGCTCATGCCCACACGTGTCAGCCCGAGAAACTCCTTGAGCGTGGAATACTGCTCGGGCAGTTGGCTCTTGAGGATCTCTTCAAGTATCCCGGTGTGGATGTCGACGCGGGACTTCACCTCGTTGATCGCCGCAGTATCAATCAACAGCCGATCAACATCTGGCCGGCGCTCCTCCAGCGTAATGGCGCCATCACCTTTGTGGGACTCGATCGAGTCACGTAAAAATTCACGCAGGCTGAGCAGATAAGCGGTGGTCGAGGCTTTGTGCTCGGGGCTGCCTTGTGGCGCCGCCTTGTGGACAGTGGGGTTGAACATCTGATCGTAGGTCGGCAGCGTTCCCACCAGTGTTTCGCTCGATTGCGGCGCCGCACGCAGTTCCTGCTGGCGGTACATCCGGGTGATCTTCAGCGCCAGCGCTCTGCCACGGGTCAACAGGGTCCTGGCTTGCGCGGGCGTCAGATTGAATTTCTGCAGCTCGATTTCGCTGAGCTTGATCACGTCGAACACGCTGGGAGATGTTTTGAGATAGTCATCCAGCTTGCGCGGCACCGTCAGGCGTTTTTTGCCTTGCAACAATACAGCCCTGACCAATTGATCAACGGCTCTCTTCTGCGATGCTTTCATTCAGACACTTCCTCTTGAACGCAAAACAAAGGCCACGGACGCGAGCCTGGGCGTTTGTCGTTTCACGTTGATTTAGCGCTGATTTTCAGAAGGGGGCTACTGTCAGATCTGACAGGTTTTATGACCGCTGGTCGGGTTTTTATTATTTGATGGTCACGCCCGAGCAAAAAAAAGGCCCTCGAGGGAGGGCCTGTTATCGGAGGACTCGATGGTCAGCCGAAGTTGTGTATGCTGACTGCTAACACTGATGCCATCCACCCCGACTCCACTGTGCCATGCACCGTCTTTCCGTTGAATATGAATTCACCGAGCGGCAAGTTATACAACTTTATCGTCCAGACTCCGTCTTTATCGGCGATACCGGTTCCGATTACGGTAGGAATTCCGTGTTTATAAAGATTAACCCTGGCGCCCGGCATAGCCTTGCCTTCCAGTACGAGATTATGCGGAACGTCACCATCTAGAGGGATGTTGGTAATGAGCGGGGGCAGCGGTTGGGGCCCGATCTTGAAGTCGACCCAAAAGCCGGACCCAGCGGAGCCGCCATCGAGTTCGTGGTGCGCCGAAAGCTTGTGAGCTCCCGCCGCCAGAACTCTGTCGCAGCGGGTTTCCCATTGGCCGTCGGCCTTCACACGCGTCTCGGCAATGATGGTTTGGGCGTTATCGAGATAGACTTTAATCAAAGCACCGGGAAAGCCTCTACCGGCAAGCTTCGGGTTTGGCTCCAGTAACGTGACCGTATCGTGTAGGGGTTCACTGATCACCGGTGTCCCAAGACGCCCCTTCACATCGACAACGTTCACCGTGAGCGCTCCTGGCAGCGTCCATTCGGAATTAGCACCATCGCGAACTTGCAGCGTCTCAAATATTATCGTCCCTAGCGGGAGTACCGTTGTCAGGCTCCCCTCCCAGGTTCCGTTACGCCCCACCAAGAACGTGCCTAATGGAGAGTTTCCAGCTCCGGACTTGTAGACATGAACCACAGCACCCGACAGTCCTCTACCGGAGATCGCTGGTGACAGGCTTACATCCTGCCCTCTGCGCGGGAAATTGGCAGTGGGTGCAGTGAATTTGCTGGATACAGGCCTGACCTCAAAATACTCACTCCTGCGCCACTCGGAGTGTTGACCGGCCAACGTATCGCGCGCCTGCATCCAATTCGCCCCAGCCGGCAACGCCACTGTGCTTTGCACCTCCCAACGGCCATCGGCGTCGGCCACGGTTGTCGCCAGCACGCTCGCGCCGTTGAACCACTGAGCAACGGTAACCGTCGATCCTGCTCTGGCCAGTCCTTTGCAAATCGGCTTGGTGCCAGTCCTGTCGCCGGCCTGAGGTTCGGTGAAGTGGGGGGCGGTGGTGTAGAGCAATTTCGGTGTGATCTGGTCAGCCAATGCAGAATCCAGCCCCGCACCGGCTCGGGCGAAAGCGGTGATCTTGTCGGTCGCGACCATATTGTGTTGCAACCGCGTCGCCCACTGACCGAACGCATTCACTGGCACGGGAGTAAAGTTGTGATTCGCCCCCACCCGCTTGAGGATGACATTGTCGCCCGGGAACGCACCCGCCCCTGAGAACCACATCTGAGCACTGATGTTTTGACCGTTCTGAGGCGCATCGAATATCAGTTTCTCGGGGACCACCGTCACGGTGCGAGTAATCGCTTCGCTCTGATGAGCGTCCTGCCGAACGAGAACATCTATCTTTTGATCACGCCCCACGTCCAGCTTTATCCCCTTCGCCATCCAGGTTCCATTGGTAATTCGAATATCTTTGGCAAGCAGCGTGTTCCCGCGCCAGAACTCGATAGAATCGCCAAGCGCAGTCGTTGAGCCGCTGAAATCCGATGTACGCGTGGTCGTGCCGCCCTCTGCCGGCACAGTGATGGTCGCTATCGGTACGCCAAACTTCACCACCAC